>NZ_CP022222.1:8798375-9099371 GCF_009930815.1 Bradyrhizobium sp. CCBAU 051011 | reverse complement strand
CGCGCTGCGCGGGAAGCATCGTCGCCGATGGCGTGGATGTCGAGCGGCTCGCGCACTTGTCTTGCGATCGTCCAGCGGCGATCGAGCGCGCCGAGAGGGTCCTGAAATATCATTTGCATGCGGGCACGCTGTGAGCGCCATGCCGCAGATCCGGTCGCCGGCATTGCCGTCTGGTCGAAGGCGACCGAACCGCTGTCGGGCGCTTCAAACCCGAGAACCATCCGGCCGGTGGTCGATTTGCCGGAGCCGGACTCGCCCACGAGACCGAGCGTTTCGCCGCGTTGGATGTCGAACGAGACGCCGTCGACCGCGCGCAGGTCGGTGACACGCCCGAACATGCCACTTCGCATCCGATAGCTGCGGACGATGGCTTCGACCTTGACGAGAGGCGCTGTCATTCCGCCGCCGCCTCTAGCAGAGGCGAATACAGCGGTGCGCCGCCCTTCAGCACGCAGGCGAGACGTCGCCGTTCGCCGATCGCGCGCAAAACCGGCGGCTCGTTCTCGCAGAGCCGGTCGGACGAAGGGCAGCGCGGCGCGAACGCGCAGCCAGGCGGCATCGTCTTCGGATTTGGCACCATGCCGGGGATGGCGGTCAGTCGGCGGCGCGGACCATCGATCGGCGGCAGCGCGCCTGTCAGCCCCAGCGTATACGGATGGCGCGGATCGGCGAACAATTCGTCTGCATTGGCCTCTTCGACAATGCGGCCCGCATACATCACGGCGACCCGATCGCAATTTTCAGCAACGACGCCGAGGTCGTGACTGATGAGCACGAGCGCCATGCCGGTTTCCCGCCGCACACGACCGATCAGCTCGAGAATCTGAGACTGGATTGTCGCATCGAGCGCCGTCGTCGGTTCGTCAGCGACCAGCAGGTCAGGGTTTCCAGCGAGCGCCATGGCAATCATGATTCGCTGGTTCTGGCCGCCCGAGAATTCGTGCGGATAGGCGGAGAGACGTCGCTCCGGATCGGGAATGCCGACAAGATCGAGCAGATGCCGGGCCTCAGAGCGGATCGACGCGCCGGAGAGGCCCCGATGCAGCGCAAGGCTTTCGCCGATCTGCTTGCCGATGGACAGCACCGGATTGAGCGCGCTTGCCGGATCCTGAAAGATCATGGCGATCCGCCCGCCGCGAACACGGTCGAGTTCGGCCGGTGCGGCGCCGAGGATGTCGGCGCCTTCCAGCCTGACGCGGCCGCCAATCGACGCCGCCTTCGGCAGAAGACCGAGGGCAGCGAGCCAGGTGACGGATTTGCCGGATCCAGACTCGCCGACCAGGCCAAGCGCTTCGCCGCGCTCGACCTGCAGATCGATCCCGTGCAACACCGTTACGCCATCAAAGGCAACCGTGAGGCTTTCGATCGAGACCAGCGGCGCCATCGGCTTCAGACCTCGAAATTGCCGGCGCGGAAATCCATCGCGAAGGCTGGCGCAGCCTTCCACTTGATTGACTTCGGCTTGGCGGTGAAGACGGCGTTCTGATGCAGCACCGTGTAGGCGGGGTCTTCGCGCTCGCAGATTTCCAGCATGCGGCGGAAGGCTTTCCGGCGCGCGGGGCGGTCGGTCGAGGTTTCCAGGAATTCTGAGAGCGTATTGACTTCGGCGTTGGCGTATTCGCCGATCTGCTGTTGCTGGCCGTTCGGCCCGTGCTGCGCGACGATGGAAGAAACCGGATCGTTGAACGGCGCGGAGTTGGACCAGTCACGCACTGCGCGCGTGTTGGAGCGCTCCATGATCTGGGTCCAGTTCTCCTTGGTCTCGATCTGGACGTTGAGGCCGACCGCCTTCCACATCTCAACAAGGATCTGCGCGGTCGCCACCTGGTTGGTGTAGTAGTTGTTGAGCAGCCGGTATGGAATCGCGTCGCCCTTGTAGTTTGCCTGCTTGAGCAGATCCTGCGCCAGGGCCGGATTGTATTCCGGAACCGTCCAGTCGGCCTGGAACATGTCGGCGTAATACTCCCACTGCAGGCCACGCGGCACACGCGTGCGTCCGGACCAGAGGCTGTCGACGATTGCCTGCCGGTCGATTGCATGGGTGAAGGCGCGGCGCATCAGCGGGTTGGCGAGCTGCGCATGATTCTTGTCGAATACGGTCAGGCGGTGGTTGAGGATCGTGCCGCCCTGAACCTCGAAGGTGGCATTCTTTTCGATCCCGGCAATCTGATCCGGCGGGATGTCGCAGGCAAACTGATAGTCGCCGGAAATAAGCCCATTGACGCGGCTCGATACTTCCGGAACCTCGACGAACCGGATGCGCTTGAGCGGCGGCCGGCCGCCCCAGTATTCGTCATGGGCCTCCAGCGTCAGCGACACGTCAGGCTTGAACTCGACAACCTTGTAAGGGCCGGTTGTGACCGGCTTGCGCGCCCAGTCGAGGTAGCTCGCGGCCTCTTCCCAACCGCGGCGGCTCAGGATGTTGGAGCCGTAACGGGACAGGCGGCCTTCCAGCGTTACGTCCGGCGTCGCATTGACGAAGCGCACCGTATATTTGTCCACGGCGTCGACGCGCAGGAGATCCGGCCAGATGCGGCGGGCCGTGGCTGAGACTTCAGGCGGCAGCTCCTTGCCGGGGCGGGGCGTCGGGATCTGTTCGAACGCCTTGATCGTTGTGCGGTTCTTGGCCTCGGTGCTGCCGAACATGCGTTCACGGCCGAAGCTGAACACGACGTCCTCGGCCGTCATCTCGTCGCCATTGTGAAACTTCACGCCCGGACGCAGCTTCAGCTCGACGGTCTGTTCGTCGATGCGGCGCCATTCGGTGGCGAGACCGGGAACTGTTTCCAGGCTGCCGCGCCAGTTCTTGCCGATCAGCGCCTCCCACAGCGAAGAGAAGAATACGCGTTCTCCGACGTTGGACTGTTCGCGCATCACATCGAGCGTATTCGAATTGGTGACCTTCTGCACCGCGATCGTGATCGCCGGCCGGTTATCGGCCTGCGCAATCGCGAAGCGCGGCAGGAGCAGCGTGCCGGCTGCGGCGGCGCCGAGACCGACGACCGAACGGCGGGAGGGGTGTATCATGAAACTTCTCCTTTTCAGACAAGCGAGCCGATATACCGCGCGCGAGGCCCGGCCTGGCGGGCGGCGAGGGTGAACCGGATGCAACGCGCCGAGGCCGCGCGGCCGTCGCGTCAGACCACCAGTCCCAGCGCTTCGAGATGCGCTGCGCCGGCGCGGATGTTGGTCTGGTCCTTCACCTCGATGATCAGGCGCGGACGGGATGAAAGACGGCCCAGCGCGCGAAAGACGGCCGGCCAGCTGATGTTGCCTTCGCCGGGAAGCCAGTGCCGGTCCGCATAGCCATCGGTGTCCTGGAGATGGACATGGGCAAGAGCGTCGCCGGCGGCATCGACGTAGAAATCGGCGGGCGGAGCGCCGGTGGAGCCGTGGGCGTAGTTGGCGTGACCGGTATCCAGCGAGACGCGCACGGCCGGACTTGCGAAACTATTCGCAAGCTGCACGCGATCCATTGGATCCTTGTCCTCGATGTTTTCAATGACGAGTTCGCAGCCGATGACTTCGGCGCGCCTTACAACATCCCTGAGCGTCGCATGGACCCGCTCGATGACCCATGCGCGTGCACCGGGATTGATATCGAGATTGTTGTAATCCCAGGTGGAGTAGGGCGAATGGATGACCATCTGTGTTGCGCCGAGGGCCTCGCAAACCTCGAGCCCCTGAAGCAAACGCTTGGTGACG
The DNA here is from genome assembly GCF_009930815.1 of Bradyrhizobium sp. CCBAU 051011. NCBI lineage: Bacteria > Pseudomonadati > Pseudomonadota > Alphaproteobacteria > Hyphomicrobiales > Nitrobacteraceae > Bradyrhizobium > Bradyrhizobium sp. CCBAU 051011. The sequence goes on along the minus strand of NZ_CP022222.1, from coordinate 9,095,666 downwards.
ACCGCGCGGATCAGAGGATCCTGGCTGTCGATCTTGAAGCCCCAGAAGGGCCCGTGAATGCCAAGCCGCCCTTCATAGCCGTCAAGCAGCTTGCGGAGCATCTCAACCCGTGCGCGCCAGTCGCCGTCGAGCGTCTCCGCCTCGAAGAAATCCTGGATCTCAAGGTCACGTTGTCGTTCGAGAATCCAATTGCGGTGCAACGCGAGCGTCGTGCTGGTCAACGCGGCGCCAACTACCGGAAGATCGGACGAGGCGGGCATCGTAAACTCCACAAGCGGCGCAAACTGTTGTCAATATCACCGGCTATAAGCAAAGCATGACATGCGCATGACTAGCTGGAGGTGTCGGGCTTTTGCCAGGGCATTTCAGCTGGTTTTCAACAACAGTGCCGTCGCGCTTCGAGTGGTAACCGTGCTATTTTTCGCTCGCTGCGCAGCAACTCTTTCGAAGCTCTTTCGCGAGCACGCCGCTTGGCCGCAGGCTCAGGCGACCTTGACGCGGCTCCGATCGTTAGGCGCCGCATAACATTTCGGAGAAGTGGGACTCCGATTTGAGCCGGCTGGAAAAATGTCCACGAAGCATTCGTTGGATACGTGCGCTTGGCGTCACGTGGCACTGCCATATCAGCTTGCGGAACGCCGGCGGCACTGTCATCCGTTACGATGACGACCCCTCATTCTGAATATTCGACTGCCTGCCTCCAGGCTGCCGACGGTTGTTTGCCAGCCAGCAACGCCTTCAGTGCTTCCCCCCGACCATTGCCTCGCTGGGCAACGACATTCGGCTGATCGCCAGCGGGATCTGAGGTGCGGGTGTCTGCCCTCGTTTGAGCATCGTCGGGTCGAGCGGGATTCGGCGCGGGATGTCTCATGTCGGGCTCCTCGGTTCTCGGTGACGCGCAGCGTGCATTTTCGCGTAGCGGTGGAATCCGATCTTGATGGTGACCAGCACCGGCGCGGCGAATACAAACAGCAGGGCGACGGCATTGAATGCCGTGTCGAAGGCGATCACGGTAGATTGACCTATGACGGCCCGGCCCAGCAGGCTCGCGGCAGCCCGGCCGGCGGCCACGGCGTCCATTCCCCTTGCCGCGAGCATGGCTGTCACCGTCATCAGCCGTTCGCTGACCGCAGGAACGCCTGATGTGACGCTGGCGCCGAGTACTGCAACATTGCCGGCGACGTCATGGTCGATCAGCCTCTGGAGACCGGCGACTCCTATGAGACCACCGAGCTGGCGACCGGCATTGAACAGACCTATGCCCGACGCGCGGTTGCGGTCGTTGAGATTGCTGAAAGCGATCAGATTGATCGAAAGAAACAGAAAACCAAGGCCAAAGCCACGCAACAAGACGGCCGCCATCATGTCATCAGCGCCGCTTTCGCTGGTTGAACCGGACAGCATCCACATCGCCACCATGATCATCAGGATTCCGACGGGCACGGTGGCGACCGGAGGAACGTGGCGGACCTGCATGAGGAAGGCGGCGACGAGGAGCGAACCGACGAAAAGTGCGCCGCTTGGCAACAGGAGCAGGCCGGCATCGGTGGGCCTGAACGCGAGAACGGACACGGCGAACGATGGGATCAGAAACGCGCTTCCGAACAAGGCTGCGCCGGCGACGAAACTGACGATAAAGGCGAAGCAAAAATCTTCCGACCGGAACAAGGTGAAATCGAGCAGGCCCCGGCCTTTGGCCATTACTTGTTGGCCGAGAAATGCCAGCAGAGTGGCTGCGCCGATCACTGTCAGCCACAGGATGCGCGATTCATCGAACCAGTTCCATCGGCTGCCCTGGCTCAAAACATAGGTGAAGCACAAGAGGGTGACGGAGATGAGTGAGAAGCCGATGCGGTCAAACGGACGGCGTACGGTCGCAACCGGCCTCGGTCCGTCCGCGATCAACAGCAGTCCGGCAGCCGTCACCGCCAGCGGAACGACGCTGAAGAAAATCCATGTCCAGGATTGGCTGTCGACCAGCCATCCCTGGAGAGCAGGGGCGATCGTCCCGGGAGCGACGACCGACCCCATCGCAAACAGGGCTTGAAGGATCGGTTGGTTGGATCGCGGATAGGCGAGAAAGATGATTGTCTGGCCCCCGACGAGCAGGGCGGCGCCGGAGAAGCCTTGTATCAAGCGGAGTGCGATCAGGAGGTCCAAGCGATACGTGACGGCGGCAATGCCGCACGCCGTGCCCATGATCAGGGTTGCGCAGATGACCAGGCGGTGCGGATTGACACGGCTCATCAGCCAGGGCGCGACCATAAACCCGATGAGCTTCAACGCCGTGTATCCAATATCCAGCCAAGCGAACTCATCAGGGGTCGCGTGGGTGTCGCCGATGATATCGCTGCGTCCAAGCGACAGGACAGTGCTCGCGATCGCCTCCGTCAACGTTGCAAGCACAATGCCCGCGACCAGAAGGGGCCCAGCCGCAGCTCTGTCGCAGACGGGCGTGACGGCAATGGTCGTGCTCATGAGCCCCGTCCTCGATCGATCTCGACACGCGCGGAGAGGCCGGGCACGAGACGGCCTTGCAATGGATGGCCGGCAAACCGGATCTTCACCGGGACACGCTGAACGACGCGAATGAAGTTTCCTGTCGCATTGTCGACGGGAAGCAGGCTGAAGGCAGACCCGCTGCCGGGCGCAAAGCTGTCCACCACGCCTTCAAACGTCGTATTCGGATAGCCGTCGACCGTGATGCGGGCGCGCTGACCGGGCCGGATATGTTCGATCTGGGTTTCCTTGAAATTCGCGACCACCCATACGTCGCTGACCGGAACGATATCGAGCAGGGAGGCGCCCGGCGCGACAAGCCGGCCGAGACGCACCTGGCGGTTGCCGATCACGCCGTTGACCGGCGCATGTACCACGGTGTGGTCAAGGTCGATCTGGGCGAGATCGCGTGCCGCCTTCGCCTGTGCCAGGGCTGCGACGGCAGCTTCGCGCTGGGTGGCAAGCACCGCGATACGTTGCTGCTGAGCCTCCACCGTTGCCGATGCTGCCGACACGCCCGCTTCGGCCCTCGCCAGCGCCGCGTCGCTTTCGTCGACTGCGGCCTGACTGACGGCGTTGGTGCGGATCAACTCGCGGCGGCGATCGGAGGCTTTCGTTGCCAGATTCCTCTCGGCCACGGTCGAACGTCTCTGCGCTTCGGCCTGCCGAACCAGGGCATGCTGAAGCTGGATATCGGCATCGACATTGGTGAGGCGGGCCTGGGCGGATTCGACATTGGCCTCTGCCTGTGCAAGCCGCGCGCGATAGTCGCGGTCATCGATCCGGAACAGGACGTCGCCCGCCCGGACGGTCTGATTATCCTCAACCTCGACGGCCGTGACGTAGCCCGCAACTTTTGGCGCGAGCGAGGTCACGTCGCCGCGGATATAGGCGTTGTCGGTCGTCTCGCCGCCCGATCGGACCCAGACCCATCCGCTAGCCACGACCGCGACTGCGCCGAGGCACAGCAGCAGGCCAGCCTTCTTTGTCTTGTTCAGCGACATGATCCTCTCCCCCTGGCTAGCGCGCGGTCCAGCCGCCGTCGACGGAGATTGCGGTGCCAGTGATCTGGTCTGCCGCGCCGGAGCACAGGAATGCGACGGTGCCGCCAAGCTGCTCCGGCGAGGCAAAATCAAGAGACGGTTGCTTCTCGGACAACAGCTCCTCGGCGGCTTCCCTCTGGCTGATGCCGCGCTCTGCTGCGATGTCGCTGATCTGTTTTTCCACCAGCGGCGTTCGCACCCAGCCCGGGCAGACCGCATTGCAGGTGATGCCGCTCCCGGCCGTCTCCAGCCCGACCACCTTGGTCAGGCCGACCATCCCGTGCTTGGCTGCGACGTAGGCCGCCTTGTGCGTCGAAGCAACGAGGCCGTGCGCGGAGGCGATGTTGACGATCCGTCCCCAGCGCTGCTTCTTCATCTGCGGCACTGCTGCAGCAATGCCGTGGAACGCAGCCGACAGGTTGATTGCCAGAATTGCATCCCACTTGGCAGCCGGGAATTCATCCACCGGCGCGGTGAACTGGATGCCGGCATTGTTGACGAGGATATCGAGGCAGCCGAATTTCTCGATTGTCCTGGCAATCAACTCGCGCACCGCGTCGCCCTTTGACATGTCAGCGCCGTCGTAGACGACGCGCACGCCATGGTCGCGTTCAATCCCGCTGCGGATCCGTTCGATCTCGCCCGCGTCGCCAAAACCGTTCAACACCAGATCGGCGCCGGCCTTCGCCAGCTCCGTTGCGATCCCGAGGCCGATGCCGCTGGTCGATCCGGTGACGATCGCCACCTTACCCTTCAACATGGGAATTCCTTTCGATGAGAGAGACAGATCCGTCGCGAGATCAATCGCGGCGATGGACATCGTGGGTGACGATTCCGAGCTCTGGGGGCGGCGGATCCAGGCGCCGCGGATCGGCCAGCGTGCGGCGGATGTCCTCGAGCCCGCTCTGCCAGTGTGCCCGCATCGCGCTCAATCCAAACTCGTAGTCCCTCGAATGGCCCTCGTGGAGCTTGGTCTGATAGATCAGGTGAACGATGTTGTAGGAGCGGTGGCGGGCCATATCCGCGATGGCGCGGATTTCCGGCTTCGCCTTGGCACTTGCCGGCAGCTCCTCCATCGTGCGCTGCAAAGCCTGGCGCATCTTTTGCATTTTCAGCACCTGGTCGGTAACCGCGCGTGTGCGGCTGGAATACTGGATGTCCTTCTGCCGGCTCGAGACGTCCATCATGTCGTAGGGGACGCGGCCCCTGGCCGACCAGAGATCGATCTGGAATGTCAGCGTGTCAGCGGGCTCGCCGGACAGTACGCGGGAGAGGGGCGTGTTCGAAACCACGCCGCCATCCCAATAGTGTTCGCCTTCGATTTCGACGGCGGGGAATCCCGGTGGCAGCGCGCCGGAAGCCACAAAATGTTTCGGCCCTAGCCGGCGCTCGGCGGTGTCGAAATAGGTCAAGTTGCCGGTGCGCACGTTGACCGCGCCGACGCTGACGCGCACCTCGCCCGAGTTCAACCGATCGAAATCGACGAGCCGCTCCAGGGTCTGGTGCAACGGTGCCGTGTCGTAGAAGCTTGTCGCGGCGTCGCCCGAGAATGGCGACCAGATCGGCGACGGGAAGCGCGGCTTGAAGAAGCCGGGCTGGCCCTGGACCAGGGCCCTCGTCGCCGCCATCGCGTTGCGCACTGAGTTGATATCGAACGCAAAGGGCAGGGCATTGGCCAGCCCTTCGCCGGCGGGCCACTCGATCGAAAAGGCACAGATGGTCTCCCAGAACTCGCGCAGCCGCTCGACGCGTTCGGCCTCGGGAGAGCCCGCGATGATGGCGGCGTTGAGCGCGCCGATCGAGATGCCGGCCAGCCAGTTCGGCCGGATGCCGGCCTCGTGCAGGCCTTCATAGACGCCGGCCTGATAGGCCCCGAGCGCGCCGCCGCCTTGCAGCACCAGCGCGACGACATCATAAGGCAGCGTCTTGCTGTGCGGCTGCGGCTGTGGCACCGGACCAGTCTGCTCGCGTATTACATTCAGCATTGCCAATACTCCTTGCATTGCGACTGATCCGATCAGCCGGCATTCGCTTCGATCAGGATTTCGGATCCCGAGCCGCGCCGCAGCACCGCCACGTTCGGGGCCAGATAGTCGTGGACCACCGTGCCAAGCCCGAGCGTCAGGTCGGCAACAACGTGCTTCGCCGACAGCACTTGAAGGACCGGCAGTTCGGCGACGGGGGCCAGGGCGTGGGAGAAGAGATCCAAAGCGGCCGGTCCGGTCCACGCGCCCTTCACCGTGATGTCTTCGAGGTGGAAGCGCACCAGCTCGCAGATACGCGGCGTGCCGTCGACATGCGGGATGACCTTGAGCAGGAAATTCGGCCCGGCGAGCTTCCTGGCTTCGGCGGTGGCGTCGAGCGCGCGGTGCTTGTAGCCCATCGTGCCGGTCGCGATCCGGACCGAGCCGTAGTTCAAGGTCCCAACGAGCGTGTCGGTTTCGACCGCGAGCTTCGGCTCCGCGAGCTTCTTCGGAAAGCCCCACAGCTCGCGCCCGCCTGCGATGGGCGGATGGTCGTTGAGAAACATCTGGTGGATGAAGATGCCGCGCTCGCCCTGATAGGACACCGGAATGACCTGGCCGCTTTCGGTGTAGTCGCCGAAACCGGTGGAGTCAGGCATGCGGATGAATTCGTAGTTCACCACCGGCTCCGTGACCGCCAGCGGCTCCGGCACGATGCGGCGTAACGCTTCGAGATCGGTCCGGTACTGAATGATGAAGTATTCGCGGTTGACGAATCGATAGGGGCCGGCGGGAAAGGCCGGGTTTGTCAGCGGCATGGCGAACGCGCTCGCGCGCACAGTCTCGTGTTTCATCGAGGTCGAGCTCCAAAAGGGTTTTGGGGTGAGCGCAAACCTAGTTGCGCACCGTGATGGCCTTCTTGTATGTCGCGGGGTCATCGAGGATCTTGAGCATGTATTCGGCCACGTCCGCGCGGGTGGCTGTTGAGGTGATGTGCCAGCGCAGATCGGTCCCGGCCTTCAGGTTTCCGCGAGCGCGCTTGAATGTCAGCGTTGCCGGTCGAACGATCGTCCAATCGCAGTCACTCTCCCGAACAGCTGCCTCCTGCTTCTCCTTGTCTGCCATCACCTCCTTGAGTGCGAGCTTGACCAGGAAGCCTGCGCCGAAACTCCCGGTGTGGTAGCTCTCACCGACACTCACCGAACTCTCAACGATGAGTCGGCCCCGGCCTGGAGGCATGGCGGCCAGAATGTTCTTGGTTCCCACCGAGCAAACCGGGACGCCAGGCTGGCGTCGACCCCGATCTCCTTTCGCCTGAGGTACCGCCCCCAACGTGCAGATGATCGCATCCGCCCCTTGGACCGCAGATGCCACCGAGGCTGGATCCATTGCATCGCCCTTGACGATTCTGAGATTCGGATGCGTCAAGGGCAGGCGCTTTGGGTCACGGACGAAGGCAGTGACGACGTGACCCGCGGACAAGGCGGACTCAACGACGAGCCGTCCTGTCGACCCCGTTGCACCAAAGACAACGACCTTCATCACACCCTCCCGTCGCGCGGCTTCGAAGCGCGATCGCCGTGCGGAGTGGCTTGGTTCGTGAAGCTGGAAACATCTTTGCGCGAATACTCAGGTAGTGCCCGGGTCATCACGCAGAAGGTGCAGCCGTTGAGCGGCGAGGCCCGCAGGGTCTCGTGTTTCATCGAGGTCGAACTCCTAAGGATTTTGGGTGAGCGGGCCGCGCTTCGGCGCTGCAAACGCGGCCCGTATCGGATGAAGCGCTTACTACGCGCCCTGGTTCGGACAGCGGTCAGTAGTCCCAGAAGACCGGCACCCAACGAAAGGCGTCGCCGTCGACGGCCACATGACCGACGGACGGGAACGGCAGGTGAGTGGCCACCAGCAGCCCACCGGTCTCAGCCAGTTCCCGCAAAAGACTGATACGAACGCGGGCCGACTCCTCGGGGTCGTGTTCGAAGCCGTTGTACCATTCGGGGTGTTCGAACCCGACCGCGAACACGAGGTCTCCGGCGAACGTCAGCCGGTCGCCGCCGGACGCCACGCGGACCACGCTATGTCCGGGGGTGTGGCCGCCGGTGCGAGTAACGACCACCCCCGGCGCCACCTCGTACTCCTCCTCGAACGGCCGCAGCTGGCTGCGGTACTCTTTCACGAACCGCTTGGCTGTCGATCGAAGCGCGTCCGGGAATCCGGGTGGCATGGAGACGTGGGAGAAATCGGGCGCCTCCCAGAACTTGACCTCGGCGGCCGCCACGTGGATCCGCAGGTCCGGACGCAGCTGGTCCTTGACCCCGTCGACGAGCAGCCCGCCAATGTGGTCCATATGCATGTGGGTCAGCACCACGTCGGTCACGGACGCAAGATCGATGCCGGCGGCCTCCAGTCGCTTGATCAACTGCCCGGCCCGCGGCAAGTGCAAGTCCGGGTCGAGCCCAAGCCCAGCATCGACGAGTATGGTTTGGCTGCCGCTTCGCACCACGACCACGTTCAGCGCCCAATCGTAAGCGTCCGGCGGCAGGAACATGTCTTTCAGCCAGGCCGCGCGGACGGACGGGTCGATGTTGTGTGCCAGCATTGCGGTTGGAAGCGGTAGCACGCCATCGCTGACCACCAGCACGTCAATGTCGCCGACTCGCACCGCGTAGCGCGACGGAACCAACTCGTTGGGGCCCGGTGCACCGGGGTGTGAGGTGTTGTCTAGGCTCGTGTTTGTTAGGCTCATGTTTGTCTCCTTGCTTCATGGTAAAGGCTGCTGACTGGTGTCGTTGAGCAGGCCGCGCAGCCAGCGGAGCGCGGCCCGTATCGCGTGAGGCGTCTACACCTTGGTCACATTTTCCGGATCGGCCGACGCCAGCGCGGCGGCACGCTCGGCCTTCGGCGGATAGATCCACACGGTGTTGATCTCTTGCTTGGTCTTCTTGGCGACGTCGCCGACCATCTCCACTTTGCGGTCCCAACCGCGCGTGAACAGCGCGCCGGCTTCGCCGAGGTCGAGACAGGTGACGTAGCCCTTCTGGTGGTACGGCTTGGTCGGCACGCCCAGCAGTTCGGCCGCGGCGTTATTGCCGGCAAAGGCGCCCATCCGCGTGGCGTGCTGGCACGACATCAGCGCGTAGTTGCCGGCATCGTCGCAGGCGGCGCGCGCGGCATCGCCGGTGGCGAAGACGCCGGCGACCCCGGGCACGCGCAGCTCGCGGTCGACGAGCAGGCGGCCGAAATTGTCGCGCTCGGCGGGGATCTGCTGGGTCAATGGCGCGGCGCGCATGCCGGCCGCCCAGATCACGGTCTCGGTTTCGATGTGTTCACCGTTGGAAAGCGTCACGCCGGATTTGTCCAGCGAGGCGACGCCGGCGCCGAGCCGGGTCTCTACACCGACCTTGCGCAGGGCGTCCTCGATGACGGGGCGGGGGCCTTCGCCCATATCGGGGGCGATCGCACTGTTGCGGTCAACGATGATGACGCGCGGCGTGGCGTCCTTGCCGAAGATTTTGCGGAGTCGCGCAGGCATCTCCGTTGCTGCCTCGATGCCGGTGAAACCCCCGCCGGCAACGACGACGGTGTCGCGCCCGTTCATTGCCGGACGATCGGCAAGGCCTTGCAAATGCTTGTCGAGCGCGACTGCGTCCTCGAGCTGGTCGACGCTGAAGCCGTGCTCGGCAAGGCCGGGAATATTTGGGCGGAACAGCCGGCTGCCGGTGGCGACGACCAGCCGGTCGTAGGACAGCGTCTTCCGCGTGCCCTTGGCGGTCGCGATCTGCACCACGCGGGCCTTGGCGTCGATCGTCTCGGCGCTGCCTTGCACATAGTCGACATCGACGGCCTCGAGGACATCGAGGAGAGACGCCGTCAGGGCTTCCGGCTTCTGTTCATAGAGCCGCGGGCGGATCACCAGCGTCGGCTCCGGCGCAACCAGCGCGATCTCGAGCTCCTCGGGCGAAACGCCCTGGATGTCGCGCAGGCGGGCTGCGGAAAGTGCGGCGTACATGCCGGCGAAGCCGGCGCCTATGATAATGAGTCGCATGTGATTTACTCCTTGTGGTTTGGTTGACGACACGCGCGTCACCGCCGCCGCTCTCCGTGGCGGCAAGGCCTGTTGCGATCGACGACGACGCGAAGATGTGAAATGAAGTTCGCCGGGCTCCTATGGAGCGGGGCAGGTCAGCATTAAGGACGTCGGCACGGAGCCTTCACATGCCGCGCGGCAGATTCTGGGACCCAATGGCCAGCCACGCTGAAAGCTGATCGGCAGAGCGGGATTCGGAGGCGAGCCGTTGTAGAAGCGATCGTTGAGCATGATGGAACGCAAGGGGTTCGTAGCTTGAGTGGCTTGTGCCGGCGCTTCTTCGCCCATGGTTGAGGTGAAGCGAACGGTCAATGAAAGCCCGTATACAAGTGCGGTCGCAACGGCCCTCCGTCGTGGTGCGATTGAAAAACTCTTCCAGGCCATCGTTGGTCTCCTCCGTTGCTGACGTGGGCACCGTGATGTTTTACCGAACCAGACTTGTGACTGCCCCAGAGCGATTGCCGTACCTGTAGAGCGATTGCTGTTAACGCACACGCCTCCGCCAATCGCTCGGGGTCTCGCCGGTCAACTTCCTGAACGCCGCGGCGAAGGCGGTTTGGGATGAATAGCCAAGCGCCGCGGCGACTGACACGACGGACGCATCGGTGTCGCGCAGCATGTTCATGGCCTGCTCGAGCCGGTGCTGGCGCAGCCAGGCATGCGGCGAAAGCCCGGTGCTTTCCTTGAAGGCGCGGCAGAAGTGGAAGCGCGACAGGCCGGCATCCGAAGCGAGCGCCGCGAGCGAGACGTCGGCGTCACTGTCCGAGCGCAGGCGTTCGATGGAGCGGAGCAGGACCTTCGGCGACAGCCCACCCATGGTCGGCTGGAGCGGGGTTGGCGAGCCGGTGTGCGCAGCCAGGACGCGCGTGGCCAGGAGGTCTATCAGTTGATGCCTGAACAGCGTATCCAGGGGCCCATTGCCCTCCATGGCATCGGCCGCGCTTAAGAGCAATCGGGATGTAATGGGGTCGGGATGCGCCGTTCGCTCCAGGAGATCGGTTGGTGTGGCCGTGTCGGCTTCGCGGGCAACGCGCTCGAGCATTGTGTGCGGAAGATAGAGCTGAACGACATCAACAGGTTTCGGAATATCCCATCGGGAGCTCGATCCTTCCGGAATGATGATCACAACCCCGGGACGAAACGTTCCAATTGCAACCGATCTTCCTGACCGCCGCTCCATGCGCTGCATCTGACCGTTATAAGCCATGATGACGTGATGGGTCATGGGTTCGACGACGTCGTGCAACGGTTCATGTTTCCAGTGGGCGATCCCGGCACCGGAGGAGTCTAAAGCCATATGAAATGGTGTGGTCCCGAGCACGCGTGCCATCTCCACATCGGCAGGACGCCCATCGGCAATCGGCACGTTGCTCTGGCGCGCCTCAGATGCTGGCGGATATTCCGGTGAAGGATCGCGCAAAATCGGTTTATTCATGGGCTGTACTCGCGTTGGGGACGTCAAGCGCTCACTCCGCGATACGCACTGGGCCAGAGAGGCGCTGGGCTCGTGCTTCCGGTGTGCTCGCAATCATGATGGCAAATGCCGCGCGACGGTATCGTGCAGCGAGCCTAGTGGCGCTGGTTTGCTGGATAGATCGACCTGTACTTTGGGATAGGAGGGGCGCGCTGTCCGTTATCGCGCAGACAAGCGCCATATGAAGCGGAGCTCATTGAACAGGCCGAATGAAGTTGACGACAGAAGCGTGGAGCCAAATGGCGTCGACACAGTGATTCACTTCGAGAAGATGCACGAGGTTTGGAGGCTCAATACGTGGTCGATCCTAGCAGTTCGAATTGATAGGAATTGTGAATTGAAACGCCGCACCTTTTGGTAGGTTTGCGGCCGCCCACAATCGTCCTCCGTGATCCTCGACAATCGAACGGCAGATCGATAGTCCCATTCCCAGGCCGCTCGACTTCGTTGTATAGAATGCCTCGAAGGCTCGCTCGATATCGCCTTCTGACAGGCCCGGGCCGGAGTCTCGCACCGCAACAAGAACACAGTCAGCTTCAGCCTGGGTGCTGATTAGTAATTCCCGACGGTTGTCGCTCATCTGGCTCATCGCCTCGACTGCATTTACGATCAAGTTCAGCATCACCTGTTGAATCTGGACCCGACTGCCTTGAATGACAGGTAGACCCTCCGCCAGTTGAGTCCGCACTTGAACGCCGTTTTTCAACGCTTCGCCGCGCGTCAGTCCGATGACTTCCGAAATGGCGTCATTAATCTCCAAGCTGTCCTTTCGCGTGGGCTCCTTCCTGACCAACGCGTGCGTCCGGTCGACAACTTCAGTGACGCGCATGCCGTTCAGAACAGCCCGGTCTATTGCCTTTTTCGCCTTCTCAACATCTGGCTGCGGGCAAGTGAGGAAGCGCTGAGCGATTTGCGTGTTCAGGAGCGCGGCCGTGATCGGCTGCTTGACCTCATGGGTAATAGACGCCGTAAGTTGGCCCAAAGTTGCCAGTCGATTAGCGTGGGCCAATTCCATCTGCATGTTGCGGAAGCGCCGCTCGCTCTCACGCGCTTCTGCTTCTGCCCGCTTACGTTCGGTTAAATCGAGCACGAATGCGACACCCTGGCCCTCTGTCCCTTCAAGGCTCGCGACGCCGATCAACACTGGAATACGGCTGCCATCCTTCCGGATATACTCCTTTTCGAAGGGCTGCACGGCTCCCTTGGTCTTCAGCTCGGAGATCGTCAGCGCATCGCGATCGCGCCATTCAGGGGGCGTCATGTCCGCCCAGCTCACTCGACCGGACAGGAGATCGTGCTGATCATATCCAACTATGCGGAGAAACTCACTATTGGCATCAAGAATCTGACCCTCCACATTCCAGATGATGATGCCGATGATGTTGGCATCGACGAGGCGGCGAATTTTCGCCTCACGTTGTTCAATCTCGCGCTGCATGGTTGCAATGGATCTCAAGTCTGCCTGCAACACGTCGCGCCACTGCAACAGCAGTCTGAGATAGAGCTCGCTGTATCCGTTGCTTTTCGTATCGAGAGCACAAATCGTTCCAAATATCTCGCCATCGGGCCAGCTGATCGGCACGCCGAGGTAAGAGATCATGCCGAGTTTGATGTCAGGATTTGACTTCCACGCCTCATCTTGCAGAGCATCTGGGACAATCAATGGTCGGCGGGTGTTCATTACAGTCTCACAATAGAGTCCGGTATTGAGACACGCGACTTCGTCCGGCTCGTAAGGATTTCCTTTGGATTCGCTGGAAACGAAGACTTTGATATTTGGCGGCTCTACCCTCATGATCAAGGCGGAGGGAACATGTAGAATATCAGCCAGAAGATCCACAATCTCCTGCCATTTTCGCATGACTTCCGCGGGTACTTCCATGTCTGTTACCGCCTTGCGGACGGGGCTGGCCATCGGAAAGCCTCTCTCACTCGGCGTCGGATGGAAAGCCAGTCAGCCTCAGGGCGGACCGCAGATGCCGAAGCAGCGCTTCAATTTCTATCGGCTTGGTCAGATAGGCATAGGCGCCGTATCGCATGGCGCGCGACCGCGTCGCCGGATTGATGTCGGCCGTGATGACGATCACCGGCATCGCGAAACCAATGCTCCGCAGGTGCTGCAGCAGATCGAGCCCGCTATGGCCCGGCATGCTTACATCGGTGATCAGGCAGTCAAAGCTGCCCGGGACGTATTCCGCCATGAAGGCCTCCGCTCGATCGAAAGTGCGACACGATAGTTCCAGCACCAGAAGGAGATCGGAAAGGGCCTCTCGCACAGCTTCATCGTCATCTATGATCGCGACTAAAGGCGCTTTGGACAACGGATGACTCTCGCTAGTACGGCCGGATAGCCGTCTCCCTCGTCTGACCCATTGCCGGCCCTGATCGTAACCATCCTTTGGTCTAGGGTGATTTTTCCTCCCGGATCCCCGCAGGCAGCAGTTCCCAGATGCGGATGAGCTGGCCGACCGAGGTAGCCTGCATTTTTTTCGTCAAGCTGCCGCGGTGCAGCTTGACGGTGACCTCGCTGATGCCGAGATCGAACGCGATCTGCTTGTTGAGGCGGCCCTTCGCCACCTCGCGCAGGACCTCGCGTTCGCGCGGCGTCAGTTTTGCATAACGATCAACGTGCTGCTTGACGTGTCGGGCCGCGCTTCTCAGCGAGATGTCCTTCTCGATCCCGGCTGCAACCGCGTCGAGGAGCGTCTGGTCCCTTACAGGCTTTGTCAGGAAATCGACGGCTCCCGCCTTCATCGCCTGGACCGTCATCGCGATGTCGCCATGACCGGTAAGGAAGATGATCGGTCGCGTGTTTCCGGCCGCGGCAAGATGCTGCTGGAGATCAAGCCCGCTTGCTCCTGGCATGCGAACATCGAGGATCAGGCAGCCTGGCCGATCCGGTAGCTCGGCGTGCAACAACTCTTGCGTCGATCCAAAGCAGCACGCGTCGATTCCCACCGACAGGAGAAGTTCTTCAAGTGCGAACCGGATATCCTCGTCATCGTCCACAATCAGGACGAGAGGGCGGTCCGAATTGTCGGCAGCTATGCTCATGGGAGTGCGGGGTGAGGGCAGTGAAGCGGATGAACCGGCGAGTGCAGTGGTACCAAGCATTGCGTAGCCTCCTTCTGATCACTCCTGCTCCGTAGTCTGCCGCGGTCCGTTTATCTGGGGTCGTGCGTTCGGGGCGTGTTCTAAACTCCGTACAAGTACGGCGTCTTTCCTAAAGCGACCGCGCTTTGTCGGAACCTGCTCCAAGCTCGCGATTGTGATACCTTTTGCCTAGCCGCCCGGAGCTCGCGACCGGGAGATTAATTGGGGCAATCACGTTGAAATCGCTCTTGAAATCGCTCTGGCGCGATCGAGTCGGTTGCTGTCACAACCCCTTCGCGGTTTACGGGCAAATCTAGACGGTCGCTCGCCGATAACAGATAATGGAACATGACCTCGCGGGGACGACAACGATCCCCCGACCAATTCCACCCACGAGACCAACCCGGATGACACAAGCGAGCGCCTTCGGACAGAGGCTCGGAAAATTCCTGCACCTGAAGGATGCGCCGCCCTCGCTGATCACGCGTTCACTGCGCAGCGTCGAACTCGCGGTTACCGAAACGCGCGATGATAACCCCGTGCCGGGCCTATCCGGCTCATTCACCGCCGAGGATGCTTTTCTCGTCAGCCTGAAACTTCACGATTACCCAGACTGCGAGCTCTGGGAGAATGGCAAATGCGTCATGAAGGCGGACGTACCGGCGGGCGCAACATATTTGTACGACCTCAAGCGCGATCCGCGCTACGTGATCGACAAGCCGTTCCACTCACTGTTCTTCTATCTTCCGCGCTCGGCGCTCGACGGCCTTACCGAACAGTCCCGCACGCCGCGCGTGGGAGAACTCGCCTGTGAACTCGGCGTCGGCCATGACGATGCGATCATCCGTCATATCGGCGCGTCGCTGCAACAGGGGCTGCGTCGGCCCGAGGAAGTCAACCAGCTTTTCATCGATCACATGATGCTCGCGCTCACCGCACACGTCGCCCAAGCCTATGGCGGGCATCGGCCCGTCGCCGGATCGACCCGTGGCGGCCTTGCGCCGTGGCAAGCGAGGCAGGCCTGCGAAAGGCTCGAGGCAGACCTCGGAGGAAAGCTTTCATTGCAACAAATCGCGGCCGAGTTTGGCCTCTCGGTCAGCCATTTCTCACGCGCATTTCGAACGTCCACCGGCCTGCCGCCGCACCAATGGCTGCTTCGCCAGCGCGTGAAGGCCGCCAAGCAGTTGATGACGGTCCGCGACCTGCCGCTGTCCGAGATTGCGATCTCGGCCGGGTTCGCCAATCAAAGCCATTTTACGCGGGTGTTTACGGCGGTGGTCGGCGTCAGTCCGGGCGTGTGGCGCCGCGAAGCGCAGGACATCCCGGAAAGCGAGACCTGATCCAGCACTACGCCGGCCGCCTCGTCCGTTCATCGGCGCTTCGCCAGTGAAATGGCGTAAGCGGCGCGGCGTAGCGCAAAGATCTCGTCCGGCGGATGCCCGATGCCTTCGGCGAGATTTGCCGGATCGAAGACGGACGCGTCGCACGCGTCATCCGCCTCAACACCCGTGATGACGATCGTTCCCAGCCGCACCGTGTCGCGACTGTCCTCATCCGGCCATCGGACGGTCACGTCCATGGTGGGATCGCCGGGACGGTCGAGCAGCGCCATCACATTGAACCGGACATCACCTGCAGCGATCCGGCTTTCGAGGTCGTCATGCAGGAAGTCGGCAGGCTTTGCTCTTGCTTCCTCGTCGGTCAGCGTGACGTCTTCGCCCACCGGAACGGCCTTGAACTTGATGAACCGCGTCTCACCCTTTGCATTCGTCGCTGGAAAAGCGTGCACACCCCAATAGGTCGTGGCCGCAAAACTCGCCGGCAGCGGATGGGCGGCGATGTAGTTCGCCTGATGCAGCGTTTCGGGGTTGGCGGCGGAGAATGCCATGATGTTCGCCATATCCGGCTTGCCGTTCGTCCCCACCATGCGCGCCTTGAGGAAAGCCAGCATCTGATCGGGCGTCCTCGCAAAATGTACCGGTACGCTCTGCAGGAGAATGTTCGAGCGATGGTCTTCGTCACCGAGCCTGAAGCTGAAGCCGCGCGGCACGAATTCGTCGGTATCGGCCACGTGCGGATCACTACCGCCCACCGAAAAGCGCGCCAGCACGCGCGATGGCCTGGTGAAGCTGCGGGATTTCGTAATCTCTTTCGCCCGGTCCGAGGCGGCATAGGTGCCGCGAACGCACCGGCCTTTGGCAAAGCTCGCGCGCGCCTTCGGATCGCTGGCTACCCCTTTCAGGGCGTCGACGATTGAGGCGGGCGTGGCGGCGCCGGTTGGGAACTCGGACATGCTGAAATCTTGAGCGAGAGCGTTCGGTGTGCGTTTTGGCGCCGGACAGAACCGGTGTCTTCCTCAAAACGATCAGGCCTTGTCCGATCCTGCTGCCGGCTGCCCATCCACGAGGCACTATGCGCCCGGCTACCACGGCAGCGAACCGGTCTCTCCGCCCACGGGCTAATTCACCCTAGACCAGGAGATTAGAAATACGAGCCTCCCGTAGGGTAGCCCGGACGACGCCGCGCGACGCATCCTTGGCGCAATCTCGTCAATGGAAGTGGGAGAGAGAGATGCGCGCAAGCGAGCGGCGACAGGGAGCGGCGAGGCCGGTTCGATTGCCGGTTCGGCGTCGGGGAACGGTCCTTTCCGGGCAGTTCGATGCAATCCGCCATGACAAGCTGGCCTATGCTGTCGGCAGCGGAACAGAAGCGGAGAGCTTTTCCGACGAGATGCTTCTGAAGGGGGTCGCGGAAGGCGACAAGGCGTCGATGCACATCATGTTTTCCCGCCACCGCGCAAAGGTGTTTCGCTTCATTCAGAAGATAGTTCGGAATGCGGCCATTGCCGAAGATCTGGTCAGCCAGGTGTTTCTCGACGTCTGGCGATCCGCAAACAGGTTCAAAAATCGCGCGCGGGTTACCACATGGCTGTTCTCGATCGCACGCCTCAAGGCGTTGTACTCGCTGCGGGAACGAAAGCATGAGGATATCGATCAAGACGATGTCGTCGGGATTGCCGATGTCGTGGATACGCCCGAAGCCGCGCTCGATCGCAAGAAAACGAGTGCGATTCTACGTTCATGCATCGAAAAGCTGTCTCCGGCGCAACGCGAAATCATCGAGCTGATCTATTATCACGAGAAATCTGTCGCCGAAGCCAGCCGGATTGTCGGCATTCCCTCTGCTACCGTGAAGAGCCGGATGTTCTACGCACGCAAGCAACTTGCGTGGATGCTTGTCAACGCCGGTTTTGTGGCTGCAACGGCCAGAACAGACGTTGATGAGAGAACGGAAGAACCGCCATTGCGTGGATTGCCGTTCGAGATGTGGCGGGGGTCATCAGCCGTTGCGCAGGCGGCGTTCGGGCCTCGCACATGATCCGCTCGATGATGTTGGTGCGGAAAAAGAGCGCGCAGAGTGGGGAAAGCAGTTTTCGCATTATCGGGATTCCAAATGAATCATTAAAGGGGTCTCCATACCAACGGCAATTCCGCCATTTCGACCCGGATGCAGGCCCAAAAGCCGTAGTATTTGCAGGCTGTTTGTCGCCGCCCTGGGGCCGTCTCAGGCAGGCTCCTCTTCATGAGGCCATTATTAAAATCCTAACGAATGCGTTGGGCTGGAATTATTCATACCCCGGGAGGCGCAACGCCTTCGCACACGAAAGAGCCATATGGATAAAACTGTAACGGTCGGTTTGAGCGGCGGGCAATAGTCTCCCCGCCAAATGCCCTTGAGAGCCCGCGAGAGGCTCTTTGGGGGTGTCCGATGTTTTCACGTGATCTGGCCGGTCCGACCAGCAGAGATGCGATCGATGGCTTCGATGCGATCGCCAATGCGCTCGATCAGGGTTTGGATTCCGCCAACGGGAAATGCTCCGGGCTGACCGACTTCCTTGCCATCGCCGCGGGCTGGCTGGTTCTCGGCGCGATTATTTTTTACCCCAGCCTCCAGCTCGTTGCGATCGTGGTCTGCGCGGCTTTCCTGGGAACGCGTTCGTTCGCGCGTCTCGTCCTTGGCCCAAGCCCATCCGCCGTGCAGCCGCGCGAAGGCAAACCGCTGCTGGCGGCTTAGGCTATTCGGCTGCCGCGCCATCGGCAGCCACGGCTGGCTGTGGCAACGTAAGGTCGCCCATGTGCACTGGGTAAGAGTGCGAAGTCTTGTCCCAGACGAGAGCCGTGCCCGATATCCGGTGACTGAGATAGATGCGCACGGCGCGCCAGGTTGCGAAGAAGTTGACAAAATTGCCGACGACAAGTCGCGGCGCGGCCATCAGGGCGTGACGCAAATTGTAGATCATGCCCGTGAACGTCATTCGGTTGAACAGGCGCCAGACCAGAAACAGGAAGTTCACGAAGAACAGCCACATCGCCCAGTTCTGGTTCAATAGCGTATAGACAAACTGCCTTTCGGGATCGAAGACCGCCCGATAGAGTTCGAATATGGTCAAATTGGCGAGCGCAAAATAGGCGAGCATGACCGCCGGACTGGTGATCACGCCCTTTCTGTCCCGCGCCAGAAAATACTTGGTCCCGAGCGAGCCTTTCCAACCGTGCTCCTGCGCGCCCTGGAACACGATGCCGAGCAGCCAGCGCGCGCGCTGGCGATAGGCGGCCTCGAGGCCTGACGGAAAGAATTCGCGGGTCGCCACCGGAAGGGTCCGGTGGAGAATGCCGGGGTTGCCGCTGTCGATATCGATGTCGATCGCGTAGCTGGCCGGATAGGCGATGAACGCGGAATTGAACCCGAGCTCCGAGACGCGGAACGCGATGTCGTAATCTTCCGTGAACGACGACGTCCGGAAAGCCTCGCCCTGGTTCTGATCGTTGAGATGCTGGATCGCCTCCCGGCTGAAGCATGCCGAGACGCCGGCACAGGGAATGACGCCACTGATGCGCTGGCGGACCTCGAGGTCCTTGGTGTGCATCTCGGCGAACTCGTCCATGTAGAGGCCCGCGATGAGCGAGGTGATCGGCCGGGAGAACGAGTAGACCGGCAACTGGATGAAGTCGTAGACGTCGACCAGCTTGTTGAAGAGCTTGAGCTCCAGGGGATGAATGAGGTCCTCGGAATCGTGCATCACGATTCCCGCGAACTGGATGTTCTGCTCGGCCTCGAACATGAAGATATCGGATATCGTCTGGTTCAGACAGTCCGCCTTGCTGGTCGGGCCGTCATGCGGCACCAGCACCATGTGGATGTTCTTGTACAGCCCCTGTGCCTTGCGCACCTCGGCCTGGGTGAGGGGATCGTTCAGATATACGCCGACGAAGTAATGCGCGTGCTCGTAGCGCACGAGCCGGGAGTTCGATGAAAGCATCGAAAAGATGACGTCGTGCTCCTTCCAGCACGGCACCATGATGGCGATCGGGCGCTCGGGGATCTGCTCGAGTATCCCCACGCTCGGCAATTCCTTGGACTTGCTGTCCGCCGTGCCCATCAGCCGGCTGGTCCAGTACAGCAGGTCCACGAATAGATCGTCGAAGCTGGAGATCGTGATGATCACAGCCGCGATCAGCATCAGAATCTCGACGACATAGAGATATTGAAAGATAAAGGAAGGGGCTTGTGTCATTTCTCAGGACGCGTGGTGAAGCTGAGCGATTTCGGCGGAGCGCATTTGCGGCGGCAGGACAAATTGCCGGTAGAGGGCCTCGACGATCCGCTTGCTGGCGTGGCCATCCCCATAGGGAAATACCGGCCGCGCCATGCGGGTGTATTTCGTGCTGTTCTTGTTCAACTCGGACAACGCGCCGAATACCGCGTCGCGAGAGGTTCCGACCAGTTCGACTACCCCTGATGCTACCGCCTCAGGCCTCTCGGTCACGTCGCGCAACACCAGAACGGGCTTGCCAAGCGCGGGGGCCTCTTCCTGAAGGCCGCCGCTATCGGTCACCACGCACCAGGCATTCTGTATCGCGGCGACGACATCGCGGTAGCCGAGCGGATCGACCAGCCTGATCCGGGGATGACCCGAAAGGATCTCGATCGCTGTTTCGCGTGCGTTCGGATTGGGATGAACCGGAAAATACACGGCGACGTCGGGGGTGAGATCGACGAAGGCCCTGATCGCGGTGAACGCGTCGCGCAGCGGTTCGCCAAAATTCTCCCGCCGATGCGCCGTGAGAAGGATGGTCCGCAGCCTGGGAAAGTCGGCGGGCAGCACCGGTTTCGAAGCCGCGACTTCCAGCAACGAGTCGATCACCGTATTTCCCGAAACGATGATCTTCTCCCGCGCAATGTTCTCCCGCACAAGATTCTGTGCCGCGGCCGACGTGGGCGCGCAGTGAAGAGAGGTGGATACGGCAATCGACCGGCGGTGAAATTCTTCGGGGAAGGGCGCATCAAGGCTTGGCGTGCGCAGCCCGGCTTCCACATGCACAAAGGCGATCTTGCGGTAGAACGCCGCGATTGACGACGCATAGGCGGTCGTCGTGTCGCCCTGGGCGAGAACGCAATCGGGGCGAACCTGCCCGAAATATCGGTCCAGGCGACGAATGAGCAAGCTGGCGAGAGCCCCCGGCGTGTGACAATTGCTCCGATGCCGGATCGAGAGGTCCGGACGGAGGTCGAATTCGGCAAGGGTGCTGTCGAGAAGGTCGCTCTGCTGGCCTGATGTTACGACCCGAACGACCGCCCATTCGGCTTTGCGCAGCCTGCGAACGATGGGGGCTACCTTGATGACTTCCGGGCGGGTACCAACCACGAAGACGAAGGTGCGGACAGGCGTCGAGTTGCTGAAATGCTCTCTGCGAGGGTGATGCATGCCTTGCTTTCTAAAAACATCACGTCGTCCCCACGACACGAAATACCAACCGAAATACCCGTCCCATTATCCCTGCCCGGACGGCACGATTAGAAATCGGCGGCAATTTAGCCCGCAGCCCTAAAATAGACAATTGATTTAAATGGATTTTCGGAGATTACCGTGGAAATGCGGACGGGATTTCGATCCATGGTAAATGCGCGCCCGTATTTATACGTGCAGCATAATGCTTGGCCATGAGCCCAGAAGCGGTTTTGGGTGAAGACCGCCGAGTTCGGAAGCGGATCTCGCACCAAGCTCAGTCTGACTCGCTTTTAAAAGAAGCATCTGTGAATTGGTTATCTGCGAAACGGGCTTCCATGGGCCTGGCGGAGAAAGAGCGTTTCGGCGGATGTGCGAAAGAAATCCTGAGGTCGAGTTCCGCCTTGCGAACTTCTTTGCGAAGCTGCTGAATTTCGAGATAGGTATTTACAATATCGACCGGCATAAAGGTGATCTCAACCGAGCAGCCCGAACCCCGAAACCCAATCCCTTGGTCGGGTAACAACACCATTAGGAAACCGGCAATGGCCTGCGGACGCCATGCCATACAAATGGGCTTGCACATGGGTTTGCCGGCGATTTCGCCGCTTGCGCGATAGCGGTGGAAGGATCGGATATTTTGCTGGCTGCCGGTGGTTTACCGCAGGACGCCACTCTTTACCGCGAAGACAAAGTGGTTGACGAATGTCTCAAGCCCGTCGCGCCGATTTCCCTCGAGGTTTTCGGCGGCCATGCGCAGGGAGGGATGAGGGCGTTGTTCAATGGCGTCCAAATCCGCCGAAACTGCCTCAAGGGCATATCGCAATCGCCTCAAATCGGAACTGAGTTTGGTATCCACGGCCGCCACCGCTGGAAACAGAATTAAAAAATTAAAGTTTAAAGCTAGAATATAATATTGTGGCGGTCAATGCGGCAGGGATTGAAAGTCTTAAACGATTTTAGGGGCTTACGCCCGTAAAACCCCGGTCCGGCGCCATTCTCACATTATCTGACGGCCGCTTGGCAGGGCGAACCCGACACAAGCCTGTAATCTCGTTTTTGCAATGGTTGCCCACGATGCGGCGGCGCGACCCGCACCGAAG
Organism: Bradyrhizobium sp. CCBAU 051011; assembly: GCF_009930815.1. NCBI lineage: Bacteria > Pseudomonadati > Pseudomonadota > Alphaproteobacteria > Hyphomicrobiales > Nitrobacteraceae > Bradyrhizobium > Bradyrhizobium sp. CCBAU 051011. The sequence continues at coordinate 9,073,619 of NZ_CP022222.1, read as the reverse complement.
CTGATGTCCGCTCGATCTTGGAACGACGTATTTGCTGCGCAGCGGCTCTAGCGCGGGACAAAAAAGAAGCCGCCCTGCGGCGGCTTCTCAATCCAGGTCGGAGCACTGATCAGGCCGCAAGTGTGCCGTTGCGACGGCGATAAGCCATATAACCCACACCTGCGAATCCAAGGATCAACATCGCCCAGGTCGAGGGCTCCGGAACGGCCTCCACATTGAGCGATACGTTGTCGAAGTATTCCGCGTCAACGCCGACACCCGGAGCGAAGCGGCGCGTCACTTGCAACGATAGCGTATGCTCGCCCGCGGACAGCGTCGTCGTGAAGCTGAGCGTGTCACGCAGCGTCCACCCTTGGGGATTTGCGGTGACGATGCCGAAATCATGGCTGTCCATCAACTGGCCGTCGAGCAGGACGCTAAACACGCCGATGCTAGCAATGCTACCGCTAGCGCTTAGCCAATGGTCTGCAATGTTGGCAAAGAACGTCGCCGTGCCGCCCGTGGTGGTAAAGGTCTGGGTAACACCGCCACCTTCCAGGGTCGAGCTGGAAGGGTTGGCTCCCGCGTTCAGGGCCAACGCGTTCGACGGGCCGGATCCCGACACGTTGAAGGATTTGATCGCAGGGAGGTCGCGCGTCCCACCCGCATAGCCCGGAATTTGCGAGATCGTACCGTTCGTGGTGACGTACCCGGTCCAGCCTGTAAGGCCCGATTGAAAGTCGCCGTTTGTGATCACCTCGACAGCTTTGGCTGGCACGGTCGACACAGCAAGAAGAACAGCGCAAGACAGTTTGGCGATAGTGCCAACCATTTAAGTAAGCTCCAGTTGAGAAACCCGCGGCGGACGCTGAATGGTCCCCGCTACGGCTCGGTCGATGACTGCATCCCAAGGCTGGGCCTGAGTTCTTATTCAATTCAAGGTTAGCCAGCCGCCGACGGGTCTAATGTTTTATTATGACACGTTAATGTATTTTTAATGATGCTGTTCCCGTGTTGATTGCCTATGCGCTGAGGCGAGCAAGTGCGTTGCTCGCGCGCGCTCTCTGCGCCGATATTTCCGGGCGCTTATCCATTGTTCTGTGAGCACGGACGTTTGCGCCAAAGAGAACGCCTTAAAGAGGCGGGCTTTAAATCTAGGCTCAGGCGATTAGGCGAGTGAATGGGCTTCCATCGCACGCCGATACACGATGAGGCTAACCGCCCGGTGGCCGCGAAGTGCGTGCCTGCAGGGGGCGCGTGACGGAGGCAATTGCTTGCTACCTGGTTTAGCGAAATTTATCGGCCGCCGTCCGAGCCGGGCGATGATGATCGTGGGCTTCGCTAGTGTTGGCTTCTGACTTACCTCTCAGAGGTCGTATCACGCCAGACGCTGGCCTCGTAACCGTCAATCACCTGCGAGGTGTGGGTGAACTCCTCGAGCTGACGCAACGGCTCGATGATCTTGCGCGCCACCAGCACGGTGTTGGGTTCGGCGTTTTTCTGCATGTGCCCGGCGACGTCGATGACACGATCCGAGATCGTCTCAAGAGGGGTAGAGTCGTCGAAGTAGACCAGGCCCGCGTTCACGCCGCAGCGAACGGCGAAATCCGCCTTGGACAGTTTCACCTCGCGGTTGAATACCTTGAGGCTCTTGATAACGTCCTTGCCCGACTGGCAAGCGTCCTCGACATGGGCGAAGCATGCCATCACGCCGTCGGGCGTCCAAGCCGTCTTCAACACACCTCTGGCGCGGAAGATGCGCTCCACGAGCTTTCGATACTCTTCGAAGTCATACTGAATTGATGCATGGTCCTCGCCGGCCTTCATTCCCGCCGAGCCAACCACGTCGATGGCAAGGAAAGCCACTTCGCGGCCGAACGTATCGAGCTTCTTCTTGGTTTCAGCGAATACCCGCAACAGCTCCTGACGGTTCACGGCCTTGCCGCTTTCCGCCATTCGCAGCGTCGTTTCCAGTTCGGCGTCGAGCCTCGATCCCGGCTTCACGCCTTCTTTCCGGCGCCAGGCCTGAGCCGACTTTCGCAGCAGCCGCCGGTTCTGCGCGGTCTGCGAGCGCTGGGCGACGGCGCCGGAAAAAATGGTAACGACAATGGCGAGACCGATCAGGATCCAGTCGGAGCGATCGCTGCCGGCAATGTTGGTCGGCACATAGCGATGCAGAATCGGCACCGATTTACTGAGGACATACTCGCGCGCCTCGAACAGCTTCGCCGGAACCGTTGCATTCTTTGGATTGTCGAACAGGACAAACAGCTTGGGGCCGAGCAGAACCACGATCAGGGCAAAAGTTGCAACACCCAGAAGTTTCCTCAGTCCAAAAAGCACGTGAACCAGGATCGATTTAGGAGCTTCGTGATGAACCACTTTGATTGTCCCCAGGCTGAGCGGGCGAGACGCTCAGGCAGCCGCCCGGTCAGCTTATAGCTTGCGATTTGCTTTAGTGGCAAATCACCCACTTCGACCAGGCGCAGTAACAGCGATTTCCGCAGCCAGCTTTGCGACGAGTGTCGCCGTCAGGTCGTCGGTGACGGCGTTCCATCTGCGTCGCCAACGTTAGGCTCGAGGGCGGACAGTGCCGCCGTCTTCAGCCGGACCGGATCGCGCTCGCCGTCGCCGGCTACCTTCAAAATGGTCGCGGCGATCGAGCGAAGCTGCTGGTCCGATGCCGGTTGCGGCAATGAAGCCTCGGCGTCCTCCAGGGCTTTCGACATCAGTTCGATCGTTCGTGGACCAAACGAGGGACCACCAAATTTTCCGTGGTCCAATTCCTCGATGATCCGGCGGGCCTTTCCGTTCGGTGCGTGTTCCGTGGGAGCCGGTGCGGCGTCTTGCAAGGCTTCGTGCTTCGGATCCGACGCGAGAGTCCCGCCTGGGTGCATGAGCCGCTCAGGCACGAACAGTTCGAGAGCAAATTTCAACGTGTCTCGAAATCTCATCTTGCTTCGGTCCGGTCGTCACCTCGGCATATGCTTGGCAATCCTACACGCTTGCACGCCCGTCGCTAATCCGGAAAATCCGAATCATCCGAGAATCTAGCCTTTCGTTTTTCCTGAAAAAAGCAACGTTGTTGATTGGGCATCAGTTCGGTAGGCTGCACACAACTTCTTTTCCAACGTTGGTTTCGCGGTCTGCCAATCCGGCGAGCAGTGCAGCGAAACCGGTATGCCAAGGAGATTCGATATGGCACGGGCTTTCAAGGTTCGTTCCGCGGAGCGCGATGCTCAGACCGACAGCGAACGGCTCGGCTCGATTTCGGCGGCGATCGAGGCCGCGGTCGCTTCAATCCGGAAGGAGAGGGACGCGTTGCGTGCGCGTGTCGATGCGGCGCGCGATCAGGCTGCCTTTGCCACCGGCACCGACTACGATGAATATCTGACGCGCGACGCCAAGGACGCGGCCAGGATCAAGGAATACGAACAGCAGATGGCGACCGGCGAAAAGCGCACGCAGGAACTCGAGCGTCAGCTGGGTGGCCTGGGTGCCGTGCAGGAAGCCTTCAACCAGTATTTTGCCGGCAAGGTGCGATAGGTCCGGCCCGCAGAAAATGCGGATAATCCGCCTTTAAATCGTGGTCCCGGAATTATACCCGCTCAGAGTGCCGAATATTGAGCCGAGATCGCAAATTCAAATAGGCCGGCCGACCGGTCAGCCCTAGAAAATACCCCACCTGAACGGTGAGTATTGGAAGCAGCACCACGGCTATACTGTCCAGCAAACCTTGCCCATTGGCCCAGGCCGAGACGATATACGCGCCGGCGCCCAATACAGAGAGCGGAAGCAGCGCCAGAATATTAAAATGAAGGCCCACATAGATGCCGGCACCGCAGGCGAGAATGGGCAACATTTGTCAACTCGCTCCGTAAAACGGTTAAAGGCGCATTCAAACTGATTAAATGTTGCGTCGCACTCCAGCCGAGTGTATGGTCGCCGGTATTAACGAAGAGTTACTTGGACCTTTGAAGGTCTGTCGGATTTATGGGCTCTCAGCCGATAATCAGACGGTTGGTTTCAGTAATACTGTGCGGGCATTTTCTCATGTCGATTGGAGCGGATATCGGCAACAAGGTGGGCCAACTCGACCAATCCGCTGGTGGTCCTCCGACTCGTTTCTCCAGCCACGCCGTCCCCTATCTCTTATCGACGGCAGATGCCTTCGTGATCCTGCTGTCCAGCGTGGCAGGGGGCATCGGTTATCAGCTTTCCGTCGGAAACTCGGTGCCGAACATTCTCCCGCATTGCGCAGTCGGGTTGTTGGCGAGCTTCATTCACATCCTGCGCATGAGCGGAAGCGGCTATTACGATTTTCCTGACAGCGCCAAACCGCGCGTCGAGATCGGCGAAATTCTGATTTGCTGGTTCACGACGGGCTTGCTGCTCGCGTTCTTTGCGTTTCTGCTCAAGATCGGCGTCGATTATTCGCGCGGCGCCTTTGTGGTGTTTTATTTTGTCGCGCCGGCAGGATTGCTCGCGGTCAGGAAGGGCACCAAGCTGGCCCTGGCGGCGGCGGTGTCGCGCGGCATGATCGGCCGACGGGATATCGTGCTGATCGGCGATTTCGAGGAGATCGCCGCATTGGAGCCCCGAGATCTCCTGGTCTTCTTCGGAACTTCTGAAGTCAGCCGCTTCACGCTTAGTTCGGACGACGACCAGCAGAAGCGCGAGTCGACCGACGTCAACATCATCAACGCAGCCGCAAACTTCGTCAGGCGCAACAATTGCCGGGAAGTTATGCTCGCCGTGCCCTGGGAGGACGCGGGCCGGCTGGAATTCATTCGCGAGCACGTCAAGACGCTTCCGGTGGCGGTGCGGCTGCTGCCCGACATCCGGGTTCGGACGTTGACGAATTATGCGTCATCGGCGCGTCAGCGCGTCCTGGCCATCGAAATTCAACGCGCCCCGCTCAGTGCCGCGGAGCGCTTCGTCAAGCGCGTGATGGACATTGTCATCGCATCGCTGGCGCTCGTGTTCTTTCTGCCCATCATGGCGCTCACGGCGATCGCTATCAAGCTTGACAGTCCCGGGCCGGTTATTTTCCGGCAGTTCCGAAAGGGATTTAATGGCAAGCAGTTCATGATGTTCAAATTCCGCACGATGATCGTGCAGGAAAACGGGCCTGCTGTCGTGCAGGCTACGCGCGACGACCCCCGGGTGACATCCATCGGCCGTCTGTTGCGATCGGCAAGCATCGATGAACTGCCGCAGCTATTGAATGTCTTGAGGGGAGACATGTCCCTGATCGGTCCGCGACCGCACGCGCTGGCCCACGACAATTATTTCGAGACGGTATTGAGCGAGTATGCTTTCCGGCATCACGTCAAGCCCGGCATGACCGGTTGGGCGCAATGCAACGGAGCGCGCGGCGGTACGCCTACGATTGAGCACATCTCCGAACGCGTAAAACTAGATCTCTGGTACATCAACAACTGGAGCCTGTGGTTGGACATCCAGATCGTGATCAAGACTTTTTTCGAAGTATTGCGGAAGCGCAACGCTTACTGATCGAAGCGATGTGGCTGCCGCTCGCTGGCGACCCTCCAAGACTGACCGGTTCCGCCTGATGGCGGGGAGGGAACTTTGCTACCTGTGGTCTAGTGACTATCGCTCCGCCTGCGAAAATTGAGGAAAATGTTAAGCAACGTTCGCGGCCCAGAGCGCGATTTGAGAGGTATTTGAAGCACTTAGGTTTGGCGCCCAGCAAATTCGCGTTGTGCGGAGATTTTCGACCGAATCTACAATTTTGCTGGAAAGGCCCAGCGCTGGATTTATAGTTCATTCCGAATCGTGATGGTCTCGAGTGGGATGAACAAGAAGCCAAATTTCGATGGAATGTCGGTAGACGAGTTGTGGCAGCTCCATGAGGAGCTCAGTCAGGTGTTGTCAGTTCGATTGACGTCGGAAAAGCGCGAGCTTGAGAAACGGTTGGCACAACTTCGGCGTGAGAAGGAAATGCGCCAGCCGGAAGCCGCGGAGGCGCGAGGTGCGCCGCGCGAACGCCGGAAGTATCCTCGCGTATTCCCGAAGTATCGAAATCCGGACGAGCCTTCCGAAACGTGGTCGGGTCGCGGAAAACAGCCTCGCTGGCTTACGGCCGCGCTCAAGACCGGTCACAAGATCGAGGAATTCGTGATTGGCAAGCCGGAGGGCAGCGGCGAAAGCTCTCGACGCCGCCGCGCATAGGCGTCTTTGGCGGCCGCGCACGCCGGATCATCGGAGGTCTCCATGAAGCTCGCACTCTGTGCAGCGTTGTCCCTGCTGCTGATTGGAACCGCCACCGCAGGCCAAGGCAACGTCTCGATCGGCAAATTGCGCCTGGCCGATGCTGCCAGTGACGCCTGCTTTGCCAACTGCGCCAGCCAGAATGATGCCTGCAAGCGCGTCTGCCCGACCACGCTTGGTGCGCCCTGCCAGAGCGCCTGTGACAGCCAGGCCCAAACCTGCCGGCAGAGCTGCCGGAGCAAGTAACAGGTTCGTTGCAACGTCATCGCCGGGTCGAACGTGACGTCCGTAACTATCTTGCGCCCTGCTTGTAGAATTCGGCCTCGGCGTCCCAGGCCGATGCTTCGCTCCAGTCGAATTCCGCCCCGTCAACCCGATCGGTGTTGATCCGGACCATCGGTTCGATGAATTCCTGCTGCTGCAGCAACGTGACGGGGCAGGGGACCCCAAGGCGGGATGACATCTCGGTAGCGAAGCGCTGCGCGAAGGCGCCCTGGCTCTCGACATAGAAACTCGGATTGAGCTTCGTTATGCCCTGACGCAGAGGCACGCTCTCAGCAAAGCTCGCGTAGGCTTGCGCCAGCAAATCAACATGAATGTTGTCCCGCACGTACAGGGGAGTTCGTACCGCCGGCACTTCGCCCTTGAACCAGGAGCGTATCAGATAGTTGCAGAACCGCGGCTCCTCGAACGGGCCAATGGGGTTCGCGATCACGAACTTTCCGAGATTGAAATTCAGGGTCTCGCTCAGGAAGCGATAGTGTTGCCAGGTGAGGCCCTTCGACAGTCCGTAGGGCGAGAAAGCCCTGAGCGGCGCATCTCCCGCACCCTCGTCCTGCTCGAATACCGAGCCGGTGAGCACAACGGCCACCGGGCCGCGATCCAGCATCTTCTTCAGGACCGTGACAAGATTTTTCGTGTTGTCAGCGACGGCCCCGATGACGTCGAAGTCCGGATTGCGGTAGTCGCCTGTTTGAGCCGCATGTTGGCACAACAGGTCCCATGAGCCGGTGCTAGCGAGATCGAGAAAGCGGTCCGAGCCAATGGGACAGTCCTCGATGACCTCGGCAATACAGCGAAGCTCGGCAACGCGACTGCCGCGCAGCCCCGAATAGGCGCTGCCCCTGAGGGTGGCGACGACGGTATGGCCCTTTGCGGCTAGGCTGCGCGCAAACCACAGACCGGTGAACGAGCTGCCTCCAGTCAGAAGGATTCTCACGTCAGGCCTCGCAAGGCTTCAATGCCATGGAAGACAGGGTCGAAGTCCGGCCAGCTGCTGTCCTTGGGCGAAACTTCAACGGGCTGCCGCGGCCACTCAATGCCAAACCGCGGATCATCGAAGCGCAGGCCGCGTTCCTGTTCGGGCGCGTAGAACGCGTTTACCAGATAGAACGCTTCGGTGTCGTCGGTGAGCGTCATGAGGCCGTGCGCAAAACCCTGCGGAACGAAAATCATCGTCCGGTTTTCCGCGGTGAGCTCGACGCCAAACCATTTGCCGAAGGTCGGGGAGTCCGGCCGCAGATCGACGATGGCGTCGTAGAGCGCGCCGCGAATACAGCGCACAACCTTGATCTCCGCGGCTGGCGCCAGTTGATAGTGCATCCCGCGCAGGGTGCCGGCTTTCGCGCTCAGAGAGTTGTTGATCTGAACGACCGACATCGGCACTCCGGCCGCTTCAAATTCCTTCTGACAAAAGAAGCGCGCGAAAAAGCCCCGGTCGTCACCGCGCTTTTCGAGTTCGATCGTGTAGGCGCCATGAAGCGGCGTAGGGTGAAACTTCACGATGTGAGCCTTTCGAGGATTACTGCCAGCGGAGATCGGCGGACAGGCGACCCACTGCAATGTGGTCCTTGAGCGTCTTCAGTCGCATCAGCGAGGATGTGCGGAATTCCTTGTCCGAGAACTTCATGCCGTTCAGTCCGGCATGGAGATTTCGGACGGACTGGGCGAGCGGGACCGCAGGCAGATGTGCCGGAGCCAGTTCGGCAAAAAGCGAAAAATCAACCTGATAGGAACGCAAATCCGGCGGCGCCGCCGTATTGATGCTCACCCTTGTGCCGGGCAACTGCGCGGCCACGACCTCCGCCAGATCGCGGACCTGATAATTCCCCTTGTTGCTGCCGGCGTTGACCACGAGGACCCGCCCGCCTTGCTTGGCATCGCGCCCGATTGCCCATTCAATGGCCCGGGCCATGTCGGCCACGTCGATCAGTGGTCGCCAAGGCGTGCCGTCGCTCAGAACGGTGATCTCGCCGGTCGCCAGCGCGCTCGCGACAAAGTCGTTCAGGACCAGATCGAGCCGCAGACGGTCCGACATGCCGCAAGCGGTCGCAAACCTCAGGCACGTGACCGTCATCTCGCCCGCATTGCTGGCGCGAAGCGCATTTTCCATCGCAACCTTGGACCGTGCATAGGCGGTGAGGGGATTGAGCGAATCGCTCTCGCGTTTGGGGCGACCTTCGGCCGCGCCGTAAATACTGCAGCTGGAGGCGAACACGAAGCGGCCGACGCCGCGCTGCTCGGCCATCTGCGCAAGCGCGACACTGGCCTTTTCGTTGATGGCTTCAGTGACGCCTTCGAATTCCTTGCCCATTGGATCGTTGGAAATCGCAGCCAGATGGACGACGACGTCGACGTCATCGAGCAGCTCCGGTGGGAAGTTACGGATATCGCCGAAATGCACACGATCCAGCAGCGACTCCGGCAGCCTGGCAGTTCCGGTAAGATTGTGGGCAAAGAATGCGGTATCGAAGCCGATCAATTCGGCGTCTGGAAATTTCTGCCGGAGGTGACGCGTCAGGATGGGGCCGACATAGCCCATCGAACCGGTAATAAGAATACGCATGGAATCTTTCTTCTTTACCATTTTTTCCAGGGAGCCTTATTGCTTGACCAAAGGTCTTCCAAATATCGCTTATCGCGCAGCGTATCCATCGGGTGCCAGAACCCGTCGTGGAGGAACACGCTGAGCTGGCCTTCATTCGCCAGATTCGTCATCGGTTCCTTTTCCCACACGGTGGCGTCGCCTTCGATGTAGTCGCCGACCTTGGGCGACAGCACGAAGAAGCCGCCATTGATCCAGTTGCCGTCGCCGCGCGGCTTTTCCTGGAAGCCGGTAACGCGGGGGCCCTGATGGTTGATGGCGCCAAAGCGGCCGGGCGGCTGCGTGCCGGTCACCGTCGCAAGCCGCCCCTCGCGGCGATGGAAGGCGATGCTTTCGGTGATGTCGATATCGGCTACGCCGTCGCCGTAGGTCAGGCAGAACGCATCGTCATCGCCGATGTAGGGCAGGATCCGCTTGATGCGGCCGCCGATCATGGTTTCTTCGCCGGTGTCGATCAACGTCACCCGCCAGGGCTCGGCGTGCTTCTGCAGAACCTCCATCCTGTTTTCACGAAGGTCGAACGTGACGTTCGACTGATGCAGGAAGTAGTTCGAAAAATATTCCTTGATAACGTAGCCCTTGTAGCCAAGGCAGATGATGAAGTCGTTGATGCCGTGGCTAGAGTAGATCTTCATGATGTGCCACAGGATCGGCTTGCCGCCGATTTCGATCATCGGCTTGGGGCGAACGTCGGTTTCCTCGGCAAACCGGGTTCCTAGGCCGCCAGCCAGCAGTACAGCGCGCATTAATTTGCCATTCAATTCGTTGAGATTAACAGGGTTGCCGGTATCACTACATGAAATGAGGAAGGGGCGCGAGGCCGTGCCGTCATTTCGTAACAGAATGGTTTATTTGATTTCGCCCGTCAATTTACGGGTTCCGTTGCGGCAACGGCTCATAAATCGATTGCCGGGACCACGCGCGTTGAGGTTGAACGCAGCCTAGTAAGGTTGATGGGTTAGCTTAATCCGAGGCTTTAATTGAACCGTTCACGGGCGAAGGTATGATGAAGCATGAAGCGAAATCGCCCGCAACAGACGGTTGTCACAAAGCGTAAATCGCGGGCTCGACCCGAGGATCTCGCGAAAAAATATCGGGAAGTGTGCGAGCTCCGGCGCAAACTCGAATGCATTACAGCCGCGGTGGCTTCTCTTCGTTCCAGACAAATTGAGGTGTGAACACGCCGTCGCCAGCGCCGGCGCGGCTAGCATTTTAGTCCCGGAGTTAGTCCGATGAGCCGCTACAATCTGTTTCAGAGCACGTCGCTTAGCCCGGAGAGGGCGTGGGCGGACACCTGGCATCTCTGGACGGTCATGGTGCCCAGGCGCTCGATTACCGGGCGGCTGTTGTGGGGCAAGGTATGGCGTCGGCACGATGGCAGGCGCTGGATCTACAAGAAGTTTGTCGAATACGAGCCCGACGACCTCATTTGACGCTGATCGCTCAGGTGCTGCGGGACGCGGCTGCGATGCTCAGCGCGAAGTGCCAGTGTAACGCCGATGGCGATAACGGTTATCGTCGCCAGAAGGCTGGCCGGAGCGGTGCAGTTGATGCACGTTCCAACAATCGAGAAGGTCTCGCTCACGGGAGCTGCGACAAGGTTCGTCATACCGTCATTCCTGACATTCAGGCTCAAGAGCCGGAATTAAATGTAGCAGCTTCGTCCCGATCCAGCTAGCGCCGCCGGCGCTCGCCCAGGTCAAATCGGTGATATTCACTCTACCTTGGGTACATTTTAATGGTCCGAAGCGGACCCATCGCTCCCCTGATTTTTCTCGCCGCAAAGCTGTTTTCGGAAGCGTCGCAGCTTCGCGCCTCTCCCGCAGCATGGCCCCCGATTTACTGTCGATTAACCATGATGTTTTACCGATTATTTACGCGCCAATTTATTTCAGGGCGCGAAGTTTGTTTGGGGGTTTTCCTTTGTCGTTTTCTCGTAGCCTTGCGACGAGATTTGCCGCCTGCTGGGCGGCAATACTCGTTGTGTCGGGCTGCACCACCCCCATCGCGACGCCTCTGACGACGGTGTCGCAACCCAGATTGACTTCGGGACAGCCGGTGTCTCTGGAAGAAACCTATGCCCAGGCCGGCGGTCCTACCGGGGCCGTGCCGCTTCCGTCACCCTCATCGCAGGCGGTCGCCGTCATGGATGGCGGCAGCGGCAGCATGATCGGCGGGACCTATTCGAAGCGGAAGGCCGCCGGCGCCGACGGGAACGTGGTTCTCAACCTGGCGAGCGTTCCGCTTCAGCAGGCCGCCAAGACCGTCCTCGGCGACATGATCGGCGTGAACTACGTCGTCGATCCCCGCGTCGACGGGGTCATTTCGGTGCAGACGACGCGCCCGGTCAGCAAGGCCGAGGCGCTGGAGATGTTCCAGACCGCGCTGGCGCCGATCGGTGCGGTGCTGGTGCAAAGCCGCGGCACCTATCGGATTGCGCCGGCCGACCAGGCGGCCACCGGCGTGATCGCGACCGGCGACGGTCCAGCCGATAGCGCCATCGCCGGCAACGGCATTCGCGTGGTTTCCTTGAAATACGTTTCCGCCACCGAAGTGGCCCGCGTGCTCGAGCCGATGGTGCCGAAAGGCGCGATCGTGCAGGCCGACGACCAGCGCAACATTCTCGCGCTGAAGGGCTCTCCGGCGGAAATCGAAAGCATGCTCGACTCGATCTCGGTATTCGATGTCGATGTCATGAAGGGCATGTCCTTCGCTGTGGTCCCGGTGAAAACTTCCCAGCCGGAAAAAATGGTCGACGAGTTGAAAGCGATCTTCGCCGCCGAAAAGGAAGGGCCGCTCAAGGGCCGCGTGAGGTTCATCGCCAACACCCGGCTTGGCGCCATACTGGTCGTGACGTCGCAGCCGAGCTATCTGCCGCGGGCGCAGACCTGGATCAGGCGGCTCGATGCCAAGGCCGCCGGCTCCGAGCGGCAGCTTCATGTCTATCAGGTGCAGAACCGGCCCGTCGCCGAACTCGCCAGCGTGCTGCAGTCGATGTTCTCGAACGAAATGAAAGTGGTGAAGCAGCCGACGCGCAGCGTTTCACCGCGATCGAAGCAGGCAAGCTTCTCCGGAAGCTCGGCCAGGCCGCCGGGACCGGGCGGCTCGGTGACGGATATGGATCAGGGCGCCGCAGCCGGGCTGCTCCGGGGTGGTGTCAATCCCGGCAACAATGATCTGCAGAGCCTGCAGCGCGCGCTGAACAACGAGCCGGATGCAGTGGCGCAGGATCCGATGGACCAGTCTCCGTCTTCCAACGGGCCGGGCGGCGAACCGCCGCTCAAGATCGTGGCGGATGAAACGAAAAACTCGCTTCTCATCATGGCCAATGACCGGGATTACCAGCGCGTGCTTCGCGTCATCCAGGGGCTGGATGTCGTCGCCAGCCAGGTCCTGATCGAAGCCGTCATTGCGGAAGTGACGCTTAACGACAAGCTGCAATATGGCGTGCAATGGCAGCTATCGAAGAAGGGCACACCGACCGCCTCATTCTCCAACGCGCTGACCGGCGGCGTGGCATCCGTCTTCCCCGGCTTCAACTATGCCGTCAACGCCGCCAGCATAGCGTCGACGCTCAGCGCACTGAACGCGCTGACGCGCGTCAACGTCATTTCGACACCCTCGCTGATGGTTCTCGACAACAAGACGGCCCGCTTGCAGATCGGCGATCAGGTGCCCATTACCACGCAGACTGCGACCAGCGTCGTGACGGCGCAAACGGCGATCGTCAATTCGATCACGATGCAGGACACCGGCGTGATCCTTTCGGTGACGCCGCGCATCAACGAGAGCGGCAGGGTGCAGCTCGAGATCGAGCAGGAAGTCAGCGCTGTCGTGAAGACCACGTCTTCCGGCATCGACTCGCCGACCATCCAGCAGCGCCGCGTCAAGACCACCGTCGTCGTCAATGACGGCGAGGTGCTGGCGCTCGGCGGCATGATCCAGGAGCAGGCCAGCAAGACCAGCAACCAGATCCCGCTGCTCGGCGACATCCCCGGGCTCGGCGCCGCGTTCTCCAACCGGGGCGACCAGGTCCAGAAGACCGAACTCGTCATCCTGATCACGCCCAAGGTGGTCCGCGACGGCACCGAAAGCCGTCTCGTGACGGAAGAGTACAGACGCAAGATGCATGTCTACATGCCGCATACGACGTCGCGCGAGCGTACGCCGGCAAATACCTTTCAGCGGATAACGTCACAGTGAGGAAGCGAGCCGCAACCTGTCTGAGGAGTTTCTCGCTGCTGTCGAGCCTGGCCTGCTCGCTGGCCGGCTGCGTGACCTATGCCTATCCGATCATCGAACCGCCGCCGCCCTATGCCGTCCTGCCGGTCGATGAATCCATGAGCTGCAGCGGCATTGCGGCGTCCTTCCGTTATGCGGCGCGGCGTGCCGCCCGGCTGGAATATTGGCTCGCCGTGGGGCCACTGGCGGGCTACGGCTACGAGCGTTATCCGCTCGACGCGCCCAAGCAGCTCATCGACGAACGCAGGCGGCTCGACGCGCTGGCGGATCTGCAGCGCTACAAGGGCTGTACCGTGATGGAGCCGGGCCCTGCCGTTGTCGAGGAGCGTTTGAAGCTCGAAGGCTCCGTTCGTCCACCACCACCGCCGCCTGTGCCGCCGCCGGTCGTGCTCAATTCCAAAGGCTAGTTTGCGGCTTGATAGCCGATGCGGAAGTTCAGCTTGCCGCTGTGTCGCGAACGCGCAGGCACGCAGGTCCCGTGCCTTGGGCGCGTTCCTGCCGCGCGCCTGATGAATCTATATCGCCGCGCCGCCATTCGCGAATGACGAACGGCCGCCCGTTGCCGCCTTCCAGCGAGACCAGCGCTTCGCGTATGAAGCGGGTGCCGTCCGAGGCGCTGATATCCGCGCGGATGGTTATGCTGCCGCCTGTGGGCAGCCCGCGCTTGCCGGCCGCCTGCTTCGGCGCGACATTGAGCAACCTCAGCGTGGCAGGAGAGGCAGCTTCCATATCGAGCTCGGGCCGCCCGGAGCGAACCGTGACGTGGCGGAGCGCTGTCCGGAACAGAAGGGGCGACATGCCGTCGATCTGATCGAGCTGCATCACGGTCGTGAAGCGGACTTCAGCAGGCCCGGCGCCCGGCGTGCTCTGCGCCTTGGGTTTGCGGAATTCGATGATCCGCGAGGCGATGCGGGTGCCTCTCGACTGATCGCCCGTAAGCGCGGTGAAGAAGCGCGTCAGCGTGGCCGGAGATGCCGCGTTCAGGTCGATCTTCCCCGTCTCTTCCTCGACCATGATGGTGGCGTGTTCGCCGCCGGGCAGCCGGCACCGTAGCGGAAAACTAACGGTTTGCTCGGGCGTTGGGGCCAGCGCCGTGGCGATTGCCAGGTTGACGGCGCTCTCTGCTGCCATCTCGGCGGCGGCGACGGAGGCATAGTTCGACGATGTCTTGGTGCGGTAACGGGCACCGACGATGACAGCCATTCCGAGCAGCGTGATCAGGCCCAAGGTCCAGATCACGGCGACCAGCGCGAAGCCTGATTGGCCGGCCTTGCGGCGGGGCAGGAAAGGGCATTCCGACCGGCCGGGGACGGGAAAGCGGTTCGTTCGAGCTGTTGGCCGGTCTGCCACGTCGGGAAGCCTTTGGGACGGCCAGGCCGCCTGACCTCGCGTCTTCGCAAATATTTACGGAGGAATGGCAAACAAAGCGTCAAAGCTTTGGTTAATCAAAACCTCCTAGAATCGCGCCGACGGAAAAATCCCGCGAGACCGCCGAGCCGCGCATGTCATTCGATATCCAGGAATTGTTGCGTCCGGCCGCGCCCTTGAGCCGGGCAGCGAAACTGCCGGGGCCAAAGGACGCCGGCTTCGCCCAGGCGTTCTCCGACCTTCTGGTCGGGAAGGACCTGGTCGATGCCGCCGCCATCGGCCGCGCGCGGCGGGCGGCTGAGGCAGCCTCCGAACGTCTCGACCTCGTGCTGGTCAAGCTCGGCCTGATCTCCGAGGCCGATCTCTGCCTGGCCTATGCCACCTATTGCGGCCTGCCACTGATCGAGCCAGCCGACATTCCGGCACGGCCCGTTCTGGCCGACCGCCTGCAGCTCGCCTTCCTCAAGACCAACCGGATCCTGCCTGTTACGTTCGACGGCCGGCGCCTGTTGATCGCCACCGCCGATCCCTTCGTCGATGAGTCGGCCAAGGCTATCAGCTACATGCTCGACGTGCGCGTCGATATCGCCGTGATTGCTCCGGCGGAAATCGAACGCGCCTTGCGGACGCTGTATCAGGACGCGGCGTCCGAGATGCATGCCGAGGAAACCGACGGCATCGCGCTTCCCCCCGGCAACGACGGCAGCGAATTCGACGTCGAGCGACTGCGCGACATCGCCAACGAAGCGCCGGTCATTCGGCTGGTGAATCAGATCATTGCAAGAGCCGTCGAACGCGGCGCTTCCGACGTGCATGTCGAACCCGGGCGCGATGCCGTCGCCGTTCGCTACCGCATCGACGGATTTTTGCAGCAGGAACGTCTCGTGCCCGCGCCACTGCGGGCCGCGCTGACGACGCGCATGAAGATCATGGCCAAGCTTGATATCGCCGAGCGGCGATTGCCGCAGGACGGCCGCATCAAGACGGTCGTGCGCGGCGTCGAGATCGACATCCGTGTCTCGACCTTGCCGACGGCGTTCGGCGAAAGCGTCGTGATGCGAATTCTCGACCGGACACGGGTGGAGCTGGATTTCACCAAGCTCGGGCTCGACGGCAGGACGCAAGGATCTCTCCAGCGCCTGATGGCACTTCCGAACGGCATCATTCTCGTGACCGGCCCGACCGGCAGCGGCAAGACGACGACGCTCTACACAGCCCTGAAGGATCTCAATCGGCCCGAGCTGAAACTGTTCACGGTGGAAGACCCGATCGAATATCAGCTCTCCGGGATCAACCAGATCCAGGTTCAGCCCCAGATCGGTCTCGACTTCCCCACCGCGCTTCGCTCGATCCTGCGCCAGGACCCGGACATCGTCATGATCGGCGAAATCCGCGACCTCGAAACGGCGCGCATCGCAATCCAGGCGGCGTTGACCGGCCATCTGGTGTTTTCGACCCTGCACACCAACAGCGCGATTGCCGCGATCACGCGCCTGATCGACATCGGCCTGGAGCGTTACCTTCTCGCCTCGACGATCGCAGGCGTGATGGCGCAGCGTCTGGTCAGAAAGCTCTGTCCGGCCTGTTCACGACTGCATAGCGAGAGCGAACGGGCCCATGGCAAGCTGAAGATGGCGAGAGCGGGCCATCCGCAAGTGGATTGGTCGCACAGCCGGCAGCCAGTTGGCTGCGAGGCCTGCGGCAACACCGGCTATAGCGGCCGCACCACGATATCGGAACTGCTCGTCATCGACGACAGCATCCGCGAGGCGATCGGCAGAAGGAGCCAGGACCAGCGCACGGTCGAGCAGCTTGCGCGCAAAGCGGGCTTTCACACGCTCTACGAGGATGGCCTCATGAAGGTCGGGGCCGGAGAGACTTCGCTTGAAGAAGTCCTTCGCGTCACCCGCGCGTCCTAAAGGGAGCACCGGCCTTGGCGACCTTCCATTACAAGGCTTACACGGCGCGAGGCGCGGTTACGGCAGGAACGATCGTCGCCGAAGGACTCGATGCAGCCATCGATGCGCTATATGGCTCGGGGCTGACCCCGTTCGAAACCTACGGCGTGGCCGACCATGCGCCACCACGCGCGAGCCAGCCATCCGCGTCGCCGCAAGAGGCGGAAGCGTCGATATGGAAGCGGGAGATCGTTCAGTCAAACCGCTTCAGCCTGAAGGAGCTGACGGCCTTTACGGTGGAGCTGGCTTCGCTGATCAATTCCGGGCTGACGCTCGATGCCGCGTTCCGTATCATCGCAGGACCCGGCGCGGCACCGAAAACCGCGCGTCTTGCCAACGGGCTTCTCAAGGACGTGCTGGCCGGACTGCAGCTCTCGGAAGCGATGGCGCAGCGAGCGGACGTGTTTCCGTCGGACTACCGCGCCATTCTAGCCGCCGGCGAAGCCGGAGGGGTCACCGGACAGGTGTTGACGCAGATCGCCGAGCTGTTGGGGCGCCGGCTCGAGATCCGCAACAAGATCACGTCGGCGCTGGTCTATCCGATGGTCCTGATCCTGATGTCGCTGGTCTCGGTCGTCGTCATCGTTTTCGTGCTGATACCCAGCATTTCGCCGATCTTCACCGACGCCGGCCTTCCGCTGCCGGGTATCCTGCATTTCTTCGAGGAGGTTCAGGACAACTGGCTGATCGTTCTGCTCGTGTCCGCGCTTTGCGGCGTGGCGGGTTTCGTGGCGTGGGGAAGGGCGAAACAAAACCCCGAGATCATGCTCGGTGTGGATCGTTTGAAATGCTCGCTGCCAGTGATCGGTCGGCTCGTGCAAAGCCGAGCAGCCGGCGGCTTTGCACGGGCGCTCGGCACGCTGCTCGTTGCAAGGGTGCCGTTGATGTCGGCGATGCAGACCGCGCGTGCGCTCGTCACCAACCGGCACCTCAACGCGCTCTACGGGAATGCCATCAAGCGTGTTCCGGAAGGCACGCCGCTGCACCGGGCCTTCGATAGCGATGGCCTGTTGCCGCCCGCATCGCTTCGCCTCGTCGCGGTCGGCGAGGAGTCCGGTCAGCTCGGCCCCATGCTCATTCAGGTGGCCACCGTGATCGAGGCCGACCTGCAGCGGCGCATCGAGCGCATGGTCGGCCTGCTGACGCCGGCGTTGACGCTTCTCATCGGCGGCAGCATCGGCGGGCTCATCATGCATGTGATGAGCGCGGTGCTGTCGATCAACAATCTCGCATTCCAATGAAACGCCCCGCGCCATCCTCAGCCGGGTTCACGCTGGCCGAACTGCTCGTGGTCATCGGCATCATCGCCCTTGTCCTTGCCGGCACGCTGTCCGCGAAACCGAAGGCCGCGGCCACGCGTGTCGCCGTCACGGCCCGCTCGGTCACGGCGACGCTTCAGCTCGCGCGCGCGCAGGCGATGTCGAGCAATGCGGAAACGCTGTTCCGCATCGATGTGGAGAAAGGCCGGTTCGGCTTGCCGAACTCGATGCATGCTCTGCCGCGTGGAATGGCTGCCGCGGTGGTAGTTGCCGAACGGAACGTTCGGGCGATACGGGCGGTATCAGATTCTATCCAGATGGCCAGTCGTCCGGCGGCGAGATCGCGTTGACGCTGGACGGGCGGTCGGCGCGGATCGCCGTCAACTGGCTGACCGGCGAACCGCGGTTGATCCAATGATGGGCGTGCGATCCGGACGGATACCGGCGAGGCGCGACGGAGAGCGCGGATTTGCGCTGCTCGAAATCCTTGTCGCCTTCGTCATCCTGGCGCTGGGGCTCGGCGCAATATCGACGGGCGTGGTGGTGGCGATGCGTTCCGATGTGCGCACGCAGGTCAATCGCACCGCGCTGCGGGTTGCGCAATCCCGCCTCGAAGCTGCCGGCGTTTCCGAGACGCTCGTGGCGGGCACCCGCGAAGGTTTGGTCGCGAACAAATTCCGGTGGCGGCAGACCGTTACGGAGGTCCGTGCCGCCGGCGACACGCGTGCGCCGCAGGGCGCCCGGCCGCCCCCCGCAAGTGGTGCCTTGAGATCGTTCTGGGTTGAAGTAGCCGTGGAGACACCGGACGGCACCGCCACCAGGCTCGCGGCATTGAAGCTTGCGGCAGAGGCGAAGCAATGATGCCGGTCAGGCACAACCGGCTGATCCGTCGCGTTGCTGCTCGCCGCAGGGGCGAGCAGGGGTTGTCGCTGATCGAACTGCTGCTGTCGCTTGCTATCCTCGCGGTCTTGACCGGCTTCCTGGCCGGCGGATTGTCGATGGCACGGCGGGCTTTCGGCGCCGATCGCGCCAGCGAGATCGGAAGCGAGACCAGTGCCGCGATCCAGACCGTGGCGGCGCTGGTCGGGTCGGCGCTGCCGGTCCGGTTTGACGGGGCGGGCTCAAAGGACGCCATGGGGTTCGACGGCCGCGGCGAGGTCATCTCCTTCGTGGGCTTGAGCGAGGGGCGGTCGCTGCGGGGCGGCCCGCACAAGATCGTCCTGCGACGGAGCGGTGGTGATATCGTCGCTGATTTCACGGCGTTTACCGGGGCGCGCTCGAAGGAGAAGCCCGAACCAGGCTCGACCCGGGTCGTGGTGCTTAGCGGCGTGCGTGAAATCCGTATTGGATATTTCGGTACCGTAGATGCCAAGATCAAGCCGGCTTGGCGCGCTGATTGGGTTCGCGCCGAGCGGCTGCCGGATCTGGTTTCGATCCGGATCGAGTTTGAGGATGAGCGGCGTAATGAGCCCGCCACCATCGTGGCGCTGCGTCAGGGCTGATGCCTCACCGATTTTTCGGAACATCGTGTCCGAACAACAAGATGAGCCGATAATTGAATGCAGTTAAAGCGGGCTGTGAGGTGCGGCCGAAGCCTCACGCGACCGGGCTAGAGTCCAATGCGATTAGGTCAGTCGCCTGCTAGGCAGGCACTTGACGGCTACTTTGCATGGGGTTGTTTTCGATATTTCGTCCCGGCGGTCAACGCAGCGTTGGGCTGGACCTGACCTGATCATGCTCTAAGGCCGCTCGTTACCCTTCGTAAAGAATTAGTAAATAGGCTTCGTCCATTCGAATCGAATGTCCGCGATGTCGGAAGTGACGATCATGCCTGTCGCCAATCTGCCAGCCCGTGCCGGCGGCCTCCACGTCGTGAACGAGTGGGGCAGGGGCTTTGCGCAGTGGTGGCTGTCCGGATTGCGCGATGCGGTCCCCGCGCGCTGGCGCGAATGGGCTGAGGGCGAGGCGAGACCGGTCATGACGCTTTGGCGCAATGGCGACAGTGTCACGTGCCGCCTGACCTCCGCCGCTGGCCCGGCGGAAATCCGGATTCCCTTATCCCGCTTCAGCGTCGCCACATTCGAACGGTGGCTCACCGAACAGGGAGTATCGCGGGAAGCTGTGACAGTCGCTCCGATGATTTCGCGCGAGCTTTTCTTTCTCCGCGAGTTGAGCGTGCCCAAGGCCGCTTTCGGTGCCCTGCCCAGGATCCTGGACCAGGACATCTTGCGGCGGACGCCATTCCAGCTTCCGGACATCTGGCATGCGGCAACCGCCGTCGGCGAGGAATCGGACGGCGTCGTGCCGATGTGCCACTGGATCATCCGGCGCGATCGCGCCGAGGCCGCCCTGTCGGAGCTCGGTCTGGCCTCGCGCGATGTCGACTGTCTTGCGGTGACGGATGCCAATGGTGAGGCCGTGCCCGTGATCACGTTCCGCACTGTGAGCGACGAAGATCCGGCCTGGGCGTTGCGCGCGGTCCGGCTGCTGGCGGTCGCCGCCCTCGTGGCCGTCCTGCTTGGCCTGGTCGTCTTCGAATGGCGTCAGGCCAGCGTTGCCGCCGCGCTGGAAGCGGCGCTCATCGAGGCCCGGCTATCAGCTCAAAGCGGCCGCGACGGCATGGATCCCGCGGCGCGCCTGTTCGCGATGAAGGCTGACACCGGTGTTCTCGCCGTGTGGGATGAGCTGTCGCGCATCCTGCCCGACCATACCTTTCTGACCGAAACCCGCATCGCTGACGGCACGGTGACGCTATCCGGGTTTTCAGCGGACGCCGCTGGTCTGGTTCGCATCATCGACCAGTCGCCGCTGTTTTCCGGCGCGACGCTGACGTCTGCGATCACGACTGACGCGAACGAGCGCAAGGATCGCTTCAGCATTCTGTTCAAGCTGCGTGGCGCCCGCGCGGCGCGGCCGGCCGCAAGATCCCGGCCTGCGCCATGATTGGGAATTTGAAATTGGCGCGCGGAACGCCCTTCCTGGCATTCAACGCCGCTGCCATCCTCTTCACGGCCATCTTCATCTTCGCGCCCATCATGGGTCACTTTGCCGCCAGGGGCGAAGAGATTTCGGACCATGCGGCACAGCTTGCGCATTTCCAGAACGTGACGCGTGCGGCAAAGAAGTCGGCCGTCAGCGTCGGGCGAACAGGCGATCCTTTCCTTCCCGGCAATGAAGAGCGCGTTGCCAGTGCCGATCTGCAGGCCAGCCTGAAATCGATGGCCGCGAATGCCGGCGTCAATCTGCTCGCGATCCGCGGATTGCAGGGCGGCCGGTCCCAGTCGTTGCCCATGATTGCCGTCAGCGTCGAGCTCGAAGGGCCATTGAAGGCGGTTCGAGACATGATTTTCACGATCGAGAACCAGACGCCGCTGTTGTTTGTCTCCTCCGCCTCGTTCCGCAGCCTGGCGGACGGGGAGGACGGTCCGATCAGGGCGGAGTTGAGGGTTCAGGGCGCTATCCGGGACGGCCCGCAACCACCCGTTGACCGGGCGGTGGACGGCCAACAAGCCGGCCGCCGATCGACCTTGGTGGAGCGGACGCCATGACGTCGTTGGCCCAGATGGTTCAGCTTCGGCTGGCGGGCATGACCGGCTCGCCGCGGCAATTCGCAGCCGGCAGGCTGGCCGCCATGCTGGGGCGGTCGGAGCTGCCCGGCCGAAGCGAATTGGCGGCGCTGCGCCCTGCGACGCGTGTCCTCATCATCGCTTTTGTAGCCTGGATCGGGCTGGTCGGCGTGATGACGATAAGCGCGGTGATTTCGCTGGAGCTGTCGACGGTCTCGGCCCCGGCATGGTTAGGCAGCGGTGGGACGGCCGCCAAAGCAGCCGGTGCGCGCGCCTCCGCAGGGTTCGAGAATATCCTGCAGCGCCCCCTGTTCGTGCGGAATCGGCAGGTTCCTGTCGCGGCGGAGCCGATTTCCGCGCCACTGCCGATGGCGCCGACATTGGACTCCGGAATTTCCCTGAAAGGGGTGTTCATGAGCGACGGGGTGGCCAAGGCGTTCCTGATGACGTCGCAAAACCCGGTGGGCGTGTGGGTTCAGGTCAATGGCCAGATCGATGGCTGGCGCGTCGCCGCGGTTACGCCGGAGCAGGTCGTGTTGGAGGGGCAAGGCGAGAAGCTGACCGTTCCCCTGCATGCGAGCGGGAGATGATACGCGCGCTCCGCAAGACCTGCGACCGTACCGGCCGCTTCTTCAGCGGCGTGCTGGTGTGGCAGCCGTCCGGACGGCAATACGTCGCCGTGGCATGGGGCCTGATCGCCGGCGCGATCTGGCTCGCACTTAGCCTTGCAGGCGATCCTGGCTGGGCATTGCCGGCCTTCGCAGGCTGCTACCTCGTCGTTCTCTCGGCCAGCGTATGCGCCATAGACGGCCGCTACGGCATCATTCCGGACAGCATGGTCCTGGCGCTGGCCGCAGGCGGAGCGCTACAGGCCTATCTGTGGGGCCCGGCAGACGTCTGGTCGCGTGGGGTGGAGGCTGCGCTGGTCTTCGCTGCCGCGGTCCTGTTCCGGGCCTGTTATCGTTGGCTGCGAGGCCATGACGGGCTGGGTTTTGGTGACGTGAAATTTGTCGCGGCGGGCACCTTTTGGATCGGCGCGGTAGGAATCCCGGGCTTGCTGTTGATCGCGGTGGCTTCCGCTTTGGCCAGCTTGCTGATCCTGAGAGCGCAAGGACATGAGCTGGACGGCAAGCAGGCGATCTCGTTCGGACCGCACCTTGCCATCGGCCTCTGGTGGATCTGGGTTTTAGGGCAGCAGCCAGTTTAGGCAGAGCGGCTTTCAGATGGATTTCAAATCAGTGGGCGCAATGGAAAAGCCGCCCGAAGGCGGCCTTTCACTTCGTCTAGGAAGATGGGGTCAGGCGGCCAGCGCGGCCGGCCGCGATTTTCGACGATAGGCCACGAAGCCGATGCCGGCGAAGCCGAGGATCAACATCGCCCAGGTCGAGGGTTCGGGTATGGCATTGACCTGTATCGAGACGTCGCCCAGCACGTCGTTGTTTGCGCTGAGGAGCTTGAGATCGAAGGTGTAGATGCCGGAAATATTCGGGTTGAAATTGATCGGACCGCCCAGAAAGGCAAAGCCAAGATTCTCGCTGTTCTGATAGAGCGGGCCGCCGATCGGCGTATTGTCCCCGATTATAATCGGATCGAACGCCAATGATCCTCCGGGACCGGTAATCGTCAGCAGCGAATGGGTGCCTACCAGCGAGCCGGGATTGACCGAGAACTCGAAATTCCACAGTGCGCTGCCGGGCGGAGTGCTGCCCACAGGCGCGATGTACAGATTTCCTGTCGGCGTGATCGGCCCGATAAATCGAAGGGAGGCACGCAGTCCGAGCTCCACCCCATTGTCCTCGGTGTCGACCGTGAAATGGCCGTTGCTGGTGCCACTCCCCTGGGTCCAGCCCGACGCCAGATTCTGATTAAACGTGACGACCGCCGAAGCGGAGCTGACAAACGACGTCAACGCCAGCGCGGCCCCCAGACCGATCAAGCCCAGCGTCCAAAACCGCATAATACCCCCGTTTATTAATAGTTGTACTTCCTTTAAACACATTCTTTTAATTTGAGTCAATCTCCGGTGGGGATAACGCCTCGTTGCACGTGAAATGAGCCTGCTGGTTTCGCATTGCGGAACCGTCATGTGGTCGGCTGCCTTGGGAGTTAAGTCAGAAGGGGCTGCCAATCTCAGGATGGTATGTCCTTGGCAGGCCATATCCGCCACGCAGTTCTCGCAAATAGGATACCGGCCGCGCCGCCCGCCATTTTCTCCAGCGCATCGATCAATGTGCCGTGCCGGTCCGGCGTGACGGTCTGTAATATCTCCAGCAGCACCGCGGCGCCGAGTACGATGCAGCAAACCAGGATCAGGCGCCGAGGGTAGGCGAACCCGAACAGGGCGCCGAGGCTGGCAAACGCGATCACGTGCTCGAAATGCGCGTAGGTTTGCATCGCCGGCCGCATCACGAACGGCGAGAGCTTGAAATAGATGGCATAGACGAAGCCGACATGCGTCAGCGTGGCGTAAGCGATCGTGATGACGGCCATCCATGCCGCTATCGGCATTAGCTTAGTAACGATCTTCCGGTTCATACCGGACTTGTGCATTGGCGATCGCTTTCGTGCGAATGATTTGGCTGCTTAACCTTACCGTGGTGAAGCATCGGGATGAACGGTTGTTGCTTGTCGATCTTCGCGCCCGACTGCAGACAGGCGGCAGTTCGTACGTGCGGATGGCGGCGTGCTTGACGGCAAACGGGAAGTTCTTGCCTTCCCGCTAGTGGAGTTGCTCTTGGAGTCTACGCTGGCGCGTATGGTTAGTGGCTCGACGTTGTTGCAGTTGGCTATGTGCGGCGCGGTGTATTAAAGTTTTTTATATTTAATATTATTAAATAAATTATTCAATCGGTGAAGTCCGCCGACGCCACATTGTGGCTAGGCTGGGAATTCGCCCTGCACCATCAAGCCGGTGGACAAAAAAGGAAGCCGCCCAATTGGGCGGCTTCCAACTCAGATACGGCTGAAATCATCAAGCGAGGCGAAAGCCGATCTTCTTCGGAGTTTCCCGGCGGCGATAGGCCAGAAAGCCGACGCCGACAAAGCCCAGGATCATCATCGCCCAAGTGGAAGCCTCAGGAACAGCCGCCACCGTCGCATTATCAACCACAAAGTCTGCCGCAGGAATGCCCTGGCCGTGGAAATTCAGCGAGAAAGTATAGGGACCGGCGCTGGCCGCGAAAATCGCCGAGTAAAGGGTCCATCCGCTCGCCAAAGTCTTGGCCGTGAACAGCGGGGAGAGCACCCCATCCACGTTCGACTGGAGTGTAGCATCGAATGGGTTATTCCGACCGTTGTTGGGGGAATAGACCTGGAAGCTGACCTGGTAGTGCTGCCCCTGCGTCAGGCTGATCGACTGGGAGATCGATTGGGTGGCAGTGTCCGAAACAAAGTAAGCACCGTAGGTTCCACCGTTGGGTGCTGTGGGGATAGGTTCCCCGAACGCGCCGGTGGGATAACCGCCAGGTTGATTATAGGCAATAACGACTTGAGGATAGCTAGTGCCAAGATTCACCGTCCAATTGGTGAAATCCCCTGATTCAAACCCGCCATTTAGAAGCACATTCGCCTGTGAGGCGCCGCTCTGAAGCAGAACGCCAAATAATGCAGCGCCAGTAAATTTGAGCAGCTTATTCATTTTTTCACTCCTGGAATTTAATAAGATATTAATATCTGCGAATTCTAGCCAAGTCAACCGCGGCGCACAGCATTCTAATCATTCTCTATCAGTTTTTTAGGCTGTTTTTGTCCATTTTTGAACCAAGAAGGTCAATTTCGCAGCGAATCCTATTCGGACCACCCAATATAGCGGTCTCGGCCGGGGCAATTCGCCATTCTAATGCTGGAGATGATTCCAATCGGAAGCTTTCCCGGCTGGATATGACTCAAAATTTGGATCATTTTTTTAAAGGGTAATTAAACGTCTCTCCACCTTATAGCGCCGTCGACCCGTGCGGCGATTGCGATCACGGTTCATGTCTGCCTGTGGGAAGATCGAAATCGTCAAAAATACGAGACCAAAACTCGGAGGCTGACGCGGCGAGGTGGTTATTGTCGAAGTAAGCTGGTCGCCCTTCAATCGTTGCCGAACACGCGCCTGTTCGGCAAAGAACACCGGAAGGGTGAAACCGTCGCATCTATCAGTGACCTCCAAAGATCGATGCCCCACGTCGGTACGGTTGCCTTTGGCGCGCTATCATCAGAACCGGCGATGGCATGAAACGTAGCCCAGTCAGCGTAGATGCGCCGGCCCGCCTTCAATGACACGGCATATTTGTCTGATCCGTGCTTGCATCCAGATTAGCTCTGAAATCAATTTGGAAACGATGCACTGCCCCAAATTGCCGAATCTATGTCTTGAGCGGATATTCTCGCAGCAAGGGTACCGTCCTCAATTGTTCGGCCATCCCGGGATTTGAAGTCAAGACTACCCAGCCCCTTCTGGCGCCAGTTTCTTCCCTTGATTGAATGGCAGGATAGAAGCACGACAGGTTCGGGAGATCGGAATTCCGAACATAGGCGAGGGTCAGTTCCTTGTCCGGCGCGTAGTGGTCGAAGCCATAACCCGGATCATCCTCTACCTTGAAGTCATCGATCAGGACGACGGCGTTGGTATAGTGATTGAAGATCAACTCGAGTTCCTCCCGCAAGGGGAGATGGTTTTCCCAATGAGAATCCAGATAAAAAAATTGTCGCGCGTCCTTCTCCACCGATCCGAGGGCAATCCGTTCCTTCAAAAACGGGACCGAGGATTGCAAGTAAGCCTTCGCGTTCGTGAACTTGGCCAGTCGAGCCCTTGAAAAAGTCCAATAGCGTTCCGCGAGCTCGACTGTTTCCAACGGAAGGCCAAATTGAGCAAACCATTCAGCCGTCGTGCCGCGAAACGATCCGGTTTCGACAATTCTTTCAATGGCGAGCACGTGAATGATCTGACGCGCGGCCTCCAATCTGGAGGTCATGCCGTTCATTGCAAAACCCCAAGGATAAAACTTGCCTTTGCTGCGAGAATAGTAATCCGCAAGGCCCATGATGCGTTGAAAATTCATAACCCCACCGCAAAGTGATGATGCAAAGTAACCATGTGTGACCTTTCTCGCCAGTAACGCCGGGGAGATCTGCATTCTTAAATGCTTCTCAAAACAAATCTATCAGTAAATCTGCCGTAGATTTGGGGCGGGTTCGATTAACCCATCATGATGCTGCTGAACGATCGCGATCGCCGCAATTCCGCGCCTGATAGCTGTGTGCCTTCTCATCTTCGCACTTTGTACCGGTTCAGAGCTGCTTTCGAGGCAATTGAATCTTTAACCTTACCCTGGGCCGTCAGAGATTTTGCGAGGCCTTGTCGGCCGGTGGTAGCGGTAAACTTTCCACCAATGGAAACCATCGACTGCGGGGCGATCGCTTAGGCGAAGCCCAACGGATTTTCGATAAGATTGCCGAAAGACAAAATCAACAAATATGGGTGGGGTCGGGGTGTTTGTGGATCGGCGAAAAAGCGAACGTCGTGCCTGTCACGGGGCGGCTAAGATTCAGCTGGGGGTCGGCTCGCTGCCGCGCGATTGCACGATCACGGACATATCAGATGGCGGCGTGCGGGTTATCGCTGAAAATCTCGATGTGCCCGCGGAGTTCACGCTGATCCTCTCGACCGGCCGCCCCCGCCGGTGCCGGCTGGCATGGCGCATCGGATGCGAGTTCGGCGCTCAGTTCATCGATCATCTGGCCAAGGCTCCATCAGACCATTCTGCTCCGCGGGGTAGTGCAAGGACGCCGGAATATGCGTAAAGCAAGTTCAGCTTTGTTTTCGCTTTGCCTGACGCTCACGATCGTCCCTGAAGTTGCGGCAGCCGGTGGCACGTATATCGTCGCGCCGGGATTCCGCGGGATTGGCTATCCAGGGGCCTACGGCTACGCGCGTCTCTACGGTCATCCATTTGACGATGGCTATGACTATCCGTTCGGCTATGGCGAGTATGCCGAGTACGGTCCATGGGCTTATCGCAGCGAAGCTGCCTGCTATGTGCTGCGCCGCGTCTGGACCGCCAGGGGCTGGCGGCAACGAGCGGTCAGAGTCTGCGACTGAGCGCAGGCCTCGAGGCGGCGCCACGTCCGTCCTCAAATCAGTCTAGTAATCAAACGCCCAGGCGAGGCTATGCAGAAGCAGCCACGACCAGCCGATCATGGCTGTGACGATAGCAAACAGGTAGGCGCACCTGGTAACGGTCGAACGCATGAGGTTACTTCGCGGCGAGCCGATTGACGGTAGCCGGCGCCTGCAGCGCGGCCTGGGTCTGGCAAATGGCCCGACGCAACCTCAGCACTTCAGCGTAGCGGTCTCTCAGCGAATTCGTGGCCGGTAATGCCCGGACGTTCTTGGGTCTGCTCAAAGGCTGGCGCTTCACGTAATACCCCGCAAGGTGATGCAATCAATTCGGCCGAATACGGTAACTCGAAAACAACCATAGTTTTTCGCAGGCCATTCGCAATGCAACTCGCGCGTTAAGCTTGATAGCCGCGGAAAAAGTTAAATCGGGAACTTTGCGCTGACGCTTGTGCGATGCTTCGCCCGATATTGGCGCGCCAAGGCCTCTAAAAACCTCGTCCTGAGGGGGCCCGCGAGACGCGGGCGTCTCGAAGGATGTAGGGCCACGGACGGGGCCGCATGGTTCGAGACGCTGTTTGCGCTCCTCACCATGAGGGGCTTGTGACGCCAGTAAGGTTATCCGAACGATTTCGGCTCATTTGGAGGACGCCCCAGGTGCTCCACCGACGTTCGTACGCCAGGGCCAGGTCGAAAGTATGCGCTCGGCGTCGGCTTCGAGAAGTTTTTGTTTCGCGACGACTTCCTCCTTCACCGCTCTTAGATCTTCGTCCTGATAGAAGAAATCGGAGCAACGTGAATTGTAGTCGTTTGCAAGCGCGTTATAGGCGCGGATGTCTTCGGGACCTCGAACCTTTTGCTTCACGACACGCAGCCGCTCCTCCTGAAAACGGCAGTAACGGACGTATTCTCGCGCGAAGCGCTGGCCCTTGCCGACGGCAGGAAGCAATTCCGGCTCCGCCTTCGCCTCGGGCGGATTGGGTGCTGGGGCGACGGAGGGTGCCACTTCTCCGTCGAAAGCCCAATACGCAACCAGAAACCCAAGCATGATCAGCAGCGCTGCGGCCGCTAGCGCAGCCTTTCTGGCATGAGGGAAGCCGCCGCTCTGCGTCGGCACTGCAAGGCCCGGCTCGTGCACGATGGCAGTCGAACCGGCCTGCAGCATTTCGCGCAGTATGTCTCCGACTTTGGCGAGGCGTGCAGCCGCATCCGGGATTGACCCGAAAGCGACGAGTACGTGATCCAGAACCTGCTGTGCCGTACGGTAGTGCCGTCGGCTGCTGAGTTCGCCGAGCAAGCCGAAGACGCGATCAGGTGTGACGTTCGTTTCGCCGTCGCTGAACCCCTGGTGTGCGTCGAGCAACAACAGCGGTTCGCACAGCGACATCCAGACTTGCAGCGCGTCTGCCAATCTCTCAATCGACGATGCGTCGCTCGGTTGTTGTTCCAGCGCTTGGCAGGCGCTGTCGACCTGCTGATCGGCGTTGACGCGCACTTTCGCAGTCGCGTGCCGATAGGCTTCCAATAGCAGCGAATGCCTTTGGATGAGCGTCGGTTCGCGGGTTGCGAGGATCCGGTGCGTGGCTTCCAGCAGCGGTTCTGCGGCTGCTTCGATCGGATCGTAGGCCTCGATAACGGCCACGCAATGCGCGTCCAGGAGATCGTCCAGCCCATCCCTCACGCTCGCCAGGGAGGGCGGAGGCCAACCGGCGCGATTCCGGAGCGCCTGCAGGGTCTGATAGATTTCCATTGCATCGATGGAATTGTGCGCGTCGATCAGGCCAAGGAGCAGTTCGCTGGAGGCGCCGTGCCGCACCGCATGACGCGCAATGAAGTTGGCCGCCGAGAGCGGCGCAAACTGGGCCGATGTTTGCAGGATGTCGTCGTCGGAAGCATCGGCGGGCCGTTCGATGTAGAAGAGGTCAACGCGATCGGGCGTGCTGCCGAGGGGATAGGAGAGCTCACTCGCCAGACGTCGGACCGGGTCCAAAATCGCCGCAGATGCCTCCGCCAGACTCTTCTCCGGCGCGATATGCATCTCGCGTGCCCGGCCGAGGGCGGACTGGATTTCCGATGCCGTTGCGCCGGGGTCGATTCCGAGGAGACGGAACGGCTGAGCTGACGGATCAAACCCGGAAGGCAGGACGTTGTTGGCCGAATTGATTGCCATATCTGGGATACCCGACCTGCTCTCGCTGGCACAACCCTGTGGAATGGTTACGACGAGCCACTGGTCGAGATGGTTGACACCACGTCGAAGTCCTTTCTGAGCCGCGCGCCGATCTCTTGCACCGGGAACGCCAGAGTCCGCGATCGATACGGAGGCCCGCTTCCGGCCGAATCGTCAGCATGGCGTTCCAGGGGTTTGACCCATAGACCGTAACGACAAATCCGCGAGCAGGGCAACCATCGATGGAGCGCAGTGACTTCATGATGAGGCCAGCGATTTCATCCGCATTGCGAATCTGTTTGCCGATCGCGCCGGTGGGCGGGGAGGGCTGGGTGTCCGGATCAGCCGATTTTGGCTACGGCTGGCGACGCGTCGAGCGCGTCTGGCGACGGTTGTTCGGAACGAGCTTCGTTCGCAATGCCCTTCGGTATGGCTGCGACTTTTTGGGCAAACTCTACCAGGCTCCGATCAATCTCATCGTCGACGGACATAACGAAATCCCGGATCGGGTTCGGAAATCACGAGGTTAAGGCCGGATTCTTGACGTCGATCACCTTGAAGCCTTTGAAAAACACGCTGTGCCGGATTGAATCGGAAAGGTGCCGCGGAGGCGTGGTATCTTCCTTTCCCGTGAGAATGACCCGCAGCCGCCAGAGCGACAGGCCCGCAATTCTGCAGATGTCGACCATGGCCGCGTAGAATGCGCCGTAGTTCTTCAGGAAGTGGCGCCTGCGCGCTTCCAGGAGATAGGGTGGCAAACGCTTCGGTTTGCTGTTCACGCCGGTGGACTGACCGACGAGGTGCACCACACGGCTTGCCGGAACGTACCAGGTCGGCCATCCCTGCTTCCTGGCATTGAAGCAATAATCGATGTCGTCGAAATAGGTGAAGAAGCCTTCGTCGAGCAATCCCGTCGCTTCCATCGTCTCGCGCCGGATGATCATGCTAGCGCCGGCAACCCAATCGGTTTCGAACGCGTAATCGACCACAGGAGGAGCTACGATCCAGCGGTCTAGCAACCTGCTCACTGGCCCAAGCTTCAAGCTGCCTTCGATTTCTCCGAGCGGTGACTGAAAGCGGAATGCGGAGCGCTGCGGAGTTCCATCGGGATCTTCGAGCCGGCTGCCGGCGACGCCGACATGCGGATTCTGGTCCATGAAGTCGACAAGTGCCTTGAAGGCGTTCGGGCGGACAATCGTATCGGAATTGAGCAACAGGAAATATTGGGGCTTGTCGGCAGATTCCAGCGCCGGCCGCAGAATCGCATTGTTGCCGCCGGTAAAGCCGAGGTTTACGTCGAGCGCCTTGAGGGTGCACCAGGATGACCAGCCATTGTCCTCGATCGTCCGCCGGATGAGTTCGGCGGAACCATCTCCCGATCCATTCTCGCAGATTGCGACATGGACGCCGGGGACGCTGGCGATTTCCTTTGCGACCGAGTGCAGGCAATCGATCGCAAGCTGGGTGACGCGATAGTTAACAATGACGACGAGCAATTTCACGGGTGCGAGACCAGTTGATACAAACAATCGGCGATCATTAATCTTGCGGACGGGAAAAGAAAAGACGTCTTTCGGGCTCTTGTTTAATGCATTGGGATAAACGTTAAAGGCGGCCATTGTGCCCGCGGGGCGCACCGGCCCGTTTGCATTGCGTTGCAGGCCTATCGCAATGCCGATGGAGACGACGTCGATATCGGCGAAAGCGTGCCGCGGGATCGCAGTTTTTGGCGCAGCCGGTCGATCAGGAGATAGATCACGGGCGTCGTGTACAGCGTCAGGATCTGCGAGACGAGCAGGCCGCCGATGATGGTGATGCCGAGCGGCCGGCGCAGCTCGGTGCCAGGCCCGGTGGCGATGACCAGCGGAATGCCGGCAAACAGCGCCGCCATCGTCGTCATCAGAATGGGACGGAAGCGGGCGCGGCATGCCTCGAAGATCGCATCCGCCGACGACAGGCCGCGGTTGCGCTCGGCATCGAGCGCAAAATCGACCATCATGATACCGTTCTTCTTGACGATGCCGATCAACAGGATGATGCCGACAAAGGCGATCACGGTGAGCGGCGTATTGGTCACCTGCAGTGCCAGCAGCGCGCCGAGGCCTGCCGACGGCAATGTCGAGATGATAGTGATCGGATGCGCCAGGCTCTCATAGAGCACGCCGAGCACGATATACATCGCGACCAGTGCGCCGAGGATCAATAGCGGCTGCCGGCCGCTGGTCTTGTTGAAATCGCCGGCATTGCCGTCAAAACTGCCGCGGATACCTTCCGGCATGTGCAATTCGTCGACTGCGCGCTGAATGTTCGAGATCGCGGCCTCGATCGGCACGTTCGAGACGATGTTGAAGGATACAGTCGTCGACGGGATTGACTGGGTGTGATTGATCGCCAGCGATGCCAGGCCGCGGTCATAGCGGACTACGGCAGACAGCGGCACCTGCGCGTCGTTGGCGCCCGCCACGAAGATGCGGTCGAGATTGGCAGGGTCGCTCTGGAATTTCGGGTCGATCTCCAGCACCACCATGTACTGGTTGCGCTGGGTGTAGACGATCGAGATCTGCCGCTGCGCGAATGCGTTGTTTAAGGCGTCATCGATGTCCTTGACGCGGACCCCGAGCTTAGCGGCGGCATTGCGGTCGATGATCAGCGTGAGCTGCAGCCCGGCGGCATCGCGATCGGTGGAAATGTCGGTAATGCCCTCGACCGTTTCCATGCGCTTGGCGACGATGGGGGCCCATTTCTTCAGCAGGTCGACGTTGACGCTCGAGACCGTGTACTGGTAGTCGGAGGAGCTGCTTTGACGCCCGCCGGCCCGAATATCCTGGGCAGGGAACATGTAGAGCCGCACACCCGGCATCGTTTCCAGCTTCTTACGCAAGCGATCGATCACGATCTGCGTGGTCAACCCGGGTCTCTCCTGCGGCGGCTTGAGGCTGATGAAGAACAGTCCCCGGTTTGCGGTCATGCTGCCGAGGATTGAGCCGACGCCAGCGACGGCGTTGTCGGTTTCGATGGCATCCTCGAGCTGTTGCTGAAATCGGGTCATCGACTGGAACGAGGTGTCCGATGAAGCCTGCGAAGCACCGACGATGAGGCCGCTGTCGTCGAGCGGGAAGTAACCCTTCGGGATCTTGATATAGAGCACCACCGTCAGCGCGATCGTGGCAAAGAATACGAGCAAGGTCAGCAACGGGAAACCCAGAACAGCCCGAAGGGTCCAGGCGTAGAAGGCGACGATGCGCGACAGCGTGCCCTCGACCATGCGGTCGAACCGGGTCGCGCGATCCGATGTGGCTTCCTTGATGTAGTGCGCGCAGATCATCGGCGTGATCGTGAGCGAGACCAGGGTCGAGACCAGAACGGCAAAGGTCAGCGTTAACGAGAACTCGCGGAGTAGCCGGCCGGCGATCCCATCCATGAAGATCAGTGGCGTGAAGGCGGCGATGAGGGACAGGCTGATCGCGAGGACGGTAAAGCCGATCTGCCTGGCGCCCTCCAATGCAGCCGGATAGGGCGCCATACCGCGTTCGAGATTGCGATACATGTTCTCGATCATGACGATGGCATCGTCGACCACGAAACCGACCGAGATCGCGAGCGCCATCAGCGACAGGTTGTCGATTGAGAAGCCGGCGAGCCACATCCCGGAGCAGGTGCCGGCCAGCGCCAGCGGCACCGAGACGCCGGCCGCAATCGTCGGCGTCAGCCGCCGCAGAAAGGCGAACACCACCACCATCACCAGGAAGACGGCCGCCAGCAGCGTGAACTGCATGTCGAGCACGCTGGCGCGGATGGTGCCGGTGCGGTCGACCAGCGTCGATATCTCGAGGCCGGCGGGCAGCCATCGCTTCAACTCCGGCAGCAAGGCCTTTACGCGGTCGACGGTGTCGATCACATTGGCATCGCCCTGCTTGGTGATCTGGATCAGCACCGCGGGCTGCTTGTTGAACCAGGCGCTCGAGCGGTGGTTGCGGACGGAATCCTCGACCTCGGCGACATCGGCGAGGCGGGCGAAATTGCCGGCCGAGCTCTTGATGATGATGTCGCGGAACTCGGCCGCGGTGCGCATTTGCCGGTTGGTGGAAATCGTCTCGCTCTGGTGGCCGCCGTCAAAGATGCCGACGGGCCCGAGCGGATTGGCGTTGATGATGGCGAGCCGCACGTCATCGGTTGCGATACCGGCGTTGGAAAGCGCCACGGGGTTGAGCGCGATCCGCACCGCCGGCTGATCGGCGCCGGAGACGGTGACCTCGCCGACGCCGGGCACCTGCGAAATGCGCTGTGCGATCACGGTGTCGGCGACGTCATACATCGCACTCGCGGGCAGCGTCTTCGACGTCAGCGCCAGCACGAACATCGGCGTCGCCGACGGATTCGCTTTCTTGAATCGCGGCAGCGACGGCAGGTCACTCGGCAGGTCCGCCAGCGACGCGTTGATCGCCGCCTGTACGTCGCGCGCGGCGCGGTCGATGTTGCGGCCGATCGCAAACTGCAGCTGGATGCTGGTAGAGCCGAGCGAACTGGTCGAAGTGATCTGTTCGATACCCGCGATCTGGCCGAGCCGTCGCTCCAGCGGCGCGGCAACGGTCGCCGCCATTACCGCAGGATCGGCGCCGGGGCGATTGGCGAATACCCGGATCATCGGGAAGTCGACGTTGGGCACCGCCGAGACCGGGAGGAAGACATAGGCGACCATGCCGACCAGGAAGAGCCCGATCGCCAGCAGCGTGGTTCCAACCGGCCGGCGGATGAAGGGCTCGGAAATCGAGGCCATGCTCAATCTCGTCCATGGCGCCGGCAGAGCGGGCGCCGCATGTGATGCTCCAGTCTTTCGAAATTGCCGGGGTCCTGGATTAAATCGCAGGCCCGGATCGTGTTGTTTAATTTGATATTTACCAGACCGCGGCCGCCTCTCAATAAGCCCTTCAGCTATTATGCCGAGCTTTCCCGATATCCGTTACTTGACGTTGACCGTCTTCCTAGCGGGTTCCATTCGTAAACTCTTTGGACACCAGCGCACAACAGTATCGTTCCCGGAAATTCACGAAGATGAATTCAGGGGCGATCAGGATGTTGGCAAAGATACTGGACAGGGGACGACCCCGTGTCGGAAAGCCGTTCCGGGGTGGGGCATTGCGGTCTCGCGACCGTAAAAATGCGGGCTATACGCTGCTCGAACTGCTGGTCGTGATGGGTATTCTGGCGGTACTGACGGCAATCGCGACGCCGCAGCTGATGGGTTATTTTGGCAAGGCCAAGACCCAGTCGGTGCAGCTCCAGATCGAGAATATCGGGACCGCGCTCGAGCTTTATTATATGGAAAATGGCGCCTATCCGAGCGCCAGCGCCGGCCTGAAAGCCCTGGTCGAGGCGCCGCCGGAGGCGCCGCGCTGGAACGGCCCGTATTTAAAGAAGGCGAAGAACCTGCTTGATCCGTGGGGGCGGCCCTATCAATACGCCGTCTCCGATGGCCAGTACGAGGTCTATTCGCTGGGGCCAACCGGCAAGGCCAAATCCGCGAGCGCCGGCACGGCGCCGACGTTCCGGGGTGGTTAACGGGGCGGATTTAATGGTTTTGTAAGTCAGACTAGCGTGGATGACGCGGCCTGCGGTAAAATCAGATCGGTCGCGTAATCAATCGTCTTGGAATTTATCTTTAACCGATGATTGGACCTGACTATGACGTCGAGAATGGACCGCAGAACATTTCTGCAAGGAGTGAGCGTTGCTTCCCTGACGTCGATGCTGCCGGCGAGCGCGATTGCTGCGCCGGTGCCGTTGGCTGCGCCGATGAGCGCCAGGGTGTCTGCATTGGTGGCGCCCAAATTCAATGGCGGCCGCTCGCAGGTCAATTTGAACTTCCTTCAAGGTGGCGGGGACTATCCCTTCCTCAATTGCCTTAAGAATGCGCAGAGCTGGGCGCTGCTCGACAACAGCGGTTGGCCCGATCCGAGCACGCTGGACAGTGACGGTTACCCGACAACAATCACCAACAAGGGGGTCTACACTGTTTTCTTCGTGCCCTCCCAAGCGGCGCGGCCCGGTAACTACGTGATTACCTGGAGTGGCAACGGTACGATCCATTGCGGAATGAGCAACACTCCGGTGAGTGGAAGCAAGACCAGCACAGGTGGGGCTGGTCGCTACGTTTTTTCCACGACAGACACACGTTTCGTGGTCGGTATCTCCGCAATAGGCAATCCCCGCATCTCCAATCTGCAAGTTTTTCATGCCGCAGATGAGGCTGCCATCAGCGCCGGCCAAGTGTTCGGCGCGAAGTTCAAGCAACGCCTGATTGAAGCAAATTTTGGTGTGATCCGATTCCTGAATTGGCAAGCCGGCAATACGACCAACGTGACGACATGGGCAACGAGAAAACCAGTCTCCTACGTCTTCTACGCTGGTTCAGAGTTCCGGCCTTCACTCTATGCAGGCATGACGACCAATACCGGAAGCGCTTATTCGGCTCAACTTCCGGGATTCAAACTCGCCGACAAGGCGACCGTCATCATTAAATTCAACGTCAGTTGTAACGGGCCATGTACATTGAATGTGAGTGAGACCGGAGCCATTCCCATTCTCAATGCGTACTCCGGTCCGCTTTCCGCAGGGTCGAATTCTTATCCGATCGGCGGCACCTGGCAAAGTCTCGCAACGCTTGTTTTCGATTCGGTGCTCAATGCCTGGATCAAGCAGGGAGGGGACATTGATCGCGGTAGCGCGGGCATCAACAATGGTTGCCCACCCGAGCTGATGGTGCGACTCTGCGCCGAGGTGGGCGCTCACCCCCACTTTGTGACGCCGCCGCTGGCTATCGATCCGGCCACGGACTACATGACCAGCCTCGCAGCATATTGCAAAGCAAACGGGCCATCATGGATGGTACCGCGGTTTGAAGGTCCCAACGAGCTCTGGAATTCAGCCGCGGGATTCTACTCAACGGGCTATGCCAAAGCCAAGGCGACTGCATATGGCTGGGGCGTCGACGTTCACAACTGGTACGGAAAGGCAATGTCGGTTCTGGGACAAGCGGTAAGCTCCGTCTATGCCGACGATCGCACCAAGTACCATGTCATTTGCGGCGTGCAGACGGCGCTCGGGCATAGTTCAGGAGGCGCCAGTTCTAGCAATGCCCGACTTTCATCATCGAAGTATCTGGAGCAGTCATCTCCGCCGCAGGCGCCGTACAGCAAGACGCCCGCCTCGAAGTGGGTCACCCATGTAGCCTGCGCGCAATACATTACTCCGAGCGAATACAAGACCGCGCAAGAGCAGACCAATGCGGAGGCGTTTGCGGCAGGGGACTCGGCAACCAAGGATACGATCGCGTCAGCCTATGCCGCGACTGTAATTGGCGGAACCGGGCCGTTCACCGTTTCCAACGTTGCGAAGATGTATGCAAATTGGAAGATTTGGGCCAAGTCTTTCGGAATTAATAAAATGTGTGGATACGAAGGAGGGTATTCTCCCGATTATGGTGGATCGGCGAGCGTCAACGCTCTTAGAGCAGCGTCAAAACAGTCTCCCGTGCTAAGCACAGCAACTGCCCAGAACTATGCCAACTTCATAGGTCTTACTGACGCAAGCTTCGTTGCTGAATTTCCCTCCTGCTTCCAGCTCTCTGGGCGTGCGCCTTCGAATAATGCCTGGTCCGTCCTGGAGGACGTTTATCAGACCACGACGCCTCCCCAGTGGGCGGCCATTGTTGCCTTCAACAAACAGACGTGACGGAGGTCACATTCGCCCACTTGCCTAGCCTCTTAGGGGCTGCAATTTCTGGTCGGTCCGACAACCTGATTGTCGGGCTAGATCATTAGCCCGCTTTCCGCTAGGTCTGCGACTGCTGAAGCTGGCAAGGCTGGCTTATCTTCTGCCGGTTTGGGAAACGCTAATGGAAGTCGGCGGAGCAAATTGGATCGCCCATTTAGCGATTGTCGGCTGGCCGTTGGTCGCGCTTGTACTATACAAAACCCGTCCGCCGGTAGAGGCAACGGCGTGGACTGTCCTCGGCGCGTTTCTCTTTCTGCCGATCCAAGCCTTCCTGAAAGTTCCGATGATTCCGGCGATCGACAAGGGATCTGTCGGCAGTCTTGCTGCAATATTGGGTAGCCTTCTTTTTTTTCCGCGAGATCGGAGATTCGCTAAGCTTGGTGTCGCGATCGGCGCACTGATCGCGGTGTACATCTGTTCACCAGTCGTTACGTCTATCCTGAATGGAGATTTGATCGTGGCTGGCCCCCGGATCATACCCGGTGTGGACTACTACGACGGCATCTCAGCCTTGCTGAGTCAATTGATTCTCTTTTTTCCCTTCCTTGTTGGTCTACGATTTCTCTCCCGCCCTGAGGATATCGAGACCTTATTGAGAGCCTTGGTCGTCGCGGCTCTGGCCTATTCACTATTGATGTTGCTCGAAGTTCGACTCAGTCCGCAGTTGGCGACATGGATCTACGGGGTAGTGACTCCATTTGCCGTTGAAATGCGATACGGCGGATTTCGCCCCGTCGTGTTCACGAACAATGGCCTGGTAGCTGCATTCTTTCTCGCCACTGCGGTTATTGCATCGGTTGCGCTCTGGCGTACCAAAATAGCCATTGGCAAATTGCCTCCGGCCGGTATCAGCATCTATCTCGGCGGGGTACTGGTCCTTTGCAAATCTGCGGGTGCGCTCATCTATGCTATGGCCATCGGAGCGTTGGCTCGTTGGTTCTCACCAAGAGCACAAATGCGCGTGGCGGTCCTGCTTGCGTCAATTGCCTTGTCTTATCCGCTTTTGCGGATAAATGACCTCGTGCCTGTCAGCCCGATATATCAGGTCGCTGCGGCATTCAATCAGGAGCGCGCCGACTCGCTCAAGTTCCGGTTCGATCAGGAAGACCAACTCCTCGCGCATGGAGCTAAGCGTTTCTGGTTCGGCTGGGGGAGGTACGGCCGAAATCGTGTATACGATGAGTATGGCAAGGATCTCAGCATAACGGACGGGCAGTGGATATTGGCCTTTGGCCAGTTCGGCTTCGTCGGTTTCGTCGCGCAGTTTGGCCTGCTGACGTGGCCTGTCTTCAAAGCGGCTCGCAGCTTGCGTTTTCTTCGATCTCGACGCGAGATCGCCCTGCTTTCCTGTTTGAGCCTGATCGTCGCCGTTACGGCGGTGGAGCAGATTCCGAACGCGTCGATCAACCCTTGGGGCTGGTTGCTTGCGGGAGCCTTGTTGGGCCGAAGCATGACTGCGTCCAAGATGGCGGCGAGGGGTCAGGGAGTAGAGGCAAGAAACGCGGTGGCGGTTCCGGAACGCCTGTTCGCTCCGTCCGCATTCAAGACGCAGTAATTCGAATGTCATTTGCCGAAACGCGAACGCTGAAGCAGCGAGTATTGGCCGCTGGTAGCTGGAGTCTGGCCGGCTATGCATTCAGCTACGCGTTTCGGCTTGGCAGCACTTTGATCATGACGCGATTGCTGGTTCCGGAGATGTTCGGAATCATGGCGATTGCGACGATGATTTCGGTCGGCTTAGCAATGTTATCTGACTTGGGGTTAAAACCAAGCGTTGTGCAGAATTCCCGAGGAAGCGACCCCTCATTTCTGAACACAGTTTGGCTATTACAGATTTGTCGCGGACTAGTGCTCGCCGGCTGTCTGATCTTGGTCGCCATCGGGGTCGGATTTGCCGGTCGCCTAGGTGCGATCCCAACTGGAAGTGTCTATGAGCATCCAAGTCTTCCTTACGTCATCGCGGCGCTTTCATTAGCCGTCATAGTAAATGGCTTTGAGTCCACAAAGACGCTCCAAGCAAGTCGCAATCTGTTGCTGGCCCGAATTACAGGCCTTGAGATTGTCTCTCAAATCGTCGGCTTTGCGGCGATGGTGACCTGGGCTATTGTTGACAGATCAATATGGGCTTTGATTGCCGGTGGTTTCGCGTCGACCTTGACTAGAACGGTTTTGTCGCACACAGCGCTTCCGGGTACTTCAAACACGCCTCAGTGGAATCGCGCAGCCTGTGCCGAGATTATCCGGTTTGGTAAATGGCTCTTTCTATCGTCCGCCTTATACTTCGTCGCGACAAACGGAGACCGGATTCTTCTTGGCGCAATGGTTGATCCCGCCACCCTTGGCGCGTATGCGGTCGCCTTCCTCATGTTCAGTTCGGTCGACCAAGTCCTCACGAAGATGGTTGTGGATGTTTCCTTTCCTGCCTTGAGCGAGGTGGTTCGCAGTCGCCCTATCGATCTCAAGCGCTCTTATTACCGGTTTCACCTGGCTATAGCATCAGCTGCTTATTTTTCCGCCGGCTGCCTGATGGTCTCTGGCGAGAAAATCGTCTCGGTCCTTTACGATGCGAGATATCAGCAGGCCGGGCCAGCACTGCAGATATTGTCGGTCGCCCTGTTAGCCTATCCGTTTCGTATAGCCACGCAGACGTTTCTGGCGCTGGGGCTGGCCAAGGTGTATTTTCAGCTTCACCTCATCAGGATTGTCGTTTTATTCTTGGCGGTCCCATTTGGCTTTAATTTTCTGGGATTTCCTGGCGCGATCGGAGGCGTTGTACTTTCGTACTTTTCGAGTGTCCCTCTCACTTTGATTTATGCATCGCGGGCAGGCTTGGTTGACATCAAGAGAGAGCTGCTCCCGGTTCCCGCTGCGTTGTTGGGGGCGGTTTGCGGATGGATGCTTAAGCATGGCATCGTTAACTTCGTTCACTAACCAGCTAGAGCAGGTGGGCTAGCGTCAGGCAAAACATCGCTGTAGCGATGCCGGTGGCGGACAGCGATCTCGCCTCGAATTCTGAAGGATACTTGAGTGCGTGTTACCTTTGTATTGCCTGGACTCAATATGAGCGGGGGCACCCGGGTCGTAGCCATCTATGCGGATGAATTATTGCGAAGAGGTCACGAGGTTTTCGTGGTTGCTCCGCCGGCTCGACCGGTTCCCGGCTTTCAACGTGTGCGAGACTATTTAGCCGGCAAAGGGTGGACGCGATATCGCAGTCGCAGGCCGTCGCATTTCGACGGAAGGTCTACTAACGTAAAACTTCTTGATCATTGGCGAAGGGTCGAGGAGGAAGACGT
Source organism: Bradyrhizobium sp. CCBAU 051011 (assembly GCF_009930815.1). NCBI lineage: Bacteria > Pseudomonadati > Pseudomonadota > Alphaproteobacteria > Hyphomicrobiales > Nitrobacteraceae > Bradyrhizobium > Bradyrhizobium sp. CCBAU 051011. The sequence continues at coordinate 9,032,787 of NZ_CP022222.1, read as the reverse complement.
TCCCGATGCTGACATAGTGATTGCAACCTGGTGGGAAACCGCTGAGTGGATTCGTTCCTTCAGTGACAGAAAGGGCGTGAAGGTCTATTTCGTGCAGCATCATGAAGTCTTCCCGTACCTTCCGGTGGAGCGGTGCCGCGCGACCTACCAGTTCCCCTTCCATAAGATCGTCGTCGCTAGATGGCTCAAGGATCTGATGGAGAGTGAGTATGGAGATGCAAACGTAGACCTGGTGCCGAACAGCGTTGATCGGAGCCAGTTCTTTGCCCAACAGAGACTCAAGCAACGGCGGCCGACTGTTGGCCTGCTCTATGCAACATCCGAGTTCAAGGGGGTGGACATAGCTCTGGCCGCTCTGGAGTTGGTTCGGACGAATATCCCGGAGCTCCAGATCGTGTCTTTCGGCAGCCAGGATCCGTCGGCTCATCTCGCTCTTCCCGCCGGTACGGAGTATCTGCGTTCACCGCCACAGGATCAAATTCGCGAAATCTACGCCAGCTGCGATGTCTGGCTCACGGCCAGCAGGTCCGAGGGGTTCAACCTGCCTGCCATGGAAGCCATGGCCTGTCGAACTCCGGTTGTTTCAACCCGCGCCGGATGGCCGGAAGAGGCAATCAAGCCGGGATGGAACGGGTGGCTCGCCGATGTAGATGACGTGGCCGAACTCGCTCGAGGCGTTGAATGGATCCTTCTGCGGACCGAGGATGAGTGGGGCCGGCTTTCGGACAATGCATTGGCGACGGTGGCAACATCTTCCTGGGAGGCTAGCACTGATCTCTTTGAGGGTGCTCTCGGCCGCGCATGGAGAAAGAGCAGGACAGAGTTTCCGAAGGCCGTTGTTGGTCCGTGACCAAATGGACTGTGCTCTGCAGGTGCATCAGGTCAGCACTGCATCAATCGGAATGCCTGTTCTGTCCATGCCAGCGAGACGTCGAAGAATTGATCCCTGACGGTTGAGCCGGCTGCCACTAACTCGCTTGCAAATTTAGGGTCTTCGATCAACTGCTGAATGCAACGTTCGTAACTGGCGGCGTTATCGGATTCGGCTTCTAACGCAGCCGATGCGACGAGTTGGAGAGCAGGGCAGACGTTTGACGTAATAACCGGCCGCTTCGCAAGTACCGCTTCTATCACGACCTGATTCAGTCCTTCTGGAAAAGAGCTCCTAGTGGGGACTACGATTACCTGAGCTTGTTCAAGGTAATTGCTCAATTCAGGTCGATTTAGATGCCCGTGTGTAAAGGCTGCGCTTTCGAGGTCGGATGATACAATCCGCTCTGTAAGCCGCTTCAACTCACTGCCATCACCACAAAAATCAACTCGCACGCTATATCCATTGGCAATGAGATTCTTTGCCGCGGTAAGCAAGTCCCAAATCCCCTTATCGGCTTCAATTCTGCCAATGTAGAGTATTCGAAAAGGCTTGGCGCCGATGGTCGGTGGGTTGAACCGTTCGAAGTCCTCGTGGCGATAAAGCGGATTGAACATCTTTATCGGAATTTTGTCGTGACTCAAGCTCCGCAACTGCGATTCGATTGTCGGAGATGCAACCAAGCAACCGGCGCAATAATTTCGAAAGAACCATCCATTGAAACGATCAAGCAGGCGCTTGCGGCTGTTTTGCTTTTCATTCTTACGCCACAAGACTGTATGTATCGAAAGAAATACTTTTCGTCCGCTGATGGCTAGCGGAGCCAAGAGATAGAAGCTGGTCACGCCGTCCATTACGATGACGTCGCTCGCGCCTGATCTCCAGACGTCCAACCATAGCCTCCAGGCATTGCGTAGCTGGGCAAGATGAAACCATACACCAGTGAAAGCCGTGTGGTGCGGTCGGCTGCGAATTTCGAAGCTGTCGTCATTAATCAAAACAGTTTCGTGAGTCGGAAATGAAGCAACGCCACGGCGGCGGAGGCGTTTACATAGATCGAAAAATTGACCCGAGTAGGTCGCCGCAAGTTGGCGCTCATCGCGCCGCCCATCACGCCAACACAGGTACGTTCCTCTAATATCACCAGCAACAGCTGCATAATAAATTGCGTTTTGTGCCATCGTTGCACCTAGTAGAGGATAGCTCTCTGCGCAAATTGATCAACTCGCCTCTGCCGGCTCAATTTCAGGACCTTCCGATGGAGGCGTGCCAACAGAGAGGCATCGGAGGAAATCGGAACGTACCGCTGGATCAACTCCCTTCGGTCAGCAGGCAATTGCTGGATGTATTGAGTCGCCCAATCGATTCCTTCCTTATGTAGAGAGTTGTGATAATGCAGGATCTTTACATCTGAAATTGGTACGATAGCGGCGTTTTTCTTAGCAAGGGGATTGATGTTGAAGTTCATGGTCGGGTCAAATTCCGAATGCTTAAGCTTGAGTTTCTGGACTGCAAGCGAAATGGAAACCTGGTCCTGATGATAAATGCCGGCCTGCTTTGAGCCAATGTTGTTAGAGAGCAGCCTCGATATGATGTCAAAGTGCGCTGCGCCGAGCCGGCTGGAAGTCGCATAGGTGTATATGCCGCATTGCCAGTACGCCCGAATGTTGCGCCGCTCGGGGAACGAGACGATTTGCGGAAACGTTGCGAAATCAATCCCAATCAGATCGCAGAGTTTATTCCAATAGGCTGCGTTCGCATCAGCTCCGTCGGAACCCAGATAACCTTCGCCTGCTCGCGCAATGAACTGAGTGCCGGGGGCAGGGGTGATGTCGTCCAGCTGCTTCAGAATGATCATGTCGCCGTCGAGCCAAGTTATGTTTGGCGTCGAAATCTGCGTCTCAAGCGCCGACATGACGGCGCTCTTATTGGCATTGTTCCACCATTCGAATTTCGAATTGTAGGGTTTGTCGATAAATTCCACGCCGAGCCGGCGGAACTCCGATTTCGTGGCCGCCTTCAAAGCGGGGCCGCGTCGAGGCTTGACGGCGAGGAAGTCCGATTTTGACCACGCCCCTCCAAACGCTCTCAATGATTCGGCCAGCAACAGAACCTCTGCTTCCAGCCCGCCGGCTTCGACGCATGTAACGATGGTTGTGCTGGTCATCAAATAATCCTGTCAGTCAAAAAAGCGAATTACTTGTATTCAACGATCCGGCCATGCCGTCCGGCGAGCCGGTCGCGCAGAAACCTGAGTTGCCCCAGAGCTTCGGAAAACCTCGCAAGCATTTCGAACAGTGCGAGCTGAAACCGTTCGGACCAGGGCCCGCTTAGACGCGTCATTCTTCGCAGGATCTGCAACGGATAGACAAGGAGGCTGGTAAGGCCAGATATCCCGAACGAGGCGATCGCGCCCAAGCATACAAGTGGCAGCCAGAAGCCCCAAAGCCAGGCGCGGCGGCTCTCCCAAATCCATAACTTCTCCAGCGTCGATCCGTGCAGATGGCGCCCTTGTGCGAACGCGTAGCCGCTGCGAACCATCCGCAGCCACCATTGGCTGAACCGGCTGATCGCGGCATCGTGGAGGGTCATCTCCTGATCCAGCCGCCAGATCGCCCATCCGAACGCGCGTAGCCGCACGCTGAGTTCCGGTTCCTCACCTGCGATCAGCTCTTCGCGATATCCTCCTGCCTGGGTCAGCGCCGCCGTCCGGATCATGACATCGCCGCCAAAGAAGCGGGCTTCTCCGAGCGGCACGTTCCATTCGCGGTCGCAAAGCGCGTTGTAAAAAGAATGTTCGGGATGACGTTCTCGACGCCGGCCGAAAGCTGCGCAAACCCGTGGGTGTTCATCCAGAAACGCCATGGAACGCTCGGGCCATTGCTTCGCCAATTCGCAATCGCCGTCTACAAATTGAACGTACGCCAGATCAGGCCGCAGCTCCATCAGGCGGCGAAAGCCCGTATTGCGTGCCCGCGCGGCGGTGAAGCCCTTCTTCATGTCGAGTTCGATGACTTCGACGCCGCAGTTTCTGGCCCAGGCGACCGAGCTGTCGGTCGAGCCGGAGTCGACGTAAACGATGGCGTCGGCGCCTTGCGCGGATGTCAGGCATTGCTTGAGGCGCTCGCCTTCGTTGCGGCCGATCGCAACGACGCCGTAGCGGTGTGACGTTTCAGCCGGCATCACGGGTGGGACCTGCTTCGGATTGCTGACGGCGCGGCTTGACGATGGCGGGTACGCCGATGGCAATGCTGTTCTCCGGAACATCCTCGATCACGACGGCGTTGGCTCCGATAATCGAGTTGTCGCCAACCCTGATCGGCCCCAGCACTTTGGCTCCCGCGCCAATGTCGACATTGTTTCCGATGACAGGCGCAACCGGCTCCTCGACACGTCGCAGCCCGACAACCACGCCGTTGCGGATGCGGCAATTGTCTCCGAAGCGGGCATAGCCACTGACGATGATGCCGCCAAAATGATCGATGACGAAGTTGCGGCCCACACTCGCTTCGCAGGGCAGCTCTATGCCGGTAACGATTTGAATGATCTTGTAGAGCACCTTGTAGACGAACGAACACAGCTTGCGCAGCAATGCCGGGCGCACGCCGTATCGCCATCGGCCGAATCGATAGACCACCATGGCCCAAAAGCCCTGGGCGCCCGCGTCACGGCCATGGGCGTTGAAATCAGCTCGAATATTTTCAAACATTGCAATGCGGTTCCGGCGATCGGCTTCCGAGTTTAATTAATCGACCGTGCTGTAGCACGATGCTGGACTGGCCAGGAAACAATATCGCTGGGATTTGCAGGCCCGGCAGCCGGCTTTCTTGAGAGATTGGAAGGGTAGTTAAGCCGAGTGCTGAATGCAGCCCAAAACCCCGTTTCAATGTGGCCCGCCACCTATAAATCCATGGCGCCAGAGTTCGTCGCGCGTTGATCTCATAGCAGAAATGAAGGGCAGGCGTCCGAAACCAGTGGCCTTTCCGAGTGAACTTTCGGAACCTCGCTGGATAGATAGCCGGGGAGACGATATCAAGAATTTGAGGTCTTGGTTTTGCTGTCGGAACAACGTGAACGCTCCGTCAATATACAACTTGCCGCCCAGTGGATGTCCTGCTGGCCGCTCTATCGCCGATTCAAGAAATCTCGCAAGCTTCGGAATTGCTCTGGCTCGCACACCGTAGCAATGAGCCCAATAGAATCCACCCGAGTAGGCGACAAAGCCATTGTCAGAGGGTGGGGGCTTGCGAAGCGAATGGCCGAGATAGAGAATGTCCCAATCGAGCGTTCTAATGGTTTCGGCGATCTCAGATGCCCGCGAGCCAATTGCGGTTCTGAAAATTGCGTCATCTTCCAGGATCAAGACCGATTCCAATTGGTCGGCTTCCGCCCTGCGAATGATATCGAGATGACTAAGGAAATTCCCATAAACGCCTCGCGACGGAAACCCATTGGCATCCTCCGGCTTTGGTGCGTCCGGAATGTTAGCGCGCTCAATCGGGAAGCCGAATCGTCGCAATTCTTTGCGGAGAGATTCGTATCTGTCGCGGCGTTCTCGCAAGTGAATTATCTCAACGCGACTAAAGGCCTCAAAGATCGTTTTAGCCATGATCAAGCGCTGCCCCCTACGGTGAGATAAAACGGCGAGTCGGCCTGAATGGGAGGCGCCGCGCCTACGCCCGCACGTCGTGTACTTGGATCATCGGTCATGCGTTCGGCTCGCTGGAATCGCTTTGTGTTGGTGCAGCGCCATCTCGTCGCCAAGCCGCCAGATCCGCCAGTTCGCCTGGCGCAGCCGGACACACAGCTCGTCCTCCTCGGCGGTAATCACGTCCTCCCGATAGAAGCCCACCGCCTGCAGCGCCGCGGCGCGGATCATCACGTTGCCGGCAAAGGCGCGGACCTCGCCGGTGGGCGGTCCCACTCTTTGTCGCACAGCCAGTTGTAGACCGATCGATCGGGATGCCGCTCGCGCAGCCGGCCGCAGGCGGCGGCGGCATAAGCGTGGGCGTCGAGAAAGCCGATCGCGGCCTCGGGCCATCGCGGCGCCAGCTCGCAGTCGCCGTCCACGAACTGGACGTACGCCAAGTCGGGCGCGGTCGCCACAAGGCGGGCAAAGCCGGCGTTGCGCGCGCCGCGGTGAAGAGAATGCCGAGATCGAGTTCGACCACATCCCGCGCCGAGCCCGCGCGCCGCCGCCACCGATCCGTCGGTCGAGCCGGAATCGACGTACACCACCGCGTCCGCCGCCGCGCAGGCACGCGATCAACCGCGGCCCCTCATTGCGCCCGATCACGACCACGCCGAATGTTGCGGGCCCCGCGCCGGCCGCGAGCCTGACGCCTTCGGTCGTCTTATATGTGTATTTCATATATATATATATATATATATCACAATCATAGAGAGCAAATTTAATTTCCAAAAACGAGCTAAAAAATTGCCATTTCGCCAATCCGCCGAACAGCTTGGCCGCCGCCACCCTTTTCGAAGCGTCTAGGTATCACGAACCACCCGAAGCGATGCCCCTATCCCAGCGCGTGGTCAATTTCCTCCTGGATAACCCGTCGCCACCCCGTGTGCCTCGACGTCGGCAATCACCACCGCGTTCGCCCCGATCCGCGCATGCGCCCCGATCTTGACCGGCCCGAGGATCTTGGCGCCGGCTCCGATGTCGACATGGCCGGCAATTTCGGGAACCCCGCCGCGGCCGCGGCTGCCAAGTGTGACCTGGTGGAAAATTAGGCAATTCACTCCGATTTTGGCGTCCGGATGAATGACAATGCCGTTCGGGTGGGGGAGCAGCAGCCCGCCGCCGATCTGGCAGGTGAGTGGTATCTCGGCCCCCGTCACCACACTCCAGAAGCGGTGGCGTAGCGCGATGAACTTGCAGCACAGCCTGCCGAAAAGCCCGCCGTGTGCCCGCCAGCACTGGTAGCGCCGGATCGTCCGCAGCAGCTTGCGGCCGGGGTCCCAAAACTGCCGGGGGTGCTCCCGCGTCCAGTCGGGAACATCGGCGCTGATCTCTTTGGTCGCCTGATCCACCTGTGTGCCACCTGTCCTGGAATTAAACCAAATAGCGGACGGCTCGCCGCGTTGGAAGCGCCCGGTTCTCAATGCGCGCAACCATCTCCATCGGCCGTCGATGGCCCCGTGATTCCTGGGGAGCACCCGCCCCATCCATTTCCTTGGAATTGGCATGTCATTCAGGGCGCGGTATTAATCACGTACATTAAATCGATTTCACTAAGCAAGATTTTCGTAGTAGATCGCTTGCGATTCGTTAATTATATGATGGTCCGCCCGCGGTGCGCCGGGCAAAGATTTGAAGTTCGTGGAGCTTTTATGTTAAATACGTTGCGCACCCTGCCGGCCTCGTCCGACTTTGCCGATCGGCCTGCGGATCCGCAATCGGCGTGCGCCTCTCCGGACGACCTTTCCCGCAATATATTTGGCCTCCTCGGCATTCCCGTGGACGCGCTCCATTTTCCTTCGCTGCTGCGCGCGATGGAGCTCGCAACGAATGCCGGCTCGCCATTTCTGATTTCGACGCCCAACGTCAATTTCCTCGTCAAGAGCCAGATCAACGGCACCTTCCGCGAGTCCATGCTGCTGAGCGATCTGTGTCTTGCGGACGGCATGCCGCTGATCTGGATCGCCAAACTGCTGCGCATTCCGATCCAAGAGCGAGTTGCCGGCAGCGACCTGTTCGGCCGGCTCAAATCGGCCAATGAGGCAGGCCGGCGCCTGCGGGTCTTCCTGCTGGGCGGAGCCGAGGGGCTGGCGGCTGCGGTCGGCGCCCGGCTGAACGCCGAGCGGGGCGGGCTGGAATGCGTCGGCGTGCTCAACCCCGGTTTCGGCACGATCGAAGAGATGAGCTCGCCGAAAATAATCGATGAAATAAATGCCAGTGACGCGGATTTAATTGCGGTATTCTTCGGCGCGGAGAAGGCCCAGGCCTGGCTGCTGCATAACCACTGGCGGCTGCGCCCGCCCGTTCGCGCCCAATTCGGTGCCACCATCAATTTCGAAGCCGGAACCGTTCGGCGGGCGCCGCCGATGCTTCGCAGCACCGGGTTCGAGTGGCTGTGGCGCATCAAGGAGGAACCGCATCTCTGGCGGCGTTACTGGAGCGACGGGAAGGCCCTGCTGGCAATGCTGGTCACGTGCGTCCTGCCCCTGATGCTGACTGAGCGGCGGACGCGAAACTTGAACAGGCTGTCGATCGCAAGGAGCGAAGATCACGGTTCCGTGACCCTTGCTCTGTCGGGGGCGGCGGTAGCCATACACATTGACGGCGCGATCGAACAGCTCCGCGACGCGCTCGACTGCGGCAAACGGTTGATCGTCGACGTTTCGAATACGCAATACATTGACGCAAGATTCTTCGGGTTGTTCCTGATGGTCCGAAAGCAACTGGCCAGCCGGGGACAGGCATTGCTGTTTACGGGCGCGTCCGCCGGCCTGCGACGAATATTCCGCCTGAACAGATTCGAATTCCTGCTGTCACAGGAAGTGTGATAGCGGAGGGAACAGAAGATTATCCGGCCGCCTTTCGGCCGTGTGACACTCATTCAGGGCCAGAGATGAAGCAGCCAGTTGGTCAGACTTTTCAAGTTCGCCGCGGACTTGCGCTCCTGCTCGTGATGTTTGTGGCGGGTTGCGGATCGCCCGAAGAACGCGCGCAGAGCTATTACGAAAGCGGAATGGCTCTTATCGAAAAGAAGGACGACCTCGAGGCGCGGAAGGAACTCCTGAAAGCCGTCAAATACAAGAGCGACAAGGTCGAAGTCTGGCGGGCGCTCGCAGGCATCGACGAACGCACAAAGGCGTCCTCGCTGTTCCTGGATCTGCGCCGTATCGTCGAACTGGACCCGAACGATCTGAATGCGAGATTGAGGCTTGCGCGGATTATGGTGGGCGGTGGGGCCGCCGATGCCGCGCTTCGGGTCGTCGATGCCGCGAACGAGGGCGATAAGCCGAATGCGGAACTCCATGCTTTGCGGGCGATCATTCTCCTGCGCACCAACGACAATCCCGGTGCGATCCGTGAAGCCCAGCGCGCCTTTGAGATCGACCCTGCAAACGTCGATGCGATCTCTTTGCTTGCGTCGAAAAAGGTCGCAGATGGCGATCTGGATGGTGCACTGAAGCTTCTGGATTCGGTTCCCGCCGGCAAGGACGAAACGCGCGTTACGCTGCAGAAGATCGATACGTATGCACGCAAGAAGGATTTGGCGAAGGCCGAAGAGCTGCTGCGCAAACTGATCGCGCAGAATCCTCAAGAGGCGACTTACCAGGCCCAGCTTCTGCAATTTCTCATTGCGCAGCGAAAATTTGTCGAGGCGGAAAAGGAGTTCCGCGCGAGGGCCGAGGCCAATCCGACCGACAGCAAGCTCGGGCTGGACCTTGTTCGCTTCTTGATCGCTACGAAAGGCGCGGATGCCGGCAGAGCCGAGTTGGAAGCGCGGATCAAGGTAGGGGGCGATGACTTTGATTACCAGATCGCATTGGCCGACCTGAATGTTGCGCAAAATCGGACGGACGCCGCCGTGCAGGCTTTGCAGAAGCTGGCTGACACGGCAGCGGCCTCCGACAAGAAGCTCGCTGCCCGGGTCAAACTTGCGGAGATCCATGTCGCCAAGGGTAACAAGACGGTAGCGGAGCCCTTGATCGCGGACATTCTCTCGAAGGATCGCCGGAACGCCGGTGCGTTGCGGTTGCGGGCGGCCATGAGCATAGATAAAGGCCAGTTCGATAGTGCCATTTCCGATTTGCGCGAGGCACTTAACGATCAGCCGAAGTCGGTTGAGCTGCTGTCGTTGATGGCAGTGGCGTACGAACGCAGCGGGAAGGCCGAGTTGGCCGATCGTCAGTATGCCGACGCGCTCAAGTCATCCAACTCAAATCCCGATGTCGTGCTCCGATACGTTGCGTTCTTGCAGCGCAAGGGCGATGCGGCTCGCGCCGAAGAGATTCTGACGGAAGCTGCCAGTCGCAATTCGGGCAATCTCCAGATTTGGTCGGCGCTCGGGCAGGTCAGATTGAGCCGGCAGAATTGGGCGGGAGCCTTGGCGATCGCGGATGCCATCGGACGCGTCGATGAAGGCCGCGTGGTGGCCGAGCAGATCCGCGCGGCGGCGCTCGCGGGCCAGAACAAGATCGAGGAAAGCATCGCCGCGCTGGAGGCTGCGCACAAGGCCGCGCCGGACGCGCCTCAGCCGGCGCTTGCACTTGCCTCGGCTTATGTGAAACAGAGTAAGCCGGACAAGGCTGCGGCGCTCCTGCAGGCGTTGAGCAGCAAGTTCCCGACCAATGCCCAGCTTCTGGTGTTTCTGGGGCAGGCCAAACTGGCGGAAAAGAAAAACGATGAGGCGCTGCAAAGCTTCAAGAAGGCAGTCGAGCAGCAGCCGAAAGAGCCGGCAGGATACACCGCGTTGACCGAGTTCTACGTTCAAAGCAAGGACTATGATGCAGCGGACAAGGCGCTCAAGGCCGGGCTCGCCGAGTTGCCTGGCAATGCAGCTTTGCGCCTGTCCCTGGCAGGCTTGCAGATCCTGCGGGGAGACAACGACGCCGCAATATCCCAGTACGAAACGCTTCTGCAAGATCAGCCTAATTCAGCGGTGGCGATCAATAACCTCGCCAGCCTGCTGCTGGACAATCGGAGCGACAAGCCAAGTCTCGAACGCGCGTTTGAGCTGTCGGAAAAGCTGAAAAACGCCAACGCGCCGCAGTTCCAAGATACGTGGGGATGGGCCCAGTACAAGCGTGGCGATTTCAAGGGGGCGATCGCCACGCTTGAGGCGGCTGCGGTGGCAATGCCGAATCTTGCGGCGATCCATTATCACCTAGGGATGAGCTACGCGGCCGCAGGACAAAATGAAAAGGCGGCCGAGAAGTTCAAGACTGCGTTTTCCCTGGAGCCGGACGGGACACCGCTCAAGGACAGCATCCGCGCAGCGATGAAGTGAACGCTCGTCGGAGTATGATCCGGAAACGTTGACAGCAATTTCCTTCCGGGCAAGCGCACCGCGTCTGCCCGGAGATGGTACTCAACCAAAAAAGATGGAACGGGATGACGACACGAGTAAAGGTCGTACGCGCTAATTGCCGGAAGGCAGCACAGTCCAGTTGTGCGTCACGACGAACATCAGGCTGTGGGAGTCCGCAGGGCCCGTGCCGGAGACCGTTGGCGTGCCGGTAATCGGATCGAAAATGGTGGTGCCGGTGCTTGCGAACCGGTGCAGGTACCGGTAGGTGGCCGACGCCAGCCATTCCCGTGTCAGATTGTAGCTGTAGGTCGCCGACGCCGAAGCGTAATCCGTCGTTGTGGTCGATATCTGCCGGTTACCGCTCGCTGAGAACGACAGGGTGGATCGCGCGTTGATGCTGTGAGTCAGCGATGCCGTGATTGAGTCCCGCTTGAAAAGCGATCCGACAACGCTCGGTCCCACCGACTGGCTGGCGATGACGGCCAAAGTCGTGCTCTTCAGCATTCGATAGGTCAGGACAGCGTCACCGATCCAGTCGGCCACTGAACTCGATACGGGGGTGGCAGACGTCGTGCCGCCGAATGCCGTACTCGAAACCCCTCGATCGGTCACCAGATAGGCAGCGCCTACATTGGCGCGAAAGGAAAGCACCGCCGACAAAGTGGTGTCGAACCCGACCTGCTCACGAAAAATCTGGACCTGGGTGTTGAACGCATTGCCGTATTCAAGCAGTTCATATTCGGAGGATAGGTTGATCGCTGTGACCGAGCTTAGCGATCGGCGCCAATTGCCGCGTGCAAGTGTGTCCGTAAACGGCGTGCCGCCGCTCGACGGTTCGTAGCTCGTGCGGGTGGACGTCGCGAGCAGCGACACCGTGTCAATTGCAGTAATCGAACGATCGATACCGCCGGTCGCCGTGAGTCGATCGAGGAAGCCTGAAGTCGGCACGGAAACGCCGAGATCGTTCAGGATCGCGAGCGCCGTGCTTTGTTGTCGCCAGCTTGCCTCGACATACTCCCGGTCGAATCTGGTCTTTTCCCTCTGCTCGTAGCGCGCCCGGAATCCATAGTTGAGGAATTCCGATGCGGTGCCAGCGGCGCCCGGACCCCAATACTTCTTGTAGGTGCCGTCGCCTGCGAAATTGAACTTGGATGTCGGAGTACGCGCCTCCGCGTCGGCGTTCAGCGTTGTGTAGGACCCCAGCGATCCCGCCGGCGAGCTGCGCAAGAACTGATTGCTATTCAGTTCGACCGTTTCGGTCTCGCTGGCCTTTATCGACCAATCGAACGCAAATGCCACGGACGGCGCCATGCCAAAGCACACCGAGACTGCTATGGCAGCTCTCTTCACGTTGCTTCTCGCCCCCGCCGAACGTCAGGTCACTCAAACAAGCGTCGTTCCGGAACCATGATGACGTCGCCGGCCCGCAAGGTGATATTGCCTTCCAGATCGTCACCAGCTTCGTAAGCTCTATAGTTAAACATGAAAATTGTTTCGTCGCCGCCGGGGCCCTTGCGTCTTACCTGGATGCGATTCTTCGCGGCGAACGGCCCGATGCCGCCGGCTAGCGCAATGGCCTGCATCAGGGTCGTCTTCTGTCTGACGACATAGGAGCCCGGCTTGATGATCTCGCCGGTGATGAAAACTTTCGGCTTGAGGTCGTCTTCGGGGATCTCCTTGGGCGCGGCTATGACGGCGACCGTGACGTCGAGATTGTCGTCCTTGTAGTTGTTCTTCAGCTTGTTCTTGAGAATGTTTTCCAGCGCCAATGGCGTCAGCCCGCGCGCCCGGATATGGCCGGCGAGGGGAAATGCGATTTCACCGGAGGGGTCGACGACGACCGTCCGGTCGAGCTTCGGGTCCTGCAGGACCGAAATGCTCAGGCTGTCGCCTGATTTCAGGGTCTGCGCGTTTGCCCCCGGGGTCAGGAAGGCAACAAAAACCAGTGCCAGCAGGATTCGCATGTTATTCCCCCTAACCATCGGCAAAAAAGCCCGTAAACAAAGACATTTAGGCCGTCGTGAGGGGATTATTCCCGAACACGCGGCCATTATTTAGCCACGGGGGAAACTAATAGGATACAAGGACTTAGGGAACCCGCGAGAACTTTTTTACCGGAAAAATGCTATACTGTTGCTTGTCTGCAATAACGTCCCGCACAATGTGATCCGAAATCACCCGCTGATCATTGGCAAAGCCATAAACCAGCGCCGTGTCGCACAAAACGTTGATCATCCGGGGTATGCCGCCGCTCGCGGAAGCGATCTGTGAACAAGCCTCCTGAGTGAACAGCGGACGGCGAGCGCCCACCGCCTGCAGCCGAAATGCGATATAATTGGCGACCTCCCGTTCATCGAGCGGGCGCAGATGGAAATCGGAAGAAATCCGCTGTGCGAATTGATGCAGCTTCGGCGCCAGCAGCAGGTCGCGCAGCTGGGGCTGGCCAACCAAAATCAGCTGCAAAATCTGGAACTTGTCCGCGTTGATATTGGAAATCATGCGCAAATGTTCGAGTGCTTCCGGCTCCAGATTCTGCGCCTCGTCGATGATCAATATGGTCCGTCTTCCGTTGGCGAATTGGCCATAAAGAAAATCTTGTAACTTCTTGAAAAGATTTGGATAATCTCCTTCGAACGATTGCCCGAGCGACATCAGGATCCATTGCAGCAATTCTTGGCGGCCCTGAGGGGAATTGGAGATCAGGCCGATGGTGATCGCCGGGCTGACCTTCTTGAGCAGATGCCTGACCAAGGTAGTCTTGCCGGAACCGATCTCACCTGTAATGACAGTGAAGCCGGCGTTGTTCATGACGCCGAACTCCAGCATCGTGAACGCCATGGAATGCATCTTGCCCCAGTAAATCAGGTCGGGGTCGGGAAGAATTGAAAAAGGTTTCTCCCGCAGCTGATAAAATGCCTCGTACATTGAACTTCCTTAGCCCGGCCACAGACCTCTTATAGCGCAATTTGCAGAATTCCCCCTGCTACTCTCGACCCATTTCTCCGATCTACGTAAACTCGCCGACGTGGGAGCCGTTGGAACCATTAAGATTGAATTTTAAAAGTCCCTTTGCTGAACAACTATTCATTAAATCCCTGCAAGATCGATGCTAAGGTCACGCGTCGGAGCGATCCGCCGATCATTCCGCGGCACTGTTAACCTTGCAGGCTCGCAAACAGACGCTCGGACGAGACATGCTGCAGAAAGTTGAATTTGAGGACGATTTCCAGCCGCTGCAAGAGGACCGCAGTCATCTGGTGCAGCCTGCCTTCTACTGGGAACTGTTCAAGCGCCGCTGGGCCTATTTAGTACTGCCATTCGTCACGATCCTAGCTGTGGGCGCCGCGGCGGCTTTGCTCTGGCCAGCCACCTATCTCTCCGAAGGACGGATCCTCGTTCAGTCGCAGCAGATTCCGTCCGAACTGGTCCGGCCTACGGTTACCAGCGCCGCGCAGGAGCGAATCCAGGCCATTCAGCAGCGGACGATGACGCGAGATAATCTCATCGCGATCGCCGACAAATTCAAACTGTTCCCGGACAAGCGCACGCTGATGTCGCCGACCGAGCTCGTCGCGGAAGTCAAGAAGCATACGAAAATCGCGCCGGTCGACCTTCAACTAGACTTCAAGCAGCGGACGCGCGCCTCGATGGAGAATCCCACCATCGTTTTCTCGGTCGGATTCGAATATGGCGATGCTGCGGTGGCGGCCCAGGTGGCCAACGAGTTGATGACGCGGATCCTGAACGAGGATCTTCGAGATCGAACCAGCCGCGCTACGGACACGACGAAGTTCCTGGCGCGAGAGGTGCAGAGACTTCAGGCCGAGAACTCGGCGCTTGATGTCAAGATCGCTCAGTTGCGCCTCACGCAAGGCAAGCCCGCGTCGTCAACCGGCTCCGACCAGCCGACCACGCTTAGCCAACTGAAGGCTGAATTGATCCAAAAGGGCGCCCTCTATTCAGAGCGACACCCTGCGATTCAGTCCCTGAAGAAACAGATCGAAGCCCTCGAAAAGGTGGCTTCGGCGCCGGCGCCTTCGAACGACCCTGCGACTTCGGCCAGTCTCGAGATCATGGTCGCCCAGCAGGAGAGTCTGCAGAAAAACCTCGATGCCGCCTCGGCAAAATTGGCCGCCGCGCGGCTCGGCGAGAACCTTGAAAGGGACCAGCAGTCCGAGAAGCTCGAAATCATCGAGCAGCCGACTGCTCCGCAAGTGCCGGTCAGGCCTAATCGGCTGAAAGTCCTTGCGATGGCCTTCGCGGCCGCGCTGTTTGGCGGAGCAGGACTGACGTTCCTTATGGAGATCCTGGACAAGGGAATCCGAAGGAGTAATGACCTCCTGTCCGTGGTCGATGGTCGGTTGATCGTTTCAATTCCCTACATCACGACAGCAGCCGAACAGCGCGCCGGGCGGCGACGGATGTTTGCCCTTCTGGGAGCGTTCGTGCTGGTTGTGATCGGACTGTTGGTCGTTGCCTACCTGTTCCTTCCACCCCTTGACCTCATGATTGCCAAGGCCAGGGTCGGGCTGTTTCGATAATTCGCGGAGTCACGCAGTGGATTCAATAAAACAGGCTGTCGAACTCGCGCGAGCTGCGGAGACGATACACCGTCCTACGGCGTTGGGCGGATCCCCCCTCGCTGCCGAAGGGCCGTCGCAGCGCTCTGGCGAATCACCGTTCAAGGAAGTGCGCCTCAGCGCCGATCATCTCGAAGCCAATCGAATAGTGGCCTACGGCACTTCCGGTCAGAACGGCCGCTACTACGACATGCTGCGCACGCAGGTGCTGCAGGAGATGGACAAGAAGAGCTGGCAGTTTCTGGCCGTGACTTCTCCGACCGCCGGGTGCGGAAAAACGGTAACGGCCTGCAATCTTGCGCTGAGTATTTCCCGGCTGCCAGAGCGGTCGGTACTGCTGGTCGATCTTGATTTGCGCCGGCCAGCGGTTGGAAATTATCTGGGTATCGGCGGCGGCAACGGTGGCGTTCTCAATGTGCTCGAAGGACGCGCGCCACTTTCGTTAGCAGTTCTGCAAGCAAGCATCGGTCCGAATAGCATGCTTGTGCTGCCCGGATCGGTCTCGTCGAACTCTTCGGAATGGATGGCCTCGCAGACGATGGGGGCGCTGCTCCAGACCATCAAGCGAGACTTCCGGTCGCGGATCGTCATCTTCGATCTTCCGCCGATGCTGCTTGGCGATGATGTGATTTCTATTCTACCCAGAATAGATGCGGCGCTGCTCGTTGCGGGGATTGGAAGTACGACGGTTTCTGACATCAAGGAATGCCAGCGGCATTTACAACGAACACCTGTTATCCGTGTCGTTGTGAACAAGTCGACCGAGACAGCCGGTTCGTACTACGGCTACTATTGATTTCAAATCCGGCCGCGATTCCAAAAACGGCATGGTTCGATTATGCGTCTTTCGGAATGACTATTGTTGTCTTTCGTTCAGGAACACCTGATAGGCGAGCCGGATGCCTTCCTCGAGCCCGGTGCTGGCGCGCCAACCGAGTTTTGCCAGCCGGCTGACATCGAGCAGCTTGCGCGGCGTGCCGTCCGGGCGTGAGGTGTCGAAGCCGATCTCGCCAGTGTAGCCCACGGTCGCGGCGACCACGCGGGCGAACTCGGCGATGGTGATGTCCTCGCCAGTGCCGATATTGACCAGTTCGCTATCCGAATAGGTCTTCATCAAGTGGATGCAGGCATCCGCGAGATCGTCGACATAGAGGAATTCGCGCCGCGGCGTGCCGGTGCCCCAGACCACGACCTCCTTCGCGCCCGAAACCTTGGCTTCGTGGAAGCGGCGGATCAGCGCGGCGACGACATGGCTGTATTCGGGATGATAATTGTCGCCGCTTCCATAGAGATTGGTCGGCATCACGTTGATGAAGTCGGCGCCGTACTGGCTGCGATAGGCCTCCACCATCTTGATGCCGGCGATCTTGGCAATCGCGTAGGGCTCGTTGGTCGGCTCCAGCGGCCCCGTCAGCATGCAATCCTCGCGCAGCGGCTGCGGCGCCAGCTTGGGGTAGATGCAGGACGAGCCGAGGAACATCAGCTTCTCGGCGCCATTGACGTGCGCCGCATGGATCACATTGGTCGCGATTGCCAGATTGTCGTAGAGGAATTCGGCGCGCAGCGTGTTGTTGGCGACGATGCCGCCGACCTTGGCGGCTGCGAGAAACACCACCTGCGGACGCTTCGCGGCGAACCACTGGTTGACCGCCGCCTGATCGCGCAGATCGACTTCGCTGCGGGTCGCCGTCAGCAGTTCGACGTTTTCCGCCGCCAACCGGCGCACCAGCGCCGAGCCGACCATGCCGCGATGGCCGGCGACGTAGACCGTCTTGCCCCTCAGTTCAAACGGCAGGCTTGCCATTGGCTACCTCCCGCTGCGCTTCTGCGAGATCGCTCGCGACCATTTCCTTGACCAACTGGGCAAACGGCGTCCTGGGCTTCCAGCCGAGCTTGTCCCGCGCCTTGCTGGCATCGCCGACCAGCAGATCGACCTCGGTCGGCCGGAAATAGACGGGGTCGATGCGCAGGATGGTCTTGCCGGTTTTCTTGTCGACGCCGGTCTCTTCGACGCCCTGGCCGCGCCATTCGATGCGGCGGCCCACTTCGGCAAACGCCACCTCGACGAACTCGCGCACCGAACGGGTCTCGCCGGTCGCCAGCACGAAATCGTCAGGCGCGTCCGCCTGCAGGATTCTGTGCATGCCCTCGATATAATCCCGCGCATGGCCCCAGTCGCGCTTGGCTTCGAGATTGCCGAGATAGAGCGTGTCTTCCAGCCCGGTCTCGATGCGGGCGACGCTGCGCGTGATCTTGCGCGTCACAAAGGTCTCGCCGCGGATCGGGCTCTCATGGTTGAACAGGATGCCGTTCGAGGCAAACATGCCGTAGGCCTCGCGGTAATTCACCGTGATCCAGTAGCCGTACAGCTTGGCGACGCCGTAGGGCGAGCGCGGGTAGAACGGCGTGGTCTCCTTCTGCGGCACTTCCTGGACCAGACCGTAGAGCTCGGAGGTCGAGGCCTGATAGAACCGCGTCTCCTTTTCCATGCCGAGAATGCGGATCGCCTCCAAGAGCCGCAGCACGCCGATCGCGTCGGCGTTGGCGGTGTATTCCGGGCTTTCAAAGCTGACGCCGACATGGCTCTGGGCGGCGAGGTTGTAGATCTCGGTCGGCCTGATCTGCTGCATCAGCCGGATCAGGTTGGTCGAGTCGGTCATGTCGCCATAATGCAGCAGGAACGGCACGTTGCGCGAATGCGGGTCCTGGTAGAGGTGATCGATGCGCGCGGTATTGAACGAGGACGACCGCCGCTTAATGCCGTGGACTTCATAGCCGAGGCCAAGCAGATATTCGGCCAGATAGGCGCCGTCCTGTCCGGTAACGCCGGTGATCAGCGCCACGCGCCGCTTTGATTGCTCATTCGTCATTGCCAGCCTCAACCCTTCTTCCAACGCGCCAACGCGAATGCTGTGATTGCCTCGATGCACGAGCGATCGATCGACAGAGCCAAAGAGGCGCGACTAGAGCTGCAAATGGGCGGGTAAGAAGGCCGCAATTTCTGAGGCCGGAACAAAGTATTTGGCAATATCACGTGTTTCCGTCTTTCTGGTACCAGGTCGAGAATATGATTGCGAAATTTTCCGGCTCATTATGCCGAGCAGACATTTGCGTTTGACATCGAACACCCCCGATCCCGAATTGCCGGTGCGAGCCACGTCGGCGATGACTGTGCTGAACCGGCCGCGGGTTCCGATCGGCAGCCGATCGGGCGCGAGGATGTGGGAGCGCACGGCAGATCCCGGCACAATCGTCACGACCTGTTGTCCGGGGGTGGGCGGATCGGTGCAAATCGAGTTTCGCCGAAGTCGCAACCGCGCCGGAAGAAGCTCTTCCTCGACCGACAGCAACGTGAGATCCGTTGCTTCGAAACTGCCTTCCTTGATGACTCGGGTGGGATATTCCGCCCCGGCAATTGCGATTTTGGGTCGCGTCAGCCAGCTCCGGCCCGCGACATGCGCTGCCGTAATGAACAGGCCTTTTCCGAGATAGATGCCGGCCCCTGGTCCCCAGCTCTGCATCGGTGTTTGATGAATGCTCACCGCGTAGGGCAACAGCGTATCGTCAGCGCCTTGTGCGCATGCCGGCTGCCACAACGTCATCAGAAGAAGTGCGCCATGGAATAATGGTGTGCGCAGCAGCTTCGCAGTAAGTCGAGCGAACGCCAAAAATCACCTGCCAGGGTTGCGCGCCGCGACCGTCAGCTCGCGCCGGTAAAGAATCTGAGTTCTTGAGGCGGAATGGCGGCAAGAAGATCGCGGATAAATTGATCCTGGAGCTTAAACGATACATCTTTCGGCAGGCCGATCGTGGAGACCCTGATCAGGGCACCATCGGGAATGATTCCGCGCAAGCCATACTTCAACCGGCTCAACTGATGATCGACGACCCCGTTGGCGATGTCATTGCCGACCCGCAACCAGTAAGTGACCGGTTCGAACCGTGACTCCCTAGCTGCAATCAGTCGAGTCATCTTGATGGGCTGGGCGCCGTTGCGATAGCTGACCGCGCCATCCGCTTTTTCCGAAATCCGGAACCCATTGGCCGTATAGCAAATCTCCGGGCGGTGAGACTTCAGCCTATAATTCTGCACCGGGCCGTACGCGATCATCAGCATGACGATATTGCCGTGTCCGTCCGTATAGCCTCGACCAACTTCCTGGCTGTAGATCTTGCCGGCGAGCGGGTCCGGCTGAACGTACGCGTCGGGATCTGCCGGCCGGACCGGGCTGATTTCTGGAACCAGCGTCCAGGTTCCAAACTGACGGGGAATGACGGTTTCAAGGCTGGGGGAGGCCGATGTACGGGCCATCAGTTGGCGGGGCGCCAGCACGGTCGCAAGCACAGCGCAGCCCACGATTGCGATACATGCCAATATGATCTGAATTCGAGGGTATTTCATTGAGGCCACGCAAAATCTTCAAGAGTTAATTGGATCAGCCGTTCTGGACGAGGTTATACTCCAACCGGCTTATTTGCAGTCAAGAAAGAGATAACCAGCGCCCTCAACGAAATTAACATAAATAACGGAAACCGCAGTGAAAAAGCGTTATCGGCTCGACCCGGGGCAGCGGGCTGTTTAGTCATACCAAGATTAGGGCACGGCCAGCCCGTTGTATATACTTCTCGGCCTATTGGATGCACGGAGTTTCTGGATGAAGGGTATGTCCATCAAGATCGCCCGGCTTGCCGTTTTGCTTACTTGTAGCGCGGTCGCCTTGGCCGGGTGCGGTAAGAAAAGCGATCAGCCCGCGGCTTCCAAAGGGCAGGTCGTTGCGCGTGTCGGCGAGGAAGTCGTGACCGTCCAGGATCTTGAGACCGAGTTCCGCTGGGCGAACGTGCCGCCGGAAAAGCAGAAGGACCCCGCGTTCGTCAAGCGCGTCCTGGGTGACCTGGTCGTGCGCAAATATCTGCTCCGCCAGGCCATAGCGGCGAAGCTTGATCGCGAGCCGGGCGTGCTGTTGGATCTCTTGAGGTCGCGCGAACAGATTCTCGAGAATGCGTATCTGCAGCGAACAGCGGCGGCCAAGGCCCCGGGCAAGGCAGATGTCGACAAGTACATCGCCAATAACCCGGCGAAATTCGCCGGCAGAAAATTGCTCAGCGTTGAACAAATCGCATTTCCATTAGGGCCGTCCTCCCAGTCCTTCGTCGAAGCGAACAAGGATGCCAAATCGCTTGACGAAATCGACCAGAAGCTTACCGCAGCCGGAATCCCCCACGGCCGACAAATGGGCGCGCTGAATAGCGGCGATCTCCCACCGGAGTTTTACGGTTTGATCGAGGCTAAGAAGGCGGATGACGTGCTTTTCGTTCGCGCCGGCCAGAACGGGATGTTTTTCAAAGTCAAGGGAGAGGAGCCGCGCCCGCTCGAAGGAGAGGCCGCGGCCAATCTGGCGCGGCAATTGATGCGCGCGGATGCGGTCAAGGCCGAACAGGGGATTGCGGCCTACTCGGCGAACCTCGAAGCGAAATATGAAGGTGAATACGCAAAGATCATGCAGCCGGGAGATGGCAAGAAGAACTGAGCGCAGGATGTAATCGCGCCGTCGTAAAAATGTTCCTCAAGGCGATATCGACGTGAAATGACAACGTTTTTTGATGTGTTGACCGTTACTTGTTTCGTGGCGCTGGTGATCGCGTTCTTTCAGTTCACCGAGCGAGACAATCGGACGTTGCTGCATTTCATGCTGGCCGGCATCGTATTCGCCGTCGCTAACCAGGTCGGAAATGCCGGTTCGTTCTATCTTGCGCTGATCCTGATTCTTGCTGGCGCTGGTTACGCGGTTTTGATAGTGCGGAGATAAGCGGCTTGTTCCTTTTAATGCTATCAGTAGACCAGTTTTGGAACCTGTTGGTATTTGAATGACATATTCTCAAGTAATGCCATCGGCGAAGGCTGGTTTTCTTGGCCCATTTTTGTGGCCGGCGCTGCTTGGCGTCTCTGTGATCGCTGCCTATGCCCAGACCATTCTCAGTTTGATTGATGGGCCTTGGCAGACGGAGCAGGAGGGCCATGGCCCGCTCATCATTGCGGCCTCACTCTGGCTGACCTGGCAATCGCGCGAGAAGTTGAAGGCCGCGGAAATTTCTTCGGCTCCCGTCATGGGGTGGGTTGCTCTTCTCGGTGGCCTGATCCTCCTCTATCTGGCCCGTATCCAGCAAGGACTGGTCACCTTCGAAACCTTTTCCTTGATCCCCGTCATCATCGGGTGCGTCCTGATTTCGGCCGGATGGCCGGCGTTGCGGGTACTCGCATTTCCGATCGGCTTCTTGATCTTTGCAGTGCCGATGCCCGACTGGCTGGTCGATGCCGCCACGGTGCCGCTGAAGGTCTTTATTTCGAACGTCGTAACCAACGTGCTTTATGCGACGGGTTTTCCGGTTGCCCAGAACGGCGTCATGATCATGATCGGAACCTATCAGCTCCTGGTAAAGGACGCCTGTTCCGGAATGAATTCGATTTTTGCACTATCCGCGATCGGCGTTTTCTACGCCTATGCATTTCGCTGGCAGGAGAAAATCCGCAGCCTGTTCCTTCTCGCGGCGATCATACCCATTACCATCATTGCAAATTTCTTTCGGGTTTTCGCGTTGGTACTGATCGCTTACTACTTGGGGCCCGACATGCTCGAGGGGATTCTGCA
Organism: Bradyrhizobium sp. CCBAU 051011; assembly: GCF_009930815.1. Taxonomy (NCBI): domain Bacteria; kingdom Pseudomonadati; phylum Pseudomonadota; class Alphaproteobacteria; order Hyphomicrobiales; family Nitrobacteraceae; genus Bradyrhizobium; species Bradyrhizobium sp. CCBAU 051011. The sequence continues at coordinate 9,010,697 of NZ_CP022222.1, read as the reverse complement.
CGATCTCACCGGCATCGGCCTTTTCGTCGTTGCGGTTCTTCTGCTGTTCCTGTTCGATGCCTTTCTGGGCCTTTGTTTTGCGCTCGCGCGCCGTGTCCGCAACCGCGCCGCTCCGGCGACGCCTGCTTAAGCTCGATCATCGGCACTTCCCCTCGTGAAATCAGCCACCAGGGCGCTTGCTCTTGCAGGCGCTTTCCGTGAGGTGGCTGGTTTGTGCAACACTTGCTAAGCTCGTTTCCCTTCAGGACCAGCTCTTGACCAAGGTTGCCGTGAGCCGAACGTACGCCATACCCGATCTTCATGGCCGACTGGATCTCCTCGATCGCGCCATTGACGCGGTCATGCGGCATGCAGAGGGGACGGCTTCCACGATCATAACCCTGGGCGATTACGTCGACCGTGGGCCGCAGAGCAGGCAGGTCATCGAGCGTCTCATGAACTGGAGACCGGAGGAAGCGAAGGTCGTCAATCTGAAGGGCAACCACGAAGCCATGATGTGTGCGGTCCGTGAGAACAGGGCAGAACTCGACTGGTGGCTCAGGAACGGGGGAGGCGAGACGCTGGCGTCATATGGCCAAAGCCCGGCGCTTCCCGATTTGCGAGCGATCCCGGCCGATCACCTTGACTGGATGGTCAATCTTCCGCTGATGCATGTCGATCGACACAGGATATTCGTTCATGCCGCGGTCGATCCGAAAGCTCCGCTCGACCAGCAGAACGAGGAAACGTTGCTGTGGAAGCGTTATCCCCGCGATGCCGACATCGGACACGGGAGCCGATACGTCGTACACGGTCACCACGCCGATGCGCGCGCGCCAATTGCAGGCAAGCACAAGACCAATCTCGACGGACTGGCCTGGAAGACGGGCCGGCTGGTCATCGGCGTATTTGAAGATGACCGTCCCGGCGGCGCCTCCGAATACCTGGAAGTGTTTGGTCGGGAAATGTGAAACTGGTCGTCTCCCGCCGGTGGAGTTTCGTCAGGCGACCAGTCTCCATATGTTTTGCGGCTTCTCCACTTGCGGGCACCCCAGATCGGGTAGGAAAATAAATACGTGCTCCAATCCGGATTAAATTTTAATTTCTTTTCGATGATCGCGCGTTTCCGCTAATATTCAGAAGCGAATCAGTGCCGCGTTCGTTTTCACACAAAAATTTCGGGAATTTTGATGTTCACGAAGATGAACTCGGCTGCCCTAGGGGCGGTACTGATGTTGTTTGCAGGCACGGTCAATGCGAACGCCGGCTTGGTCACTTACTCCAACTTCTCTTCGTGGGACTCGGCTGTACCCAGCTACACCTCCCTTGCAATTCCCGATCCGACAGGTTCTGAGGGATATGACGATTTTGGAAGCGGCACGGCCTCCGTCAGCTATGGCGGTGTACTGTTTGCGACGAATGCCGCCTTGGGCAACGGAAGTTTCTACAACATTGGACCGACGTTCAGTGGGTCCAACGGTTTTTTTCCGGCCTTGTCCTCGCAGCAACAAAGTACTGGCGTCGCAAATATCCTGATCACGCTTGCCGCCCCGGTAAAGGCATTCGCGTTGAGTTTCGATACCTTCTTCGGATCCGACGTGACGTTCACACTTTCCAATGGCGAAACGCTGACGTTGCCCAGCTTGGGAGGTGCTTACGATCTCAAGAGCTTTTTCGGCGTAACTGACGACACGCCGTTCAAGACGATTTTGCTGACCTCGTCAGACCCCGTGTTAAATCTCAATGCGCTGAATTTTGACGCAGCGGTATCCTCCATTCCGGAGCCGGCTACCTGGGTCATGCTGCTGCTAGGCTTCGTCGGGATCGGTGTTTTTGGCGCCCGACTGCCCGCGCGCCGTGGGAAACTTCTCGTCGATGAGCTTCGACGCCACGCAAGCCACCCCGGCTGTACCTGAGGCTTCGACCTGGGCGGTAATGATTTTGGGCTTTGCGGGTATCGGCGTATTCGCTTATCGCCAGCGCCGAAGCGGTTGCGCTACGGCCTGAGCGGGCCTGATAAAAGTTCACGAATGCCAGGACCGCCCACGGGCGGGCTTTTACTGTTCGCTAATTCGATCAGGAGCCGATCAGAGAAAACGCGCCGCTCTAATAACAGCGGCGCCCCTGACGATCGTGCATTACATAATCCGTTCCGGGCGACGGATAGTAGAGTTGCCCGCACGAACCGGAATTGACCGGAGCGCCAATTATATCAAGCTTTCTGTCGAGCGCGTTTGGCGACGCAGTCTGGTCGCTGCTCCCTCGTCCGTAATATTGTCCGCTGTATTGGCCGCTAAATTGCCCGCCATACTGGCCGGCGTACTGTCCGCCATAGCGGCCGCTATACTGCATATTGACCTGACCGACGGTCGGCTGCACCGAGCCGATCATCGTCACGACCGCCAACAGGGAAAGCGATATCCTCATCTCACTACCTGGAAGTATGAGGTATGGCGCAACGGGGGTGCCGGCAATTTGTCGGCCCAACCGCCCGGTCTAGGCTTCAATCAGCCCGATCAGCTTAGCCGCTTCCTTGTCGACATCATGGCGCTCCAAAACCCTTTGGCGGGCACTTTCTCCCATTTGCGTGATCGCTTCCGGCGCCGTGCCAAGACATTCTCCCATTGCCGCAGCCAGGCTCTCGAGATCGCCGGCAGGAACCAGCCAGCCGTGCTCACCATGCTCGATCAGTTCGGGGATGCCGGCGACGAACGTACTGATGACCGGTCTGCGGAGCGCCATGGCTTCCATGATGACGACCGGCAGACCTTCGGCGAAGCTCGGCAACACCAGCGCGCGGGCTGCGAGAATTTCGGCCCGCACCTCGTCACTGCTGATCCAGCCCGTTACTCGCACAATGCCAGCCAGCTTGTACTTTGCGATGAGCGTCTCGATCTCGCCGCGCATTTCGCCGTCGCCGGCGAGCACCAGTTCGAATTTTGTCCCGCGCTCCGCCAGCAGCCGTGCTGCCTCGATCAGGAGCAACTGCCCCTTCTGTTCACACAAGCGCCCCACGCAAACCAGTCGTCGTTCACTGCCTGCCGGCGCGGTGACGTCGGTTTCGTGGAAAGTTGGCTCAAGCCCGCAATGGACCACTTTTATCTTCGGCCAATACGCGTGGGTGACATTGCGAAAGAGCTGACTGCGTCCGAATGAACTGACCGCGACGACAAAGCGAGCCCGCTGGATTTTCTCGGGAAGCGAGATGAATTTCGGCTTGTCGAATTCTTCAGGTCCGTGGGCGGTGAAGCTCCAGGGCGGCCCGCCCAGTTCGCCGACAAGCATCGCGACTTCGGCCGAATTGGTTCCGAAATGAACGTGCAGGTGCTGCACGTTTTCGCTGCGTAACCAAAGGGCTACCTGACATGCTTCGAGCAAATAAATCAGATGAACGGGAAGGGGGCGCTCCGCCCGCAGGCCGACCTTCAACGTCAGAACGAGCGCGCGAAACAGGCCGACGGGGTTGGTTGCCAGGATCCGCAAAAATGAAACCAGCAGCGGCCCCGCACCGCCGCGCAGGACGTAACGCGTGCGAGTCTGCTCCAGCTGATCTTCGGAACCGCGCTGCGCATCGTCCCAGCCCCGCACCGATATGCGCACGATCTCGTGCCCCAGGCGTTCGAGCGCCAGGATCTCGCGCCGAATGAAACTGTGGCTGACAGCCGGATAATGGTTAACCAGATAGGCGATCTTCATGAAGGATGCTCTGCCTGACTTTATCCCAAAGTAGGCCCGTTAAAGATGCCCATTTTTGTTCCGCGCGCCTATTTATCTAATTGGGAAATATAGTAGTAATCGAGCTGGAAACAGGATATTTATATCCCGCTTCCATATTCTCTTTTTTGCCTGACAAAACGTTAAGTCAAACGTTTCGAGATCGGTTTTTGCGATGTTGATCTTGGCCGCTCTGGCTGGATTGCTCAGCGTTCCCGTCGCTGTCCTGCTGGTTGAAGTCATTGCGGCCCTCAAGGCGCCGAGGCTGGAGCCTTTCGAAGTCCAGGAATTAAATAGCGAGAAGCGCCTCGCAGTCATCGTTCCCGCGCACAATGAGAGCCTGGGCCTCGTTCCGACGTTGCAGGATATCAAATCCCAGCTTCGCGCTGGAGACCGCCTTGTCGTCATTGCCGATAATTGCACTGATGATACCGCGGCGGTCGCGGCCGAAGCGGGTGCGGAAGTTGTTGTCCGCAACGACCGCGAAAGAATCGGCAAGGGATTCGCGATGGGGTGGGGCATAACCTATCTTGCCAAGGACTCACCTGATTTTGTTCTCTTCGTCGACGCCGATTGCCGGCTCGAGGCCGACCTGATCGAAGGGCTGAAGCGGGTCTGTCAGCAGGTTCAGCGGCCGGTACAAGCGCTGTTCATGATGCGAAGCGCTGAAAATTCACCCATCAATCACAGCTTCGCGGAGTTCGCCTGGATTCTCAGAAACTGGATCCGTCCCCTTGGACTGAGAAACCTTCATTGTCCCGTTCAATTGATGGGAACGGGAATGATGTTTCCGTGGAATGCGATCAGCTCCGTACCATTGGCCAGCGGTCATCTGGTTGAGGATTTGAAGCTGGGGCTCGATCTCGCGCAAGCGGGCAAGGCTCCGTATTTCTTTCCGTTCGTGAAAGTTACCAGCACATTCCCGACCAGCGCCAAGGGCACCGACAGCCAGCGTCAACGCTGGGTGCAGGGTCATCTCGCTATGATCGGAAGATTCGTTCCGCAGCTTCTGGCTGGCGGCTTGAAGCGCGGCGACGCCAATGTTCTTGTGCTGGCGCTTGATCTTTTGGTGCCGCCGCTCTCTCTGCTTGCGCTGATGATCGTCGGCATGATGGGCCTGACTTCATTGGTCACATTGCTTGGAGGTCCGTGGTTGCCCACCCTGATCGCGGGCGGCAATCTCGCTGGATTTATCCTATGTGTTCTTCTGGCCTGGTTTAGATTCGGGCGCGAGGTTTTTCCGGCGCACGTGGTATTATCGTTCGGTTCTTTTGCATTTAAAAAGATCGGGTTCTACGGCCGGATGTTGCTAGGCGGCACAGCATCCCATTGGATACGGACCGACCGATCAACGCCTAACTAGCTATGTTTGGCCCGCGGTTTTTTTCGCGACGTCCCCCAAATGGGTCACGCAACCGTTATCGAACTCCCATAAAAACGCGCCGACAAAGGTTAAACGGAGTCCAGTTGCATCACCGAATTTAACTGGCATGCCGTTTGCCTGAGTTCTCAGGCAGGAGGAGGGGGCACACATGAAAGCGCACAGCCGCACGACCATTCTGCCGAAACCAAAGAAGCCGCCGAAGGCCTTGAAAAAGCAGCCGGCCGAGACCATTGCGGAACGATATCTCGAATTGCGACGCCTTCGCGAACGTCTGTCCGAGGCGGAAGCTTTGCGAAGTTCACAATGATAAAGTTGCGTCAAGGACTGACGCCGCCGCTCTACTTGGCGGCAATCGGGATCGCCATGGTTGGTTGGCTGTGGGCGATATTCACCGGTGTGGAATGGCTCTTAGGGGTCTAGGCAGTCCGCTTCTTGGCGTGCGCACAAGACATGCTCCCAAACCGGACCATGGTTGCCCAGCGGGTTGGTCCTATCGTCCGGGAATATTCCCGCTTCCGTCGAATTTTCTCACGGCGATATTGCGCTGTTGCATTCCTGCCGCGGCGCAGAAGAATTAGCCAAGCCAAACAAGCGTTCATATCAACGGCCCCCTTTGTGGGCTATCAAACGAGCTCAAGAGCCGTTCATCTAGAGTTGGAAAAACGCAGGCGAATTCGGCGGCACGCTTGCGAATCGTCCCGTAGTTGGGATTTCTAGCTCAGACAGCATTGAGTTCGATCAGCGGCTTTGAGTGGTTGCGACACCGTTCTTCCGGCGTGAGAGCCGGGATGGTGCCAATGGAGCAGGGGACTGTGGCCGTGTCGGATAAACTGACAAGCGCATTGCTTGCCGCGCTGAATGAATCGACCGAAATCAAAGAGAGCGACTGGCTGAAGCTCGAAAGGGCATTGCACGGTCAATCGGACCGGGACGATAATCAGCCGGGCAGCGAACTGAAAACGGCACCGGAAAACAGGTTCGCCGCCACGGTATGCTCGGGGATGGCCAAGATTCGAGCGGACGTCTGAGCCTTCCAGCGCCCTTCTGTCGGCGGCTGTGATATGAAATGGCGTCGATCTTTGCGTGGGACGTCATGCGGAAGTGCCTGCTCGCATTGTTGGCCTTGACCCTGGGCGCAGAAGCGTTTGCGCAGGACCACGGCCGTATCAAGCGTCCGCCGCCCTCGCCGGCTGAAGCGGAGCGTATCGCCTCGGAGATGGCCATGAACGACACCCTGCTTCAAAAGGGGGATATCGTCGTCACCGACCGGGGCTTTTTTCTTTTTCGTGGACTGGCGTCAGACGGCGTGACCAACGAGTTCGCGAGGGTGCCAGATCCGGCCCTGCAGGCACGTCAGCCGGGCAATCTCACCGCAAAGTACCGTTCGGACAGTCGGCGGCAGAACTAGTCCGCACCGGGGCCATCGCTCGGGGTGAGGCGAATCGGGCCATCATTTTAAATCGAATTGGTTAATTTAGGTCCCCGAATTAAAGGCCAGTCAAGCTTACCGGACGGTTATCACGGGCTTTTTGAGCATTGAACCTTGGCGCTTTTAAGGGGACATATCTGGAGCGAGAGTCAGCCAGGGGAATCGAGCTGCGCTTTGGCAAAAAGGGCTTCAAATCCGGCGGGTTGCGCGTGTGGAGATCCATTCGCAACAACCTGCGCGTTCAGCCTGTTAACGATAAACGCTGCCACGGAAGACGCATCTTGCATCGGACAAGGTCCGTGGTAATAAAGTAGTAACAATAAGCGATGGTGTTCGATTTAATTGTTCACCTCTTGAGGAGTTTAATATGTCGCTACGGCCTGGGTTGCTCATTGCTCTATCGATTACCTTGCTAGGTTCCACGGCCGCATCGGCGGTCCCGGTCACCGTTACCAGCTACGAAATGAACAATGGCAATGGGCTGATTCAAAACGGCAACTACAACTATTTCGATTCGACCTATTCCGTTCCAACCAATGCAAATACCAACGGCTCTTCATTGGTCGTGCCGTCAAATGGGGCCGCCAAGGAAGCGTGGCTGACAGGCGGAACGGGCAAACTGACCGACAATACCATTCCAAGCCAGAATTACTCGTTCGTGCCCCAAAACTACGTCGGCTGGAAGTATCAAGATCCCACCATCATTTTTCATCTTGAGGCCGGCAAGAGTGTCAGCTCGATTACACTGTACGTGGCGAGTTCGTACGCTAGTACGCTCGGCTTTGGGGGCCTCGTGGGCCAGCCCGCTTCGGTAGGTGTATCGATCACTACCGCCGGCAACACGACTTTTACGCCGACCTATACGACAACCTTTACCGACTATCTGAACAACCCGTACACCGGAACTGAAGTTATTACGCTTGCCTTCGCCTCGCCCATCCTTTCCAGCGATACTTTCAGCCTGACCCTGAACAGGGGGTCTTTGCTGCTGGATGGCATCAATTATTACAACAATCATGTCGTCGGATACGGGTGCGACGCCCCCGCCACCAATTGCTTCCTCGATAACGTCAATGACTTCAAGAACAGCGCCTACATTCCAAATCTGCAGCCTTGGATATTGCTGAGCGAGGTGCAGTTCACTGCCGCAGTGCCCGAACCCTCGACCTGGATCATGATGCTTCTCGGCTTTGCGGGGCTAGGTTTTGGCATGTATCGGCGCCAAGCTGGATGCATGCCAGCAGCGGCATGATCTGACCTCTGCGCAAGAAACAGAAAACGACGAAAGCCACCGAGAGGTGGCTTTTTGTTTGGCCGCCAGCCGATTTGAATGGTCCCGCTTTAGTTGAGCCTTGCATCCCAAGAAGATGGAAACGCATCAATCCTCGGGCTTTGCCTGCTGAGAGCGTACCATTGAGCGAGTGCTTTGCAGACCGTGCCGTATCAGTAGTTTATCGACGTCTGCGCGAAGATCCCCTGCGCCCGCTGATCTCCCGCAAGGCGCCAGCGGTACTGCAGCGTCAATTCCCAATACGAAGGGGGCGCTGTATATTTTGTCTCGCCAAACCAGTAGCGCAATGAAGCGCCGGCGCCGGCCGAGTAGGCCTCACGGTTGGCGAAGGAGTCGTCGTAGTTGGCGGCCAGCACGGCGTGCGGGAAGAAGACCAGCTTGCTGCTGATAGGATCGAGCCGGAAGCTTCGTCCGAAACGGCCTTCCATGATCGCGACCAGCTGCCGCTTCTCGAGGAAGCGATCCACTTCCGCATAGACGTACCAGGTCGGCCAGCTCGCATCCAACACACGCAGATCGGTTCCGACTGTGTGGGAGTAGAGGGCGCGCAACAGCGTGTCATCGCGGGCCGCATCGCCGAGCGCGAAAAGCTTGTCGACTTCGAAAACCAGATTGGCGTTCGAGAACGGTTTCCAGCGGGCGCCCACCATGCCCTGCGTCGTGCGTGCGCCGGTCGGTCCGCCGGACTGGTCATAGAGAGTTTCGAACAGCCGGCCGAACAGCTCGAATATCGCGCCGTTCCTGTATCCGATCCCTTCGGGACGATAATAGAACTCGGTTCCCAACTGCGACGTGTAACTGCTGGCCGCCGTTATCGTCTGGAACGGATTGGGCGCCGAACCAACCTTACCGTATGTAATCGAACTGTTGATGCCCCAAACGCGGGCGAGGTCCGAAACGGTCCGACGCGTCTCGAACAGCTTTTGATCGTTGATATCGATCCGCCCGTCGGCCTTGGCGTCGATCCCTTCCATCAGGTACGCGATGGCTTTTGAATTTTCGAAGCGACGCATGGCGGTATATCCCGCATCGATCGTGGCCCGAGCTGGCAATTGTCCACGGGCATGCGCGCGATCGAAGCGAGCCAGACCTTCCTCGTCATTGCCTACGGCGACGGCGAGATAGCCGAGGTCGGCGTCCCGAATCGAACGCAATCTGCCCTCGGCGATTGCCTGATCGAACAGGATGCGGGCTTCCGGTTTGCGGTCCAGCTCCACCAGCGTGTTGATCTGCGCACGCAGCGCGCCGTCCCGCTGAATAGCGGTCTTGGCGAGCCGTTCTGCCGTTCTGAATTCGACGAGCGATTCTTCCTTTCGCCCGAGCGCCTGCAGTGCATACGCCTTGCGGATCGCGGTCTCATAGCTGACGGCCAATTTCTGAAGCGCGCGCAATGCCCGCATCGGGTCGTTGGAAGCCAAGGCAGCATCGGCGAGGGCGAGCCGAACGTCGTGGGCCTGAGTGGGCGGGAGGCCCCGCTTCAGGGCGTTTTCCCAGTCTGACATCGCGCCACTGAATTTCTTGAGCTTGCTGCGCGCATAGCCGCGCTGCGCATAGATTTCCGCGCTCGAATGCCCCGCGTCGATCGCCTTGGTTGCTTCGACCTCAGCTTCCGCAGGGCGGCCGGCGGACATCAGGATATTGACCAGCAGGAGGCGGTTCGTGGCGGCTTCTGGTTCAAGCTGAACAGCTTTGCGCGCCTCGACGATGGCCAAGTTGTAGTCCTTGTCTCGTTCCGCCCGATAGGCCCGTTCCTTCGCTTCAAAGATTTCCTTTGCGGCCCTTTCTTCCGGCGATGCAGAAGGGATCAATATGCTCAGGACGGCAGGCGCCTCGAGTTCGCAAACCACACCGTTGACGGTGGTTGAACACTCCTGCACCGGCGTCGGCATGCTGCCATTGTTCGGAAGCGTGCCCCTGTGCTGGCTTGCACCTTCGGCGTCGGTGAGCCTCGTAACGACTTTGGGGTCAGTTCGCGAATAGCGGCCCAGCAATTCGATCGCGGCGTTGAAATCGCCTGACGCCAAAGCTGCATCGGCGGCGATCAACCGGACGTTCTTCTGCTGGGCTGCGGTCAGGCCCGGGATCGCCAGGGCCGCGTTGAAGTCGGAGATGGCGTCAGCGCGCTTCCCCAGTCGCTGGTTGATATAGCCGCGCCATACCAGAGGAACATAGTTCGCCCGGTCGCGTGCGACCGCTTCAATGGCCGTTGCCAATACCGCCGGCAAATCATTGTCCGCGATCTGGGCACTCAGTAGCAACAAGCGGTAGGACATCGAATCCGGGGCGTATTCGACGGCGCTGCGGGCGGCTCGGATCGCCGCCTTGGCATCGCCCCTTTCAAGCGCCTTGTAGCCATCGCTGGCCGGCTGCTGGGCGAGGCGCTGCCGAATGGTTGCTTGCCGGCCTTCGAGCTCCTGGTTGCCCGCAAAAGCTGCAGACGCGGCCTTCGTGGCCTGTTCAGCTCGGGTGAGGTCGCCCGCGGCGATCAGCGAATCGATCAGGAGGAGATGCAGGCGGAGGAGATCAGGACGGAGCGCCACAGCCTCGGCGGCGCTTGCCGCGGACGCCCTGTAATCTCGCTGGCCGAACGCCTTGTAGGCGGTCTCCGCGGCCGTATAGGCGTCTCCCTCAAGCGGGGGGCCGCTGTCCGCGACCTGAGCGCTGGCGCCGGACCACAGCACCGCCACGAGCAAAAGCGCAGCCAGCGCTCCCCGAAAAACCGTCTGGCTCAGGTAATTTCCGCCCCAATTGCCCATGCAACCAGCGTTACGCCAATCCCGTTAAATTTTAACGCAGAACTGTAATCGAGGCGGCGATTCAGCGGAACCGGGATTTGCTCTTTGGCGGACTTGTCACGCCTTGATGTCATTCATTTTTCTCACTTTTTCTGCGGCTGTGATGTTTTTGCTGCGAAATGTCCGCCCAAATAAGCCACGGCGCGCGTTAACGATTTTCCCGTTGCGCAGTCCCTGCAGCACGCGCGTTCCGATGGCGGCTGGCCGTCCATATTTGAAGCACGGCGTATTAATTCACCGAACTGGAGTCCGGTAATTGAGGGATCCAGGCCGCCCAAGGTGCTAGCTGCCGGGCTCCGCTTCAAGGGACCGGGCCGTTCGATCCTGCCGTCGCTGTCGAGCAATCCCGCGCGAGCCGTTGCAGGCGCGGATGACTTAGCCTCCGGACCGATCTCGCGCCACCGTCCGGTGAAAAGAAATTGGCAACGAGGATGATGATCGTTGATCCAATGTCCAAGCCATTGTCGTCTGCAGGCAGGGGGCTGCACACTTCGGCAGCCTGATCGACGCGTCGATGCGTACCGCTCGGTATCGGCTGGCTGTGTCGTAGTGAGCGAGCGGCAGATCGCGGGCGTTGATCTGCACCCCCGTACGGTCTCTTGACGTCGCCGAATAGTAAACGCCCGTCACACCAGGCTCGGGACCATTAGGGTTAAATGCGTTCGCCCGTTGCAGAGGTCAGCAAGAATCTGAATTTGTGGGTTCAGGGTGGCGGTCCAGGCCGGCGCTCAATTTGAGGTGTTTTCAATCGTTCATTGTTTCAGTTTGTCAAAGTCCGGGTTGATGGATCTTAATATGGATATTGAGACGAACGCGGCCTCGATGAACCGGCAAACATTCAAGCTGGTTTGCGAGCAATGCGGGAGCCTGACGGTTGCGTTGCCGGTCGAAGCCCTGCCGGATCCATGCTCCATTCTGAAATGCGGCCGGTGCGGCTCTCCAAGAGGAACGCTTCAGTCGCTGCGCGACACGTCAATTCAGGCGGGCATTCGGCATCCGGTGTAGCGCAGGCGGCCAACGGGTCCGATGCGCCCACAGTCCTGAACGGGGCTCGGCTTATCGGGCACTTGATCGCCTGATGTGAATGCGGGTTGTGGTGACATAACCACTGAACCCGTCGAGGCCGATCCCGGTTTTACCCTGGAAAATCAGGGCAGGAGGCCTAGTCAGCTTTCGGTCAAGCGGATAGGCTCGGACGGAACTAGTTTTTGTTTGTCGGTGTGGGGCTTCGTATTTTCGGAGCAGCAGCTAGTTAATTCGCGAGGGGGAGACGAGATATGCGAACGATCTGTGCGTCGGTGCTGGCGGCCAGTTTCTTGATTGCTTCCAATGCCAGTGCCGCGCCGCTTCTGAGCCATATGCAGCCTGCTCCGGGTTCGCTCATCACGGCCGCGAAGGTGATCTGCGACGAGGCGGGCAATTGCTACCGACCGGATCGGCGCCGCCCGGTCGCCCGGTGGGTTTATGGCGACAAGAATTTCTATGGACCGTACGCTGGACCTGGTTACTACGGCAATCCGCGCCATCGCTATAACTGGTGGCCCTGGTACTGATCGCGGGCCGAATATCTGCCAAACGAGGATCGGCCAGACTTCGTAGCTGCGGCGGCCGTCAGCCTGCCGAAAGCCAATGCAGGAATGTGGCGCAGCCGCAAATGAGCTGTGACGCCAGCATGAGAACCGCCCATGAAACGAACAGGATACGAATCATCCCCGCGCTCTCGACCGGCTGCAGATCGCTAATCGGTCGGGCATAACGCTCCACATTCGAATTTGTTCATCATCGCGGAGCGTGAAGGCTCGCTTTGCTTGGCCCTTGAGCGAGGCGAAGCGCACCCTGGAGTTGTTTTCGCATGAAGTGGGCTGCCATCCATGGTCGCGGCCGTCGCGAGCGAATCTTTGCGCGCGTTGCAATTATATCTCCACATGTGGATTGCCGTGGAACCCAAATAAAGCCGGTTTCGCCCTATAAACCGTATCAAATCGCTGCTATAGGATTGCGCAATGCCGCCGATATTGGCGGCCAATCAAACCTTGCGATCCCAGTTTTAAGATAATCACGCTGTTTAATTGTCATGGCTGTTAAAATGAATGATGCGGTTGCGTGGACCCAGCGTCCTCGAAGCGTCGGGTTAAGCGACAAGCCCGACGTGGCTGATATCTCCAAGCCCATACGGCACGAACCGGCATTCGATGGCGTCGATTGGTCGGCTGCTGCTCCTGGTTGGCTTTCAATAATCGCCGGGCTATTTCTGCCGTTGCTGGCTCTCGCTCTGCTCGTCGTTTCCATCGACCTTGCTTTGGTTTGGTTGTTTGAAAGATGGATTGACCCTTCATCGAACATGTCGCCTTTGCTGCTTGTCGCGATCATGTTTCCGCCGGCGCTGATAAGCGTTTTTTGCGGCTTCAAGCTTTTCCTCAATTTTAAGGATGCGAGGACGGCTGCATCGCGCAAGCAATAGGGCGCTGAGCGGATTGATCGCCTGCTGCATCTGACGGCTTCGACGTTCGTGTGAAGTCTGGAGCGAAAATCAGCGCGCCCCGGCGCCTCCCTTGATATCGGCCTCGTGTGCGACGATGATTTCTGCTGGGAAAGTCCGTCCCGGCAGCTTCGCCTGGATACGAAAGGGGGGCCTTTCATGAGCGCTGAAATCAAACCCTATCGCATTTCGATCGGGGACGATGTTCTCGAAGATCTCAAATCGCGGCTGCGCAAGACGCGCTGGCCGGAGGCCGAACTGGTCGACGACTGGAGTCAGGGCGCGCCGCTGAAATGGATCAAGGATATTTGCCGCTACTGGGCCGAGGAGTACCATTGGCGCCAGCGCGAGGCGCGGCTTAATCGTTTTGCGCAGTTCACCACCGAAATCGACGGGCTCGACATTCACTTCCTGCACGCTCGTTCGCCGCATCCGGACGCGATGCCGCTGGTCATCACGCATGGCTGGCCGGGCTCGGTGGTCGAGTTTCACAAGGTGATCGAACCCTTGACCGATCCGACCGCGCACGGCGGCAACGCTGCCGACGCGTTTCATGTCGTTTGCCCGTCGCTGCCCGGCTTCGGCTTTTCAGAGAAGCCGAAGACAACCGGCTGGGGCATCGATCGCATTGCATCGAGTTGGGCGGTGCTGATGGATCGCCTCGAATATGTGCGATACGGCGCGCAGGGCGGTGATTGGGGATCGGCAATCACCACCGCGCTCGGCGCGCAGGACCCGGAACATTGCGCCGGCATCCACATCACCTTAGCGATGTCGGCGCGTCCCAATGCGGAGGGACAGCCGACGCCGGAAGAGGCGCGGGCCTTGAAGGGCATCCAGTATTACGCCGATTGGGATTCCGGTTATTCCAAACAGCAGTCCACCCGGCCGCAAACGCTTGGGTACGGCTTGACGGATTCCCCGAGCGGGCAGGCGGCGTGGATCCTGGAAAAGTTCTGGGCCTGGACCGACTGCGACGGACATCCCGAAAACATCCTCGGCCGGGATGAATTGCTCGACAATGTCATGCTTTATTGGGTGACGGCGACGGCCGCTTCATCGGCGCGCCTGTACTGGGAAAGTTTTGGGCCGAAGCGCCGGACGGCTCACAAGGTGACGGTGCCGACCGGTGTTGCCGTCTTCCCCAAGGAAATCGTCACACCGGTGCGAAAGTGGATGGAAGCGAGCTACACGAACATCCGGCACTGGAGCGAAATGCCGAAGGGCGGTCACTTCGCGGCTTTCGAGCAGCCGGACCTTTTCGTGCAGGAGGTGCGAAACTACTTCAGAACGCTGCGCAAGCCGCCTGTTTCCTGATCAGTGGGCCCCGCGCGCCCGCTGTCTAGAGATACCAGGCGAGCACCGCCTTGAGCAGCGCGTTTTCGATTACGGGAAGAACGACGATCTGGTTCATGCCGGCTGCGCGCGCTAGCTGCGCCGCAACGGATTCGTCGACGTTCAGATGCTCGTTGATGGCGGGCATGCCCGTCGCCCAGGCGCCGCCGATGCTGCCTTCGCCCTTGCGTATCGTCTTTGACGCATAAAGCGAGGCGAGATCGGCATTCTTGCTGCAATCGCCGGACTGAAACACCAGCACCGTTCGCGACGGGTCCGGCACCCAGATCTCAAAACGCCTGGCGATCGGCGTTGCCTGTGCGGACAGGAAGGTCATGACCCAGGTCTGGTCCGGAGGCGTGGCGTAGGGAATGCCGACGCCGCAATTGATTCCGATTTCGCTGGCTTCCTCCCAGCGCAGGAAGCTCTTGGCGTTGTGTAGATCCTTGATGATCAGCGGCATGCCGGCCTTCCAGGCACGGCCGGGAAGGCCGAAGCCGCGCGGGAATTTCGTGTGCCGCGAATTGAACTCGAACATGTCGGCGGTGCCGTAGTAGCCGTCGACCAGGCCCATCTCGTGGGACTTCTCGGGGTCGTTGTGCCAGAGCTCGATGGCGCCGACGTGCTTTTGGTCGTCGCCACAGAACAGCACCATCACCGCCATCAGGAATTCACCGGCAAAGACCGGCAATGCAACGCCACAAGTCAATCCGGCCTCGATCGCCTCGTCCGTGCGCTTGAAGTAGGAGTTTGCGAATTTCGTGAGGATGACCGGATGGCCGGCGGCCCATGCCTTGCCGGGCAGCCCTTCGTCATAGGCGAACAGCGCGTTCTCGCTGACGGCCTTGAACTCCGAATACTCGTCGCTGCAAAGACAGCCGCCGAACTCCAGGCGGGTGCGGGTTCGGTCGGGCACCCACAATTCAACCACGCGAATGAATGTCTTCATCTGGACGCACCTGTCGCCACGCCTGATAACAGCATCGGCGATTTAGCGGCGACAGGTGCGATCAAATTACAGGCAGGCGTCGCCCAAAGTTCGTGCGGCGTTTCGGGGTGCCCAGCGGCTCAGTTCCGATACGACGGATCGGTGCGGTCGAGCTTGCGCAGCAGCGCCGGCCAGGCGAGTTCGCCATTGCGCGCGGGCCGGTCGGTTCGAGGCCGCATCTTGTCGTAGGTTTCTTCCAGCACGTTCTGCGGCGGGTAGATCAGCTTGGTGTTGCAGGACAACGCCATGACCTGCACCTGGCAGGCGCGCTCGAGGCGGAACAGCACGTTGAATGCCGCAGGCACGGTGCGGCCGACGACGAGCAGGCCGTGGTTGCGCAGGATCATGGCTTCGTGGTCACCGAGATCCCTGACCAGCCGCGCGCGCTCATCGACATCATCGGCGATGCCTTCGAAGTCGTGATAGGCGATGTGGAGAAACCGCATCGAGGTCTGCGCCAGCGGTAATAGCCCGCATTCCATGGCCGAGACCGCCATGCCGGCCGGCGTGTGCGTATGCGCCACGCAATCCATGTCGTGCTTGGCCATGTGGATCGCGCTGTGAATGACGAAGCCCGCGACGTTGACGTCATAGTCGGAGGCGTTGAACAGCGTGTTGCCCTCGACGTCGACCTTGATCAGGCTGGACGCGTCGATTTCCTCGTAGAGCATACC
This sequence comes from Bradyrhizobium sp. CCBAU 051011, assembly GCF_009930815.1. Taxonomy (NCBI): domain Bacteria; kingdom Pseudomonadati; phylum Pseudomonadota; class Alphaproteobacteria; order Hyphomicrobiales; family Nitrobacteraceae; genus Bradyrhizobium; species Bradyrhizobium sp. CCBAU 051011. Next base: position 8,994,629 of record NZ_CP022222.1, on the reverse strand, counting down.
GTAGGGATTGATCAGGAACTGGTCGGTCGTCCCCGGCACGCGGCAGGAGATGTGGTTGGCGACCATCTCGGTCATGCCGTATATCGCGGTGAGGCGGTAGCAGGCCGCGAGGTCGACCCGCGCCTGCCATTCTTCCGCGCTCACCTGTTCGCGAACCGATTTGACGACCTTGACGGCGGGTGAGCTGACAGGAGGATTCATGGCGTTTCTCCGCGGAGAGGAATTATCCGGCCCGCTGCGGCCGATCATTGTTCGGCAGGATAGCTGCATTTTGCCGCTCGGCAAGGCGAGCATCGCAGGCGTTATTGCGGGTCTGGCGGGTGAAAATCGAATGCGCTATGGCAGCAGATGAGGGAATGCCATGACCAAGGGACGCTACCGGCTGATCGGCTCGACCGCGTCGCCCTACGCCATCAAGCTGCGCGCGCTGCTGCGCTACCGGCGAATTCCCTTCGACTGGGTCATCATGACCAAGGCGCTGCGCAAGGCGACCGAGCATTTGCGGCCCAATCTGATTCCGGTGCTGCAATATCCAGACGGTACCTACCGCGGCGAGACGACGACGCTGGCGTATGACCTCGAGAGCCGTCACAAGGACCGCTCCATCATTCCCGACGACAAGGCGGTCGCTTTTGTATGCGATCTGCTGGAAGACCTTGCCGACGAATGGGCGGTCAAGCCGCTGTTTCTCTATCGCTGGTGGGATCCGGAAGACCAGGCCTATGTCTCGCGCTGGGCGGGCGAGGAGTGGTCGGTCTCGGAGGCCGAAACCGGCAGTGCGGAGGAAATCGAGCAGTTCCGGCAGCGGCAGATTTCACGCATGGTCATTCTCGGTGCGACTGCGGAAAACAAGCCGCTGCTTGAGGAGAGCTACGTGCGAATGCTGGCAGCGTTCGAGCCCCATGTCGGGATGACTAATTATCTGTTCGGCAGCAGGCCCTCGCTCGCCGACTTCGCCTGGTTCGGCCAGCTCAGCGAAATGGCGACCGATCCGACCCCGATGCGGATCATGCGCGCGAAGGCGCCGTTCACCGATCATTGGGTGCGGCGCCTGGACGATGCCTCGGGCGTTGAGGGCGAGTGGTATCGGCGTGAACAGGCGCTTGCCGGCATGGCCGAGGCGTTACTGAAGATCGCTGGCGAACTTTATCTGCCGTTCCTGGTCGCCAACGCCGAGGCTTTCGCGAAAGGCGTTGAGCGACTGGAGATGAATGTTTGGGGCCTGCCTTATGCGCTGGCGCCGTTCAAATATCAGGTGAAGTGCCTGCAGCAGCTTCGCGACAAGTTTGCAGCGCTGGATGCGGACAGCAGGACCGCGTTGCGGACGGTGCTGGAGCGCACCGGGTGCTGGCAGCATTTGGTGGGTGGCTAAACTAGCCAAAAAGAATGCGAGGCTTGTGGCTTCACGTCCGGTGGCGACTGCCCAGCGCCGTTGTGATCGATTCCGGATTTTGGATGCGCTCGATCAGCATGTCGATGCGATCGCCGCCCCAGAACAATTCACTGTTGAAGACCATGGTCGGCACGCCGAACACGCCGAGCGCTTCTGCCTCTTCGATGATACGGTCGTGTTCGGCCCGCGCAGGGCCGTGGACGTAAGCTTCGAATTGTTCCGACGAACCGCCGATCGATGCGATCACGCCCGAGATTGCCGACAACTCGTCGATTTCGAGATCATGACTCCAGAACCGCCGGAATACCGTGTCGTGATACGGCCGGAACAGGCCGTGGCGCTGCGCGAACAACATGCCGGCGCTGGAATAGAAGGCGTCATAGATGCGCCGCGGCCCCTTCATGACGAGGCCCTGCGCATTGGCGTAACGGCGCGCGTCCATATAGGCGTAGCGTACCTTGCGCCAGAAATGCGGCGTGCGCTCTTCCACTGTTCCCATGAATTCAGGAATGCGCAGCGTGTAGGGCAGCCATTCCAATTCGACGCCGTAAGCTTCCTCGAGCTCGAACAGCCGCTTGTTGGCGACGAACGCGTAGGGGCTTTTGTAATCGGTGTAGATTCGTACGCGCGGCCTGCCCATGATGTGTCCCTCTTCGATCGAATCAGTATTCCCGATCCGGGTCGAGGATGGAACTACACGACGCGGTGTTGAGACTGCAAAAACGAATGGGCCCCGGTGCATTCAAGCATCGCGGGGCCCTACATCTTCGTTATAGGCGAAGGATTTCTGGTAGACACCAGTATTTGTCTCAGGATCCGGCAGCGCGTGGCCTTGGCGCTCCAGTCCTGCGGATATGTTCGATTTGTCGAAAGGCGCAATGAGGCTGGCAGCTGCTTATGACCTCAACCGCGCCTGGACCTTGCGCTGAGCAAGGTCACCGGCTGACCCGGTGGCGTCATGCTCCTCTCCAAGAGTTGGCCAACGGACTGTGTCCGCTTTCTCTGCGTGTCGTCTCGATCATGTAACCGGGGCGCCAATGCCTGCGAAGCGGGGAGCTCACGCTCCGTGACTCCTGCAGGTGCAGTGGCGGAAATGCTGCGGCAGATAGAGGCACGTGTCAAGTAAACCAAGGTTTGTCTGTCCACCGGGTTCCCACGCCCGTGGTATGTCAGGCCTTTGTGTGGCGGTAATCACGTAAATCGGGATCGTGGGTCATCGCCCAGTAATCCACGAACCGCCATGGCATTGCCGAAAATACCCGGCCCTGCTTGTTGCGGTAATAGGTCGTCATGCCGGGATGCGTCCAAATCAATTGCTCATGCTCAGCATCTACTTGTCTGATGTATCGATCGTGTGCTTCCTGCCGAACGTCGATTGCGGCGATGTCTTGCTCGATCATTTCGACGAGACAGGCCGAGATGTAGCGGCTCTGGCATTCCGACTGGAAGATCACGCTGCCGCCATGTGCGGGACCTGAATTGGGGCCGAGCATCACGAAGAGATTTGGAAAGTCCGGCACGGTGAGCCCGAGATAGGCGGTCGGGTTGTCGTTGGCCCAGGCCGTCTTCAGATTTTTTCCATCGCGCCCTGTGATGTTGAGGCGAGCAGCCATCTCCGTGACCTTGAAGCCGGTGGAGATGACGATGATATCCGCGGGCCGCAGCTTGCCGTCCGCAGCGACAATGCCGTCGGTCGCGAAATGGTCGATCGTGTCGGTGACCAGCTCGACATTGGGCTTCGTCAGCGTCTTGAACCAGTTGTTGTCGAGCAGGATGCGCTTGCCGTAGGGCGGATAGGTCGGCACGCATTTTTCGATCAGATCCGGACGATCTTTCAATTCAGAGAGGATGAAATTGGTCAGTTCCTCGCGATGCCGGTCGTTGCCCTTGTTGACGGCGCGGTCCGGATGCGGCCATTCCGGGTCCTTGCGCAGGAACGGCAACAGGCCGTCGCCATAGCGCCAGAACATGTTGAAGCGATACCACTGCACATAAAACGGCAGGTGCGCGAGCAACCACCGCGCTCCCTCGGTGATGGGATCGGAATAGCCCGCCACCGGCCGCGCCCATTGCGCGGTGCGCTGGTAAACGGTGACCGAGGTGACGCGGTCCGCGATCGACGGGACCAATTGCATGGCGGTGGCGCCGGTGCCGATCACGGCAACGCGCTTGCCGTCGAGATTGATGTCGTCGGACCACAGCGCGGAGTGCAGCGTCACTCCCTTGAAAGCTTCCTCACCCTTGAAGTGGGCAGGGTGGGGGTCGTTGAGCTGACCGATGGCACTGACAAGCGTGGCCGATTCAAATATCTCTTCGCCATTGGCGCTCTTCAGCGTCGATATCCAGCGTCGCTTGCTCTCGTCCCAGCGCGACGATGTCAGTTCGGTGTTGAGGCGTAGATGGCTCCGGATATCGTGTTCGAGTGCGACTTTCTTGAGATAGTCGAGCAATTCCTGGCGCTGGGCGAAATATCGCGTCCATGGGTTCCTTTTTCCGAACGAAAAGGAATAGGAATGGTTCGGCGTATCGACGCCGCAACCGGGGTAGCGATTGACATACCAGGTGCCGCCGAGTTCGTCGTTCTTCTCGACGATGGTGTAGGGAATGCCGAGTCGGCCCAGGGAGACACCGAGCGCAATCGCGCAGACACCGGCGCCGACGATCAGTACATGCTGCTGGGCCAGTTTCTCGTTTGATGGCGGCTTGGTCCAGCGCGCTTCCCGAGGAATGAATCCCATTTCCTCGCGCATCAATGGCGCGTATTCCGGGGTTACGTTCTCGCCCAGCGTCGCGCGCATCATCTTCAGCATCAGTTCATTGCCGGGGTCGGTGATGGCCGGCTTCGGTTCGCCGTTTGCGAACAGCTTCAACACGGCCGCGCGAATCTCGGCCTGGATCTCCTCCGGTACGCCGGCATGCGGATCCGGAATCAGGCGGACGTCGCGCTTGGGCTTGTAGGGCGGCTCAAGCCACCGTTCATCGCCGGTCATGTGCACCAGGACCATCAGCAGGACACGAATATCGCCCTCGGCGATGGCCGATGACAGATCGAGTTTCTTGCGCGGCAGCTCGATATTCATGCTGATGTCCTCGTTTACGCGCCTGATGGTTCCGGCAAGCCGCCATAGGCGGCCCAGGTGGTACCGGCGATATAGCCGGCATCGACGGGAAGGTTGATTCCGGTGACGCCGCTGCTCATCGGCGAAAGCAGCCACGCGATCGCCTGTGCCACCTCGATCGGCTCGAGCAGCCGGTTCATCGCGGTCGGGCTTTCGAGTAACTTCCTGTTCAGCGCGCCCGAGGCGATGCCGGCTTCCAGCGCGACGGTGCGGGTGAAGCCGGGCGAGACCGCATTGACGCGGACGCCGCTGCGGCCCCATTCGGCGGCCAGCGTCTGCGTGATCTGGATGACGCCGGCCTTCGCCGCGGTATAGGCATGGATGGGGCCTGACGTCATGCCTGCAACGGAGGCAACATTGACAATCGCGCCATGCCGGCGCTCGGCCATCTTCACGCCGACGCTGCGGGCGACCAGAAAGGTGCCGCGCAGGTCGATATTGACCTCGCGGTCCCATTGCTCCATCCGCACGTGTTCGATCCGGTGCATCTTGCCGAACACGCCGGCGGCATTGACGAGGCCGGTGATCGGGCCGTGCGCGGCCTCGATATCGGCGATGCCGCTGACGACGGCGCTTTCGCTTGCGACATCGAAAGGCGCGGGCCACAGGATCGTTTGCGTATCCGCCAACGGCTCCGGCGCGATATCGACAATAACGACCTTTTGGACTTGTTTGGCGAGGAGCGTGGCGGTTGCCGCGCCAATGCCACGGCTGCCGCCGGTAACGAGGACGACGCCTTCAGCGGTCATGGCCGTTCTTCCTCTCTGGTACGAACAGACCGCGCGTGACCAGTTTCTGATAGGCGGAGAGGACGTGCTCGGGCGCTGCCGTGACGTTGCCGCCAACATAGGAGTAGCGGCGGCTCAAGTAGCCGCGCGCACCCATCAGCATGTGAACGATGGCTTCAAATTCCTCGTCGCTGTAGTCGATGATCGCGCCGGCGTGGCGGGCGCGCCGGAGAATGCGGACATAGGCGGTCGCGATATTGTCGAGATGCTTCTGGTAGCCGATCGGTGCGAAATATTCGGCCTCGTTGAGGATACGCAAGAACTCCGGCACCTCGCGGATGAAGTCGAAGAAGGCGCTGAAGCGCTCGATCTCCTGCCGTGCGGCGTGCGCAGTGCCGGTGCGCTCGCGAATGAAATGAACCATGTCGATGCCGATCTTCGGCAGCAATTGATCGAGCAGTTCCTGACGGTTTTCGAAATGATTGTAGAACGTGCCCTGCGCGACGCCGGCTTCCTCTGTGATGCGGGCGACCGAAGCTTCGGCGTAACCATACTTGCCGACGATCTTGGTGGCGGCGTCGAATATCTTGCGCTTGGTCCAGGCGTTGCGCTCGACACGGTTGAGTTTTGTCACTTTGCCCGATGTGGCTTGCGATGATTGCGTCATGCGTGGGATTCCAGTTCGGCGCGCAGTACGCGCTTGAGAACCTTGCCGGAAGGATTGCGCGGCAGGCTGTCGCGGATGATGAGTTGCTTCGGCACCTTGAAGCCGGCGAGGCGTGCCCGGCAATGATCTGTGAGATCGGATAATTCCAGCATGGCGCCATCCCCGAGCACGACGACTGCGACCGGCTTTTCTCCCCAACGATCGTCCGGCATGCCGACAACGGCGACTTCGCGCACCTGCGGCAATTCATAGATGACGCGCTCGACTTCGGACGAAGCGATGTTCTCGCCGCCGGAGATGATCATGTCCTTCTTGCGGTCGGTCAGATAAAGAAAGCCGTCTTCGTCGAGATAACCAATGTCGCCAGAACGAAACCAGTCGCCGAAGAAGGCGGCGGCGGTTTTCTCCGGATCTTTCCAGTAGCCTTGCGTGACCTTCGGCCCGCGCAGGCAGATTTCGCCGTTTGCGCCTGATGGCAGCCTGTTGCCGGCATCGTCGCGGATTTCGATCTCAACATGGGCGATGGCGCGACCGGTCGAGCCGATCTTTTCGATCTCGCGGCCGGCTTCCATGAAGGTGTCGCCGCCGCAGGTCTCCGTCAGGCCATAGGCGTCGATGTAGCGGGCGTTTTTGAAATAATCGGAGAAGGCGCGGATGCGAACTTCTGGTGTCTTCTCGCCGCCGCCGATCGCCCAGCGTAGGCTGGAGACGTTATAACGGTCGCGGGTCGGGCAGGTGAGGATCGCGGTCGTCATCACCGGGGCAAACCATGCGGCGTTGAGTTTCTCCGCGTCGATGGCGGCGAGCGCCTGCTCGGGCTCGAAGTTGCGGTGGATGGAAAGCATGCCGCCATGCCAAAGCACTGCAATGCCGGGCAGGTCGAGCGCGCCGACGTGGTAGAGCGGACCGACCACCAGCAGTCGCGTGTCCGCGTTCAGTCCCAGCACGAGCGTCTGGTCGGCCGACTTCCAGTACATATTTTCGTAAGTGAGCATCACACCCTTGGGGCGGTCGGTCGTGCCTGACGTGTACATCAGCCGCATCAGGTCGCGCGGCTGCTTCACATGCATCGGGGCAGGGGCGATATCGGGCGCAAGATGCGTTGCGTTGGATTGCGCAGCTTCATCGAGCAGCATCACCGGCACGCCGCCGGCCGCGATGCCCGCAAGCTCCGCATCCGCAATCAGGATGCGCGCGCCGGAATTGCCCACGATGTAACCGACCTCGTCGGCGGACAGGCGATAATTGATCGGCAGAAACACCGCGCCGATATGGCTGGTCGCGAACACCAGCTCGAGAAACGCCGTGCTGTTCTTCATCAGCACCGCAACGACGTCGCCGGGCTTGATCCCGCGCGCCGCGAGCCATCCGCCGACGCGGCGGATACGGTCGTCGAATTCGGCATAGGAGACATCCTCGCCGCGATATTTCAGCGCACAGCGGTCCGGCGTCCGCCGGGCGTGAAATGCGATGAAGCTCGAAAGATTGATCATTATCAGCTCGAACGGCCGGTTGCCGGGGGCGCTTCTCCAAATATGAATTCTGACTCGTAATTCATATTTGGCTTGACGTCACCCCCTTTGCTCTGAAATTCTCGGGTCATACGGAGACGACACGATCTCCGGCCGGGATTTGGGAACGCAAACCCACAAGGGAGGAAGCAATGACGAGAACCCGCAAACCGGGCGTGAGCCGACGTGCGACGTTGGCGATGATGGGCGCCGGTGCCGTGACATTCGCGGCGCCCTGGGTGGCGCGCGCGCAATCCAAGACCATCAAGGTCGGCATGCCGACCATTCTCTCCGGACGTGTCGCGCAGCTTGGCACCTCGTCGCGCAACGGCGTGACGCTGGAAGTCGAGAAGGTCAATGCTGCCGGCGGTCTGGCCGGCCGACAGATCGAAATGGTGATCCGCGATTCCAAGGGGCAGCCGCAGGAAGCCGCCCGCGTCGCGCGAGAACTGGTGAATACCGACGGATGCGAAATTCTGATCGACGCGGAGGCGTCGTCGGGCGCGTTCGCCGTGCATGAAGTGGCGCGCGATCTCGGCGTGCTCTGCATTCACACCAATTCAGAAACGTCGTCGCTCACCGCCGATCCGAAACAGCACATCCCCAACGCATTCCGCACTGCGCGGCAGGGCGTGCACGACTCGATCGTCGGAGGCAGCTACGCAGCGACAATCGCGAAAGCCAAGGGCCTGAAGAAATGGGCCACTTGCTCGCCCGATTATGCCTATGGCCGCGACACCACCGGCGAATACGTGACGTATCTGAAGCGCTTTGCGCCTGATGTCGAGATCATCAGCGAGTCCTGGCCAAAGCTGTTCCAGCCAGATTACACCGAGGTGGTGACGAAAATCCTGCAGGCCAAGCCGCAGGCGCTGTACTCCTGCCTCTGGGGCGGCGACCTGACGTCCTATATCGATCAGGCAAACATCTACGCGCTGTTCAGCCAGATGGAAGTTTTCGCCGTCAACATGGCCGACTACACCGCGCTGACCGTGGTGAAGAACCTGCCGAAGGGCATTCACTCCGGTAACCGCTACATCAAGACCTATCCCGCGACCGCGGAGAACGCCGCGTGGGGTGACGCTTACAAGGCGAAGTACAACGAATATCCCACCAACTGGTCGTGGGAAAACGCAACTGCAATCATGCTGTTAGCGGAAGCTTCGAAGAAGGCGAATTCGGCCGACGGCAAGAAGATTGCAGAGGCACTGCGCGGCCTGAAGATCAAGTCTCCTTTCGGCGCCGACGGCACGGTCACCATGCGCGCCGAGGACCAGACGCTGGTCGGCTATGCGATCGGCTGGGGGACCACGATCCCGCAGGAGCCCTACGTGCCGCAGGTTCAGGCAGGCGACTGGAAGACGATCTTCGAACTCGAAGCCGAGTGGAAGAAGAGCAAGGGTTACACCTGATCGATCGGCGATCACGGAGGCGGCGTGAGCCGCCTTCGTTCGTTGCGGAGTTTTTCTCGCGCGCCGTTCATTGTGGCGTGCCGTAATGGATGCTTCCCTTGGATATCGATGCGCTTACCGGCTGTCTCGCCAGTTCCGCCTGTCTGGTGACGCAAACCACCAGTGGCTTCATCATCGGCATGTTGCTGTTCCTCGTCGCCGTCGGGCTGACGCTGATCTTCGGTGTGCTCAAGGTCGTCAACTTTAGCCACGGCGCCTTCTATATGTTCGGCGCCTATTTCGCGATGACGGCCTATCAGCTCACCGGCAGCTTTGCGCTGGCGATGCTGTGCGGCGCGGCCGGCACGGCCATCCTTGGCCTGATATTCGAACGCGGTTTCATGAGTCGCGTCTATGGCGCCGACGTGTTGATGCAGGTTCTCGTCTGCTACGCCTTCGTGCTGATCTTCGATGATGTCGTGCGGATGATCTGGGGCCCCGAATTCAAATCGATGGGCATGCCGGTGGCGTTCCAGGTGGCACCGCTATTCATCGCCGGCGGGGTGGTGCCGCCATACTATCTGCTGCTGATCAGTGTCGCGCTGGCGGCTGCGGCGGTGCTCGGGCTCGGATTGGCGCGCACAAGAATTGGCAAGGTGATCCGGGCGGCGGCGCATAATCCGGGCATGGTGTCCGCGCTCGGCATCAACACCGGCCTGATCTATGGCGGGGTGTTCGCGCTCGGCGGGATGCTGGCGGGCCTGGCCGGGGCGCTGGCCGCGCCAGTGCGTTCGCTGACGCCGGGCATGGGATTTTCGGTCCTGATCGAATCCTTCATCGTTACCGTGATCGGCGGCATGGGCTCGATCCTGGGCGCGCTGATCGGGGCACTGCTGATCGGCATGATCCGTTCCTTCGGATCGCTCGGCTTCCCGCTGTTTACCGAAGGGCTGATGTACCTGTTCATGGTGATCGTCCTTGTATCGCGGCCGACCGGGCTGTTCGGCAAGGAGGTCGCATGACCGAGCTGCAGGCCGATCAGGGCGCGCAGGCACTCGAAGTCGCTCACGTCCAGGCAAAGACGCGGCGCAATCGGGATGTCCTGATTGCGTTGGCGGTCTTTGTCATCCTTGCACTGTTGCCGATGCTCTTCAGCAGCAAATTTCTGCTCGACTTCGTGATCCGCTGCGCGGCCTACGGGCTGTTCGCGACGTCACTCAATCTTCTGGTCGGTTACACCGGCCTGACTTCGTTTGGCCATGGCATGTTCTTCGGCCTTGGTGCCTACGGCTTCGGTTTGATGATGCAGAAGACCGGCGTTTCCGTCCCGGTGGCTTTCGTTGCCACGCTCGCGATCACGTTTGTCACAGCCCTCATCATTGGCGCCATCTGTGTGCGGCTGAAGGAAATCTATTTCGCCTTCGTGACGCTGGCGTTCCAGATGCTGATCCACTCGACCATCCTGTCCTGGGTATCGCTGACTGGCGGCGATCAGGGATTGCGCGGCGGCATCCCGCGGCCGCCGTTTTGGGGTATTGATCTATCGAACCATCTGCATCTCTACGTCACGAGCTGCGCGTTGCTGGTGATCGGACTGTTCCTGATGCATCAGATCGCGCAGTCGCCCTTCGGCTACACGTTGCGCATGATCCGCGACAACGCCACGCGTGCGAGCTTCATCGGCATCGATGTCTGGCGTGCCAAGTTGACGATCTTTGTGCTCGCGGCGCTGTTCGCCTCAACCGGCGGGGTCATCATGGCGCTGTTCGTCTCAGGGGCCTATCCGGAATTCGCCTATTGGACCATTTCGGGCGAGGGCATCTTCATCAACATGCTCGGCGGCGTGACCACGTTCCTTGGGCCGATGGTCGGCACCGTGCTGCTCCTGATCCTCAACGACACCGTCACCCGACTGACTGAATATCATGGGCTCGTGCTGGGGATTGTGATCCTGTTCTTCGCGATTGGCTTGCGGAAGGGCCTGATGGATTTCGTCGTTGAATGGTACGCGCAACGCCGCGATGGTCGCGGGAAGTAGCCATGCTGGAGATACGCTCCCTTTCCAAATCGTTTGGCGGCGTCAAGGCGACGGACAATGTCACGCTCGACTTTGCCGACGGTTCGCTCACCGCCGTGATCGGCCCCAACGGCGCCGGCAAGAGCACGTTCTTCAACCTGATCACCGGCGCGCTGACGCCTGACGCTGGCCAGATCCTGCTCAACGGCGTCGACCTGGCCGGGCGTCCGCCGCCGGAGATCGTGCGCCACGGCATCGGCCGCGCGTTCCAGGTCGCGAGCATCTTTCCGTCGCTGACGGTTCAGGAGACGATGCTGGCAGCGGTGGGCGCCGATCAGCGCAAAGCCGGCGTCCTGCACCGTCGCTTTCCTTTGGCCGAGACGCGTGACCGCGCAGAGCATGCGATGGAACTGTTGGGACTGGCCAGCAAGCGAAACCGAACTGCGGCGACGCTGTCGCATGGCGACCAAAAACTCCTCGATATCGCGCTGGCGCTGGTGCTCGATCCCAAGGTGCTGCTGCTCGACGAGCCCACTGCCGGGATGGGCACCGAAGAGCGCTGGCGGATGATCGACAAGGTGAGGGAGCTCTGGGAGAAGCAAAAGATCACGGTGGTGTTCATCGAGCACGACATGGACATCGTGTTCAAGATCGCACCCGAAATCGTGGTGTTGTGCTACGGGCGCATTCTCGCAACCGGCGCGCCGGATGCGATCCGGCGGAACGAAGCCGTGATCGAGGCCTATCTCGGCACCGAACATCACGCCGGAACCGCCGTATGAGCGCGCAGCCGGTGGTGCAGGTCGAGAACCTCGACGTCTATTACGGCACCAGCCAGATCCTGTTCGGCGTCGGGCTGTCTGTGCGGCAGGGCGAGACGATGGCGCTGCTCGGCCGCAACGGTGCGGGCAAGTCGACCACGATGAAAGCGATCATGGGTCTGGCTCCCGCCCGCCGCGGTACGGTCACCCTGCAAGGCCGAGTTGTTTCCGGGCTGAAGCCGCATCACATCGCGCGAGCCGGTCTCGGTTTTGTGCCCGAGGATCGTCAGATCTTTCCGGAGCATACCGTTGAGGACAATCTGGTCATCGGAGCGAAGAAGGGACCGAACGGCGAGGACGAATGGCCGATCCGGCGCATCTATGACGTATTTCCGCTGCTGGAGCCGCTGCGTCAGCGGATCGCGGGAAGGCTGTCCGGCGGCGAACAGCAGATGCTGGCGATTGCGCGCACGCTGATGGGCAATCCGGCTCTACTGCTCCTGGACGAGCCGAGCGAGGGCTTGGCGCCGATCATCGTGCAGCGGATCGGCGAATTGCTGCGACAACTCCGCGGCACCGGCGCTACCGTGCTGATCGCCGAACAGAACATGCATTTTTGCCTTGGCCTTGCGAGCCACGCGACGGTTATCGACAAGGGGCAGATCGTCTACACCTCCGGGATCGACGAGCTGAAAGCCAACGAAAACATTCGTCAGCGCTATCTCGCGCTGTAGCTTTCGGGCCGACTCCGGGGGGACGAGATGACCATCGAACGCAAGCTATCGCCGACGCATGAGGCGCCGTATCGCGGCCTGCGCGTGCTGGATTTCGGGCAGGGCATCGCCTCGCCCTATTGCGCGATGCTGCTTGGCGTGTACGGGGCCGACGTCATCAAGGTCGAACCGCCGGAGGGCGACTGGTCGCGGTTTCTTGGCACGACCTATGGAAGCCATACGACGCTGTCGGCGGTCTATAACCGCGGCAAACGCAGCCTTTGCCTCGACATGAAACACAAGGACGGGGTCGCCATCGCCCGAAGGCTAGCGAGCGAGTGCGACGTGCTGATCGAAGGCTTTCGGCCGGGCGTCGCCGCGCGGCTCGGCATTGGCTACGAGGAATTGTCGCGCGACAATCCGGGGCTGATCTATCTCTCGGTCAGTGCGTTTGGGCAGAGTGGCCCTTATTCGAAACGGCCCGGCTCTGATTCCGTGGCACAGGCCTTCTCCGGCTTTGTATCGATCAATGTCGGCAACGACGGCACCCCACACCGGGCCGGCACCACGATCTCCGACGTCGTCACCGGCGTCTACGGCTTCCAGGCCATCGCGACCACGTTGTTCGCGCGCGCAACCGTCGGCACCGGGCGCTGGATCGACGTCAATCTTTGCCAATCGACCTCTGCACTGCTCGGCCACAAGGTCGCCGAACATATTCTGGAGGGTGGTGCGCCGCGTGCGCTGAACGTTCCGGCGGGCGCCTATCAGACGGCCGATGGCTGGATGATGGTCACGCTGGTGAATGAGCCGCAATACAAGCGGCTATGCTCGGCAATCGGTCGCGAGGATCTCGCCAGCGATCCGCGGTTTGCCGATTTTGCGCGGCGCGCGGATGCTGTGGATGCGCTGATCCCGCAGTTGCGGGAGGTGTTTGCGACGCAGCCGACGGATGTCTGGCTATCGCGGCTGCATGCGGCCGATCTCATTGCTGAACGGATTCTCGATCCCGGGGAATGGCTGCGCAACGTTCATGTCGAGGCGACGCGGGCTGCGGTATGCCAGGATACGCCGGGCGTGGGGCCGGTGTACTCACCGCGGACGCCGGGCATTGCAAGCTTCTCGGAGGATGACTTGTGCCCCGCACCTGATATAGGCCATGACAGTGTTGAGGTGCTGCTCGAAGCCGGTTTCGAGCGCGGCGCCATCGACGATCTGGTCAAGGCTGGCGCGGTGCGTCAGGCCAAGGGAGGCAAAGCATGAGCGATCTCGTTCGTTATTCCGTCACGAGCAATATTGCCGAGATCATGCTGGACCGCCCGCCAGTCAATGCGCTCAGCATGGACCTGATCGATGCGCTGCTGGCGGCGCTTTCGAAAGCGAGAGAAGACGAAGCGGTGCGCGCCGTCGTCATCGGCAGCGCGCACAAGGTATTTTGCGCCGGGCTCGATCTGGATATCGTCCGTGGCAAACCCGGGATCGAAACCAAGAAGTTCCTCGAGCGGCTGTATTTCGCGCTCAACGATACGCAGTATCGCATGGGCAAGCCGACCATCGCCGCCGTCGATGGCGCGGTGCGCGCCGGGGGCATGACGATTGCGATTTCCTGCGACATGATCATTGCTGGCGGCGCCTGTACCTTTGGCTATCCCGAGATTGATGTAGGTCTGATCCCGGCCATTCACTTCGTCCAATTGCCGCGGCTGGTCGGCAAGCATCAGGCGTTCGGTCCGCTGTTTCTGGGCGAGCCTTTCGATGCTGCGACGGCGTTTCGCATGGGTCTCTTGAGCGAAATCGTGCCAAAGGGGACGGCGCTTGAGCGTGCGCGGGAAATCGCGCGAAAGCTCGCCGCCAAATCACCGATCGTGATGAAGATCGGGCGTGATGCCTTCATGCGGGCGGTCGACGCCGATTTCCGCCGCTCGGTCGAGAATGCTGCCGAGAGCTTTGCGCTTGTCGCGACGACCGAGGACTGTCAGGAAGGGCTGAATGCGTTCGTCGAAAAGCGAACGCCAAATTACAGGGGGCGGTGATGGCCGGTTTGTATTTTGAGGAGTTCGAGGTCGGCCGTGAATTCCATCATGAGTTCAGCCGCACCGTCACCGAAATGGACAACACGATGTTCAGCCTGTTGACCATGAACCCGCAGCCGCTGCATATCGACGCGCATTTCGCCGAAAATACCGAATTCGGCCAGCGACTGTTCAACAGCATCTATACGCTCGGCATCATGATCGGCATGAGCGTCTACGACACGACGCTCGGCACCACGATCGGCAATCTCGGGATGACCGACGTCAAGTTTCCCAAGCCGGTGTTCCACGGCGATACGCTGAAGGCGCACACCAAGATCATTTCCAAACGCGAGAGCAAGTCGCGCCCGAACCAGGGCATAGTGGAGTTCGAGCACACCATGACCAATCAGCGCGGCGAGGTGGTGGCAAGCTGCCGCCGGACCGGTCTGATGCATTGCAAGCCAAAGGCATAAGCGCATGCGCTCTTTTCTTTTCGTTCCCGGCGACAGTCAGCGCAAGTTTGAAAGCGCGAAGAAGACCGCAGCCGACGGGCTGATCCTCGATCTCGAGGATTCGATTGCGCCGGAAGAGAAGGTCGGTGCGCGGCGGACGGTGCGCGAAATGCTCGACGCGCGGAAGCCGGACCAGAAGATGTACGTCCGCGTCAACGCGCTCGATACCGGGATGACGCTTGGCGATCTCGCGGCCGTCATGCCGGGCCGGCCTGACGGCATCGTGCTGCCGAAATGCGCTGGAGCTGCCGACGTCAATCGGCTTTCGCTCTATCTAGACGCTTTCGAGGCGACGGCCGGGATCGAACATGGCACGACGCGAATCGTCACCGTAGCGACGGAAACGGCGAGGGCAGTCCTCAAGCTGCTCGATTTCGAAAACATGAGCCCGCGGCTGTGGGGCATGATGTGGGGCGCCGAGGATCTTGCGGCCTCGCTCGGCGCGTCGCGAAACCGGACCGCCGGCCGCTTTCACGGACCATTCCTGCTAGCGCGCGACCTCTGCCTGATCAGTGCGGCCGCGGCCGGCGTTGTTGCCATCGACACCATCGCGACCGATATCAACGACCTCGACGCGCTGCGGGAAGAGTCGATCGCTGCGCGGCAGGACGGGTTCCTTGCCAAGGCGGTGATCCATCCCAGGCATGTCGACGTCGTCAATGCCGCCTTCATGCCGACGGACGAGGAAATCGCCTGGTCGGAGAAGGTCGTCAAAGCGTTCAACGACAACCCGACCTCGGGCGTTGTGAAGATCGACGGCAAGATGATCGACAAGCCGCATCTGCGTGCCGCGGAGAAAATTCTGGCGCTGCGAGAACGGAAATGATGGATGTAGCCCGGATGAGTGCAGCGACATCCGGGAGGACGTTAGATAGGTCCCGGATATCGCTTCGCTCATCCCGGCTACGAATTCGCTGACCACATTGACTTTGCAGTTTGATCGGCGGCAAATGCAGCAAAGCAACAAAAAGGAAAACACCATGGTTGACGCGCTGATCATTGACGCATGCAGGACGCCGCGAGGCATTGGCAAAGCCGGCAAGGGCGCCCTCTCGGGCATTCATCCGCAGCAGCTTGGCGCCACAGTGTTGCGCGCGCTAGCCGATCGCACCGGGATCAATACCGCCGATGTCGACGACATCGTCTGGGGTACCAGCTCGCAGCGCGGCCAGCAGAGCGGCGATCTCGGCCGGATGTCGGCGCTTGATGCCGGCTATGACGTCCGCGCCAGCGCGGTGACCCTGGACCGGTTCTGCGGCTCCGGCATCACCAGCGTCAACATGGCGGCGAACTCGATCATGTCGGGCTCGGAGGATCTCGTGATCGCCGGCGGCACCGAAATGATGTCAATGGAAGGCCGCCGCGGCGAGGGCCCGTTCATGATGGATAACGGCAATCTTCGTCTGCGCGCCCGGCATCCGCAGTCGCATCAGGGCGTCTGCGCAGACGCGGTGGCGACGCTGGAGGGTATCACGCGACAGGACGTCGATGAGCTAGGTCTCGAAAGCCAGAAGCGGGCGGCTGCTGCGATCAAGGGCGGTCATTTCGACAAGAGCCTCGTGCCGGTCTACCGCGAAGACGGCAGCCTGGCGCTCGATCGTGAAGAATATCCGCGGCCGCAAACCACGCTCGAGGGGCTGGCCGGGTTGAAGCCTGCCTTTCCGGCGGTGGCGGACTATCCGCTCGACGACAAGGGCACGACCTACCGCAAGCTTATCCTGGATAAATATCCCGATCTCGACATCAACTTTGTGCATCATGCCGGCAATTCCTCCGGCGTCGTTGACGGCTCGGCGGCCATCCTGTTGGCGTCGCCGAGCTACGCAAAGGCTCACGGCCTGAAGCCGCGTGCCCGCGTCGTCGCGATGGCGAATATGGGAGATTCCCCGACCCTGATGCTGAACGCGCCGGTGCCCGCCGCCCGCAAGGTATTGGCCAAGGCAGGCCTCACGCTCGACGATATCGACCTGTTCGAGATCAACGAAGCCTTTGCCGTCGTCGCCGAAAAGTTCATTCGGCACCTCAAGCTCGACCGCGAGAAGGTCAACGTCAATGGCGGCTCGATCGCGCTCGGCCATCCCATCGGTGCGACGGGCTCGATCCTGATCGGTACCGTGCTCGACGAACTGGAGCGGCGCGATCTCAAGCGCGGGCTGGTGACGATGTGCGCCGCCGGCGGCATGGCGCCGGCGATCATTATCGAGCGGGTTTGAGCAGCGCGCTAGACAGCCGGAAACTGCAGCTCGAACGTAACGCCGTGGTTGGACGGTAAAAGCCGGATCGATCCGCCGTGGCTGGTCATGATGGCCTGGACGATCGAGAGCCCCATTCCCGTGCCGCCGGTGTCGCGGCGCGTGGTGAAGAAGGCGTCGAAGATCTTCTCCCGGTTCGCCTCGGATATTGGGTCGCCGTCATTGCTGACGGTCACCTTGATGGAGGCTTCTTCCGCAGCGGCTTCGAGCCGCACGCTCTTCGCGTTGTGACGGATCGCGTTGTCGGTCAGGTGCGACAACACGATCAGAGCTTTTTCGCTGGACATGCCGATCGAACGCTCAAGGTCGCCCGCTGCCTCGATCGCCCGCGTCGGGAACCGGCTCTTCAACCCGCTGACCACCGTCGACAATTCGGTTTGCTCGTTCTGCGGCGCGGCCTCAGCGCGCGCCAGTTCGCGTAAGCGTTGGGTCATCGCTTCCAGACGCCCGGTGTCACCCAGAATGTTCGATATGAAGTTCTTCTGCTCCATCCGTGTCAGGGTGTCAGATTTGCTTTGCAGAGAATCGAGCAGGAGTTCGGCGGCGCCCTTGATCGACGTCAGCGGTGACTTCAACTCGTGGGTAAGGTGCGACGAAAACGTTGCGATGTAGTCCGACCGCCGCGACAATTGCTCGGCCATGTCCAGAAAGCTGTCGGACAATTGGGCGAACTCGCGTGTGCCGTAATGGGCGAGCGGCTGGAATGCATCGCGATCGCCGCGGCCGATCCGCTTGGCGCGATCGACGAGCTCGCGCATCGGGCGGGTGATGGTTCGGGAGAAAATCAGGCCGATGACGATGGTCGCCAGCACGACCGTAAGGCCTGCCAGAATGAACTTGCGGCGCTCCTGATAGAAGTGGTCGAAGATGTTGCTCGGCGTTCTCGACGTATAGACGACACCTGCCACGCGGTTGTTGACGATGACGGGCATCGCCGAAAACACATGCACGCCGACGCCGCGGCTGATCGAGTAGATCGGAGGCGGAGGCTTGTCGGGTTTGCGAATTCGCAAGGCTGCCCGGTATTGTCCCCGTAGCGCCGTCGCTACTTCCTCGATATGGGCGAGGGATTGGCCGACCTCGTCGCGGCCGGCTATCACGACACCGCGGGGATCGAGGATGCGGAAGCCGGCCAGCGTGACCTTCTGCGTTTCCAGGATGATCGGCATCAGCCGCGTGCCGATCTCGACATAGGCAGGCGACGCGGGTGCGTTTGCCGGAAGGGCATTCGGCCGCCGCCGGAGCAGATCGCGGCCAGCGGCGAGGTCGAGCGCGGGGCGGATCGGCGTTAGCTGATCCTCCCGATCAGGGCGCGCCTCGGGCGGAATTTCAGCGCCGAGCGTTGCTCCGGCCGCGAGCCTTGCTTCCACCTCGCGCGCATAGACGGCGGCCAGCACGCGGCTTTGGGCGATCAGCTCGGCCTGGGTTTGATGGATGAGCTGGTTGTCGTAGAGGCGGAAGAAAAATAGTCCGACCAACGGCAGCATCGCCACGGAGGCGAGCATGGCGAAAATGACCAGTCCCAATGACGGTCGCCATTTCTCGCGTGCGCGGGATGTCATGCCTGCGGCTCGCATCGTCCGAGCTTGAAGCCGACGCCGTGAATGGTTTCGATGACATTGTCGCAATTCACGGCCGACAGCTTGGCGCGGATATTGCGGATGTGGCTGTCGATGGTGCGATCCGACACCTGGATGTTGAGCTGATAGGCCGCGCTCATGATCTGCTCGCGGCTGAAGACGAGCGTCGGCCGCGTCAGGAATGCCCTCAAGATTCCGAATTCGATGGCAGTCAGCCGAAGCGGGGTGCCTGCAAACTCGGCGACATGCTGTTCGGGATCGACCGACAGCCTGCCTTGCGACAATGCGGCTTGAGACGCTTTCGCATCCTGCCCGCGCGAAGCGATGCGGCGCAGGATGACGTTTACGCGGGCGACGAGCTCGCGCGGGCTGAAGGGCTTGGTGACATAATCGTCGCCGCCGATCTCGAGGCCCAGTACGCGGTCGATCTCGTCGTCGCGTGCGGAGAGGAACAGGATCGGCACATCAGAGGATCTTCGAATTTCCCGGCAGACGTCCAGGCCGTCGAATTCCGGCATGCCGATATCCAGAATGATCAGATCCGGCTTGTCGGCGGCAAAGCGGGTCAACGCTTCCTTGCCGTCGCGCGCCTCGAAGATGACCATTCCTGCCTTCTTCAGTGCGACACGGATGACCTCGCGGATGTGAAGGTCGTCGTCAACGATGAGAATGCGGTGCGTCAAACGTCTCTCCCGGCGCAATCGGCCTGCAGTCGAACTAGCCTGTGGTCAAACTCTTTGGTTGGGCATCCAGGGCGCGCTGGAGGCGCCAGTTCCGAAGACCCCAGGAACGCCAGGAAGCCGTTTCGTTCTTGTGCTGTTCTACAAGGCAACCACGACGGGAAACAAGGGTCGGATCGAAGCCACGAAGGGCAATGGCCCGGTCGACGGCCGGCAGCGCCTGCGGCCCGAGGGACAACAGATAGTTCATATCGATCCAAACTCCCTTGCCACCGGCTTCGCGGCTATGGCTGACATTGTAGTCAGCGATGACAGCGGCAAAGTTCATCAGGGAGCAGATGTAGAGCGTTGCCGTCAAGGTGATGAGATTGGCGCGGATCAGCCAATCATTCGAACGGTTCAAAACGATGCGGGCGACGATGAGGACGAGGCCCATGGCGACGAGGATCATCCAGATGAAAGCGGCGACACGCCACCAGGTCAGCAGATAGATTTGAACGTAGAGGTCGAGGCGCAGGATCGACGACATCACCAGCAGCACGTTTTGCGCCACCCAAAGGTAGACCAGCGGCCGGATCACTTTCGATTGCTCGGCCGGCCCACCGGGCCTCATGGCGACCAGGACGAAGCCGGCCGCCAAAAGCGCCGTGACAATGAGCGGATAAGCGCCTCGATGCGCATATGAAGCGTAGCTGATATCGGAAGGTAGGGCCACGTGACCCCAAAGATAGATCGCGTCGAGGATAGTCTGAACGGCGAACAGCAAGTTGAACAGGATCAGCGAGCGCAGGATCGTCGCAATACCGAAGAAGCCGCTTTGACCCGATGGTATCCCCTGCGCCAGGGCTGCCGCTTCAGCTAAAGCTGCCGGCATCTCCCGCTTGCCGCTCCACCGGACGTGGATAAAGGGCCATACGATCGACAGCGCCGCAGTCCAGAACAGTATGCGCCCGAGGCTCAGATACGAAGCTGTGTTACCGGGGTTCAGTAGGCTAATCCACTTCTCGAGCAGTGGATTGGCCGACACCAGCAGAAACACGAAGATGCCACTGAAAACTATGGGAATGAACCACACGGCAAAGCCGGTTTTCAGTGCCGGCAGATTGAACGCAGCGATGGCATCGCGGAAAAATCTGAACGGGCCGACCAGATAAAGCTCGCATAACGCTGCTGTTCGCTCGCCGAGACGAGATCGGTCGCGATTTGTCGTCAGCAGCAGGCCTATGCCGAGGGCCAGTACCATGAACGTCAGAGACGCAACATTGAATTCCTCGATGGCGGGGACAAGGGCGGCCAGCAGGAGGGCGCCGGCCAGCAGCACCTGCTTTCGGTTCAGAGTTGCGAGGTTGGCGAGCAGCGAGCCGCAGGCTACGGCGACCGCAAAGATAGCGGCCGATATTCCAATGCCGTGCCCGTAGAACAGCCAGTCGGCCAGCGCAGCCAGCGCGAGAACAATTGCTGCTTTGATGGGAAGGGTGCCTTCCTGAACCGAGCTAGCATTGGATGCCGGCGTGGTGAAATCAGTCATTATTGCGCTACCTGCCTGGATGGGAAAATTGCAAACCGGTGCGGGCGCGGGACGCTCGCATAACCACCAGCCGTCGTTCGCTAGTCTTGTCGGAACAGGCATTCGATGATCGCCCCCGTTTGCAGGACGAACTATCCGGCGCTGTTGTGCAATTGCTTGGAGCGCCTTCTGCAAGAGTTCAGGATTTTTTTGCAGTTTCCGTGCAGGCACGGTTATGCGCTCGCGTCGGCGAGACAAGTTTGATACGGGCAATGGTCTCCTTCGACCTTCTCGCGCAAGCTGCCATCCATTCTCAAGAAAATTCTCAAACGTATCGGCCTCATCCTGCTCTGGTTCGCCGGAGCCGTCGTCGTTTTCGCTGCAGCCAACAAGAACGATCCCTATCTGGTTTCGCTGCGGGGACCCGGAAATATCGTTCTGGCCACGGCGAGTGTCGTGGTTGCTCTCATCCTTATCCGCAGCGGTTACTGGAGGAGGGGCGTCGCGGGGAAGGCGCTCATTCTGCTGTGGTGCCTTCCATCGCCGTCGATGCTCGGCGCGCATGCTTCGTTTGAATGGAGCAAGCAGCGCGTTCTGCAATCCGATGCCGGGCAGACGAGAAGCCTTGGGCGGCATTTTATCGTTGGATACTCGTCATTTCCCGAGGTGGCGTTACTTGCCGAGAAGGGGCTGATCGCCGGCGTCTACGTCAGCAGGCGCAACGTCATGGGATCTACGGCGGCGCGGCTGAAAGAAGAGATCTCGGCGCTGCAAGAGAAGCGGCGTGCTGCCAGCCTGCCGCCCCTGATCGTCGCGGCCGACCAGGAAGGCGGCATCGTATCGCATCTGGCGCCGCCCCTGACCAGGTTGCCGGCGCTATCGACGCTTGCGGACCTGACGCCGGAAGTTCGCGCGGAGAAGGCGGAGGCGTTCGGGCGTATTCACGGGCAGGAGCTGGCGGCGCTCGGCGTCAACCTCAACTTCGCACCGGTGCTGGATTTGCGGCCCGAACCGAAGCGCAACCGATTAGACTTCAACACGCTGATCGGCCGACGCGCGATTTCCGACGATCCGGCGATCGTCGCCAATATCGCGCAAGCCTATGTGAGCGGTCTCGAGGCGTCCGGGGTTGGAGCGACGGTCAAGCATTTTCCGGGGCTTGGCCGCGTACGAGCCGATACCCATCATTTCAGCGCCGACCTAGATACGCCTCTCGACGAACTCGAGGCTTCGGACTGGATCCCGTTCAGGAGGGTGCTGGCCACCTCGAAAGCGCAACTGATGATCGGGCATGTCAGGCTGACCTCAGTCGATCCGGACCGTGCGGCGTCGCATTCCAAGCGGGTCGTCGACGGCATTATTCGCAAGAAATGGAACCATCAAGGCGTCGTCATAACCGACGACCTCGTGATGGGAGCGATCTATCAAAGCAATGTCTGCATGGCGGTGGTCGAGGCGCTTAACGCGGGTGTCGATCTCTTGCTGGTCGCATTCGACGGGACGCAGTTCTATCGTATCTTCACCTGCGCCATGGCGGCGTCGGCCGAGGGAAGGCTCGATGCAGCCATGCTGCGCGATAGTGAGACGCGGTTGAAGGCGGCATTCCCGGTGGATTGAGGGCCGGGAGGGCAGAAGCAAGCCGGCGCGAGTTACTTCGCGAACCGGCCTTCCTCCGATAGTCGCGTCATTGCCTGAGCTCGAAATGCCGGCTTTTGGTCCTGTCGTCTGGACCACGACACATAGTAGGCCACGCCCGTCATGATCGAAATCCCGGCGAAGCTCACCAGGACGTGCATGACGAGCGAGTCCGGGCCCGTGATCAGGACGAGGTGCCCGGCAAACGAAAGAAACACACCGGCGCAAAACACCGCTAGCCATTCCTGGCCGCATGTGATGATCGGCTGCAACGCCGGATATCGGAATCCGGACCAGTCCCGCGGCACGATGTAGGCAAAGAGAAAAGCCAGCGCGAGGAAGTGGAGCACCCTGTGCAGGGCGAGAGTTTCCTTATCCTTCGATAAAAGGACCTCGCGCAGCAGGTCCGGGACAATGCCGGCCTGGGGAAATTTGGCCGTCACCGTTACCACTAACGCAAAGAGCAGGTACAGCCACGCAGCGGTTCGCAGGATCGCAAGCTCCTGAAGCGTACGCAGGGTGCGCATTTGATTCGCGCCGCTCAGGGCAAACCAGGCGCCGAGCACAAACAGGAGTTGCCAGCAGAACGGGTTAAGATACCACTTGCCATCCGGAAACGAAGACAGATTCCAGTCGAACTGGCGGGCTGCGACGTAGAGGCCGATCGACCCCGCCATCGTAACGTGTGGCCGGCGGACCATGCCGAACAGAACGAGCGGGAAGATCGCCATCAGCACGATGAACAGTTGCAGCACATCGAGGTTGAGCGGTTTGGCCTGAAGCAGCAGGCCGTGAATCAGCGTCCGGATCGTATGGTCGACGATTCCCGTGACGTTGAAATCGCCAATGAGCTCGGATGCCCGGGACTTGCGCGCGACATATCCGATCAGATCGATATAGATCACGAACAGGACGATATAGGCGGCATAGAGCTGCCACAGCCGCTTGAAGATGCGGGTAGCCGTCACGACGAAGCTGCGCTCCAGCATCATCCTTCCATAGAGAACTGCGGCAGTATAGCCGCCGACGAACACGAATAGATCGGTCGCGCCGCTGAAGCCGAAATTGCGCATGGTCAGCAGGCTGACCGCATTATGGGGAACGTGATCCAGAAAGAGAAACCAGGCCGCGATACCAAGCAGCAGACAGAGTCGGAGATCGCCGTCGCGCGCAGCGAGCTCAGTCTTCATTGACGGAGACATTGTGAATCAAGAACTTTGCAAGTCGGAGGAATCGAATCACGACAATAGCGCGACTGTCCGCACCGTCGGAATAGACTTTGCGTGAAGAATATTTAAGCAAACCGTCGGTGATTGAAGCGGCTCAATCGATCACAATGTTTTGACGGAATAGCGAAGCTCACGCGCGCTCATGCTTGCGCAAGTCGCGGAGATGATCGAA
The DNA here is from genome assembly GCF_009930815.1 of Bradyrhizobium sp. CCBAU 051011. Taxonomy (NCBI): domain Bacteria; kingdom Pseudomonadati; phylum Pseudomonadota; class Alphaproteobacteria; order Hyphomicrobiales; family Nitrobacteraceae; genus Bradyrhizobium; species Bradyrhizobium sp. CCBAU 051011. The sequence continues at coordinate 8,970,747 of NZ_CP022222.1, read as the reverse complement.
ATGGCTGGCTTGAAGATCGGCGCCGGTCGTAGCGATGTCGGGCAGGGACGCCTCGCTGAGAATCTCGGCAGTGATATCCTCGACCGAGCAATCAGCGATTTCATGAATGAAGCTGATATTCCTGTACTCACCCGATGCGACCCGGGAAATGACCTCGCGCCTGGTAATTTCCGGATCGACGATGGCCTCGCGGCCGCGCCGGCCGTAGTCGATCATCACGACGAAATACTGCATGCTGGCGATCCGGCTCCCCATCCCGTGCACTGAAGTCGGTATCGAGTAGTTCGGAAAATCAGAAATATGTCAAGTAAAAATTCGGAAATACGGAAATTGGCATGGAGCGGGGGGCGACCGCGGCCATAGCAAAATCGGTTGATTCGGCAATCACAAGCCGCGGGCCTTATTTTTCCGGCGTACGGCCACCCGTCGTCCTTGCCGCCTTGCGTGCCCGGGCGGCTGCCTTGTTACGCAACCGTTCGATCTGGCCCCTGGGCAGCGTGACGCAGATCTCACCAATCCATTCCAGCTTCACGCCCGTGATCGGCTTGGCATTGAAGCTGGTGAGGTTGACCGAGGTCGGAGATTTTCCGCGCTCGATCGTCTTCAGATAGCGTTCGCCTGTCTTCAGGCGAACGGCGGCTTCCTCGCCGTAGAAGCTCGACAACGGGTGGCGCTGTTCGCGATAGACCACGATAATATCGCCATTCTCGTATTTGGGCAGCATGGAATCGCCGGCCACTTCGAAGGCGATGGTCTCTTCGGCGATCGGAAAAGGCAACTCGACCTCGCCGAGGCCTTCCGGCGGCACCTGTTCGTGTTCCGGCTCAATCGAGGCGCCGGCGCCGACCCGGCCCATGATCGGCACCGAGTTCAGTTCGAGGTATTCGATGATCGGCGCGATTTCGGACGCCTTGATCAGGCGTATCCCTGACAGGATCTCGGAGACGGCACCAGGGCGAACGCCCATCGCGGCCGCCAGCCCGCCCTTGGTCTTGCCCGGCTTTTCCAGGCCCCGCTCGATCAATCTGATGTCCAGCATGGTCGAATCCTTCCGAATTTCGGAAATCATAGCAGTTACGATTATCCGAAATCAAGCTTGACCTTAACTTCGGAATATCAGAAATTAGTGGCCGGCGTCGGGCGGCGTTGGACAAGAGCAAGGACAACAAAATGGAACTGTCGAACTGGGCGCCCGAGCACTCGGACGCGCTGCGGGAATTTATTGCCAAAGGCTTGAGCTTTTCGGAGGCCGCACAGGCGATCAACTCACGATTCAATACGTCCTACTCTCGCAATGCTGCGCTCGGGCGCGCCCGGCGCCTGGGGTTGGGGGCGGATGATCGTCGGCAGCCGTCGATGCCCGCCAAACCGGCAGACCTGCACGAGATCGCAGAGCCTCGTGCCAGCGATTCCAGGACATCTACGCTTGTCTGGCCGGTGCCGCTGTTCAAGGAGGCCAAGCCGCTCAAGCTGCGCTGCATTGAGATCGAGCCACGGCATCTCTCCGTGATCGAACTAGAGAGGGATGACTGCCGCTACCCCTACGGCGGCGATGAAGAGAACGAGGCCATTACCTTCTGCGGTCATCCGCGCCGCCTAGGTTCGGCTTACTGCACGCCGCATTTTCATTTGAGTCGAAATCCGGTCGTGCCGCCCGAACGCGCGATGAGCTCCGTTGTGCTGCGGGTGGTTGGAGGCGGCATGAAGAATGCTGATGTCAATGCTAATGCCACAGGCGTGGCCGGCAGACTGAAGCGGCTGCCGCGCCGCCATCGGATCGCGCATCTGCGCGCGCTGATCGGACTTGAGCCGGAGGCCTGTGACCGCCGGCACGTACTTTCCGAATTGCTCGGCGAGGAGATATCTGATGCGCCGGTCGAATAGAGACCTTCCAAAGCCTGAATTTCTAAGGAGTCAATCAGATGCCGAGAGCCAAACGCCGAAAGCCGTACGATCCCGCCCAGGCGCATGACCGCAGATCCCGTGACTTGTTACGCAACGCCGAAGTCGCGACCGTCGAAGTCGATAATCCACTGGCGCTGGAGCCAGGCGAAAAGATCGTTGCCCTGCGTTCGATCCGCAACGATCCACTCGCTCGCCTGCATTCCCATCGTCAGATCGATGAGGCTCAATTTCAGGCGGGCCGCGCCTTCCAGGGCGACTGGGAAAAGGCCGAGCAGGGACCGCGGGCGGTCGATCCGACCCGGGACTATGTGGATGGTGGGCAGCGGCGTGAGCCGATCACCGAGGGCCAGCGCAAGGCCGTGCTGCGGTTGAACCGGGCCGAACGTGAGCTTGGTGCGGATGGTTCGGCGCTGGTGCATGACGTTCTGGTCCACGGATTGACCATGGAGCAGATCGGCCAGCGGAGAGGCCTCCACACCGGGCGCTGGAAAGACTATTATTCAAAGCGATTCCGCGAGTGCCTCGACCGGCTGGCGCTGCTGTACGGGTTCGCGACGGAGCATCCAGTTCCCGTCAAAACCCTCCAGCGCTGAAGCGCAGAGGCTGCACCACGTCATAGGCGGCCTTGGTCAGCGGTACGGCGTAGTCGACGGTCAAGGCGCCGAACGGCGAAGCCCAGGTCAGGCCTGCGCCGATCGACGAGCGCACGACGTTCTTGTTGGCTACCTGAAGTCCCGCCGTCGATCCGCTGTAGCGGAAGACGCTGCCGGCATCGACGAAGGCCGTGGCCCTGAGGCCATATTCGTTGGGTATGCCGGGGATCGCGCTCTGCAGTTCGGCGGTCGTTGCCCAATAGGCGCTGCCGCCGACATTATCCATCGTGGTGCCGGGCGTCAGGTCGCGCGGGCCGAATCCGTTCGGCGCAAAGCCGCGCACCATGGACGGGCCGCCGAAGAAATTGTTCATCAGCGGCACCTGCTGGCCACCCCAGCCGGTGACGTAACCGCCCTGGGCGCGCACCATGCCGACCAGGTCGCTATTGATCGATTTGTAGTAGCGTATGTCTTCCGTCGTTTTCAGGAATTTCACGTCACCGCCCAGTCCCGCCAGATCCTGGCTGAGCTGCGACCTGATTCCACTGGTCGGGCTCTTTGTGTTGTCGAGCGTGCTGTAGGTCATCACACTGCCGGGGGCGGAGACCCACGTCGGACCGGCGGCCGCTGCCTGCCGGACGGCCAGCGAAGGCGTCAGGCCGGAGCTGTTCGGCGCTAGCGTGATGTTCTGATTGTAGATCGCATAGCGCCATTGCACGCCAATTTCCTCGGTGATCGGCGTGCCCAGTTGCAGCCTCGCGCCGTAGGTGGTGCTGCCGTAGGATTGGTAGCTGTTGGCGTCGGTCTGGCGGCCGAAGAGTTCGATCCCGGCCGCGACCTTGGTGCCGAGAAAATAGGGTTCGGACGCGGCCAGGTTGATCCCGCGCGCATACTGGCCGTAAGTGAAAACGGACTGCAGATTCTTGCCGGTGCCGTAGAAATTGCGCTCGCCCAGTTTGATCTCGACCAGCGCGCCATCGACGGTCGAGTAACCGCCGGCGATGTTGAAATCGCCGGTGGCCTGGTCTACCGCCTCGACGTCGAGGATGACATGATCCGGCGCCGAGCCCGGCCGGTTCGATATTTTCACCGTCTTGAAGTAGTTCAAATTCTTCAGGCGCCGCTCGGCCCGGTCGATCAGCGTCTTGTTGTAGGGATCGCCTTCCGCGATATCGAATTCGCGCCGGATCACGTAATCGCCGGTGCGCGTGTTGCCGCGAATTTCGATCCGCTCGATATAGGCGCGAGGCCCCTGTTCGATCACGAAGGCAACGTCGATGCGTTGCGTCGCGGCATCACGGGTGAGGCGAGGGGTCGCCTCGGCAAAGGGATAGCCGAGCTTTGCCATTTCGATGGCCAGAAGCTCGGTGGTCTTGTCCAGGGCATTACCGTCGAATACCGCGCCCGCGCGGGCGGTGCGAAGAGCACGAAGCCTGTCGCAATCCATGCCGGGAACGTTGCAGGTGACGGTGACTTCCCGGAAGTGATAAAGCGGACCCTCATCGATCGCGAAGTTCAGCGTGAAGCCCTTTGCCACCGGATCATACTCGGCCTTTGCCGCGGGGATGCTGACATCCGCATAACCCTTGCTGCGGTAGTAAAGCCGCAGCTGTTCCTGGTCCTGCGCGACACGGTCGGGATCGTAGACGTTACCGCCAGTCAGGAAACTCAGCATATGCGTGGCGGAGGTCTTGATCACCGCGCTGAGCTGCCGTTTGCCAAAAGCCTGGTTGCCGGTGAAATCGATCTGCCGCACCGGAGTCTTGGCGCCCTCCGTTATGGCGTAGACGAGGTCGACCCGGCCATTGCCGCGGTCGATGATCTGCGGATCGACGCGGACCTCGGAACGGCCGGCACGCCGGTAAGCCTCGATGATACGGCCGACGTCGGACTGCACGGTGGCGCGTTGCAGCGAGCCGCGCGCCTTGGATTCAACGGCGGCGGCAAGGTCGGTGTCCTTGACCTTCTTGTTGCCTTCGAATGCGACGCGGTCGAGCACGGGCGCTTCAGACAGGTGCACTACAAGCCGCCCGCCGGCGCGTTCAATTGAAACCTTTTCGAAAAGTCCCGTTGCAATCAGCGCCTTCAACGCAGCGTCACGCGCGGCGTCGTCGAAATGCCCGTCGGGAGTTGCTTTAAAGTAAGAGCGTACGGTCTCGGCATCGACGCGGCGGTTGCCTTCGACGATGATCGATCCTTGCGACGGCAGCGCGGTTTCGGCGGCGACAGGTGTCGCGAAAATCAATCCGAGCGCGCCGGCAATTCGACAAGCGACCAGCCCCGATCGGGACGATCGGTTGTGTTGCGTGATGCGTCTAATCGCTCTGATCCCCACGTCCCGCGGGGCTCCTATTGATCGGCTAAGATGGAATTGCCCTCGCGGGGCAAAAAAATGTCTGGGATAAGGTGAGTTGCAGGCGAGTTTTTCGTGGCGCGCCACAATTCCGACGCCTTTTGTTAAGGTCGATTTTCTCAGAATTGTCGCAATGCGCGCTTCATGCTTCCTCATCGAGAGCGCGCCCAGGACGCATGTGCCGGAACCGTTGCATGCGTCTGCGCTCGCAGGAGCATCACATGCGATATGCCGCCTTCATTGCCGCCGCGCTCATGCTGATCCAGCCCGCGCACGCAGAGAAGGCGCCGGAGGTCGATCCGCGCGCCTCGCTCGGGGTCGTCCAGCAATGGATCTATAACTATCGGGCGAAGCCGGACTACGCCCATGTCCCGGCAGCCGTGCGCGTGCTGTTTCACTCGCAGACGTTCAAGGAGCCGGAGAATGCCGGCATCTATCTCGGCTTTATCGCCGGTGCGATCAGCTCTAACCCGGCCAAGGCCGAGCAGCTCATTGCCAGTTTCTTCCCGGTCCGGCCGGAGGACGAATGGGTGATCGTCCGCGCCATCGCTTATTCGGGGCTGCCCGACTGGAGAAACGTGCTGCGTCGGGTCGCGCCACGAATGCCGGGCCGGCGGGTCATGATCGACAGTTACCTGGCCGGTAAGCTGCCGATCTTGACCGACATCCCGCTGGAAGAAGTAAAGCCCGGCATGATGGAGAAGATGCGCGGAGCCTTTACGAAGAATCCCTTCGCGAAGGAAGAGCGCAAGCTGAACACGACGCTCACGTTTGCGGGCAACCAGGATTTGCTGGATACGCTCTGGGGTTACTATTTCGCGACCGGCTCGCATGCACCGATCCAGCGCATCGTACAGATGCTGCCATGGAGCAAGAGCCGCGACACAATCGACAAGCTGACTGTCGGAAGCATGGCACGCTATACGCTCGCGAGCTATGCGATCCGCGATGCCAGTTTGCGCGAATATCTCCGCAGCGAGCTTGCAAGGCAACCGGCGGCGGTCAAGGCGCCGCTCGGCGAAGTCGTCGAGGCGGCGGACACGGTGCAGATCGCAACGCTGCGCAAGGATGCGCTGGCCGCCGTTGACGAACTCAAGACCAAGGGCTCCGATAGCCGTCGCGACCTCAGCTTTTGGGGTCAGGTTGGCGTCGGCGCGGTCGCGCTCGGATGCGTCTCGGCCGCGGCGCTGGGGCAGGTGGCGGTCGGCATTCCCTGCGTGATCGGAGGCTCGGCCTCGCAGGGTCTGCTGTCCTTCTGGGAAAAGCAGCAGTAACTCAGGATCAGCCGTCGTAGCTCATTCCAGTCCGGCGCGGCGAAAGCCTTCGAGATAATGCTCGCGATCGGCCTCGTGCTTCCAGGGCAACTGCGTCGCGATCCAGGCGAGCGAAATATTCGGCTGGGTCCGGCGCAATTCCTGAAGCGCGGTGCGCGCGAGTTCGATCTGGCCGGTCATGCCGGCGGCGACCGTCAAGACCCGGTAGGCGCCGGTGAGGTCGCCGCGCTGACGGGTTGCCTCGCGGGCCAGTGCAATCGCTTCCTCATAGTTTCTTCCGACGAACTGGGCGTAGGCCCCAACACCGTAATAGATGGCGGAAGAGGGGTCTCGAGGACTCTGGCGGATCGCGCGTTGCGTCGCGGCATAGGCGTCCATCCATCGCCCGGTATAGGATAGCGCCAGGGCATAGTATCCCTGCGCCAGCGAGAAGTTCGGGTTGAGCTGCAGGGCCAGCTCGAACTCGGCCAGCGAATGGTCGAGACGTCGCGTAGAGAAATACACGCTGCCGAGGGCCGTATGCGCCCAGGCATCCTCACTGTCGGCGGCAATCGCCGCCAATGCCGCTTGCTCCGCAACGGGCGCCGCGGTTGCAATATCCCTCCAGCCCAGATGCACGCCGAACATGTGGTTGGTTGCGAACAGGGCTAGCGCCTGGCCGTAGTTGGGATCGATCGCGATTGCTCTTTCCAACAGTGCCTGTGCGGCGAGGCTGTCAGGCCGCGTCACCCGCCAATGGTGGGACAGCGCCCGCATCACCAGGTCCCATGCATCCACGCTGCTGGGGGGCTTGCGCCGGCTGCGAAAATTCTCTGCGGCATAGATCTGCGGCTCGATGGCGGTGACGATGGCGTCGGTGATTTCGTCCTGCACGGCGAACACATCCGTCAGCTCGCGATCGTAATGCTCCGCCCAGATGTGACTTCCAGTCGCGGTGTCGTTGAGTTGCGCGGTGATGCGGACGCGATCGCCGCTTCTTCGCACGCTGCCTTCGACCACATAGCGCACGCCAAGTTCGGCGGCGACCTGCCTCATATGCACCGGCTTGCCCTTGTAAGTGAATGACGAATTGCGCGCGATCACGAAGAACCAGCGCAATTTTGACAGCGCGGTGATGATGTCTTCGCTGATTCCGTCGGAGAAATACTCCTGCTCCCGATCGCCGCTCATATTGTCGAACGGCAGCACGGCTATCGCCGGCCGGTCCGGCAGCGCAAGCCCCGCACGTGGTTGCTCTGCTTCTGCCGGCGCCGCGGAACGCGCATCGCATGGGCTCTTGACGTCGCCGACGAAGCGAAGCCCCTTGCGCGGAATGGTGCGGATAAGCCTCTGATCCTTGCCATTGTCGCCGATCGCGTTGCGGGCAGCGTTGATCCGGCTGTCCAGCGTGGAGTCCGAGACGATCCGTCCACCCCACACCAGCGCAATGAGATCATCCCGGCTGACGACGCGATCGCGGTGCTTGAGCAGGTGAACCAGCAAGTCGAACACCTGCGGCTGCATCGCAACCAGATCGCTGCCACGGCGCAACTCGCGGCGATCAGTGTCCAGGATGTGATTATCGAAGTTGAATTTCACTTGCCCCATCATCTTCCTAAAGAAACAATCAAGTCCGTCTAATGAAGAGCTGAAGCGTAAGGCAAACTTTCGTGGCCGATTTTGCGGCATCCTGAGAGAATCAGGAGTTGCAATCCCATTGCCTGTAGCGGAGCCAATTTCATGACGGAAACTCAAGCCATCCGCCCGGCGATGCCGGCCAATCGAGCGCTAAGATTCACTGCATTTCTGTTCGGAGGTGTGGCCTATCTCACATTTCTGTTCACGATTCTGTACGCCATCGGGTTCATATCGGGCTTCGCCGTGCCGAAGGCGATCGATAGCGGCGCGAAATCGGGGGCGTTCGAGGCAATTGTCGTCAATCTTGCGCTGATGGCGTTATTTGCCATCCAACATAGCGTCATGGCGCGTAAATCATTTAAACACTGGTGGACGCAGTTTATTCCGAGCTCTGTCGAGCGCAGCACCTATGTGCTTTGTGCAAGTCTGACGCTGTTGTTGCTGTTCTGGCAATGGCGTCCAATGCCGGACGTGATCTGGAGCGTCCAGGAGCCCGACATGGCGGTGGTGATCGCGACATTGTCGTTCGTCGGTTGGGTGATCGTGTTCACGAGCACCTTCCTGATCAATCATTTCGAGCTGTTCGGATTGCACCAGGTCGCCAACAATCTCGCAGGGCGCGAGATGCCGCCGCCGGTCTTCCGGACGCCGTTCTTCTACCGCTTTGTCCGGCACCCGATCTATCTCGGTTTCATCATCGCCTTCTGGGCGACGCCTACGATGAGCGCGGGTCATCTGCTGTTCGCCGTGGTAACCACGGCCTACGTCTTCATCGGCATCATGCTGGAGGAGCGCGACCTCGTTGACATGTTCGGCGACGAGTATCGCCGCTACCGGAAGCGCGTTTCGATGTTGGTCCCCTGGCGAAAACTGAGCTGATCATTTCGTAATTGTCTGCAAGGAGAGGGAAGAATCATGAAACACACTGGAAGCTGTTTTTGCGGCGCGGTCGAGGTCCAGGTCACGGGTGCGCCGGAGGGGATGGGGTATTGCCATTGCCGTTCCTGCCGTTCGTGGTCCGGCGGGCCGGTGAACGCGTTCACCCTTTGGAAGCCGGAGGCGGTACGGATCACGGCAGGGGCGCAGCACGTTGCGACCTTCGAGAAGACTCCAATGAGTCAGCGCAAGTACTGCGCGGAGTGCGGCGGTCATCTGATGACCAATCATCCGACGCTCGGGCTGGTCGACGTCTTCGCCGCAACTCTACCGACACTTCCCTTCACGCCCGGCGTGCACGTCAACTACGCCGAGACAGTGCTGCCGATGCGCGATGGGTTGCCCAAGCTCAAGGACTTTCCCGCTGAGCTTGGCGGCTCGGGTGAGATGATTACCGAATAGGAAACTGGCTTCCAACCGAGGTAACGACGCGGCGAACGCCGCTCGCGGCGCGTTCCTCGCCAAGCCGCCGCTCGACTCCTGGACCAGCCGGGGCCGGGCGGTGGTCCTTTGGGACCAATCATCACGGTCCTGTCCAGACTTGCAGCATGGCTGCGAGGGCAGTGCGGGCTCGTGCACTTTCTTCAGAGCTATGTCAGCGGAAGGTCCGGCCCTGCAAAATCGGGGTTTGGCGTTGCCCGCCCGGTTCCGGTAAGAAAGCCTTGAAGTCGCGGCGAAAAGCCTTTGTTTCGCCAGGCAGAATAACAAGGGGAAACGCCGGAATGACTGCCAAGCCGCAATTGCCGGAGCGAACGCCGCGCGCCAACGGAGAGCCGACTGCCCTGGATGGTCTATTGGTTGTCGATTTCACCCGGGTCGTGGCCGGTCCGGCCTGCACGCAAACGCTGGCCGATTTCGGCGCCGAAGTGATCAAGATCGAAAACCCCGACGGGGGCGACGATACCCGGCACTATGAGCACGCCGAAATCGGCGGCGAGAGCGCGGCTTTTCTCAGCCTCAATCGCAACAAGCGCGGCATCGCGCTCGATTTCAACAATCCGGCGGCGCTCGAAGTCGCCCGCGAACTCATCGCGAAAGCGGATGTCGTCGTAGAGAATTTCTCTGGCGGCGTGATGAAGAAGTTCGGTCTCGACTATGCTTCCGTCGCGCCGACCAATCCTCGGCTGATCTATTGCTCGATTTCCGCCTATGGCCGCAAGGGCGAGTTCGCCTTGCGTCCGGGCTTCGATCCGATCACGCAGGCCGAAAGCGGCTTCATGTCGCTGAACGGGTTTCCGGACGGGGAGCCGGTGCGAACCGGTCCGCCGATCGTCGATATGGCGACGGGTATGTCGGCATGTAACGCGATCCTGTTGGCGTTGATCGCCCGCGACCGGATCGGGCGCGGCCAGCAGGTCGAGGTCGCGCTGATCGATACCGCCGTGTCGATGACCGGTTTTTACGGCATGGCCTATCTGATCAGCGGCGCGAATCCGGGCCGCTTCGGAAATTCGCCGAACGGCTCGCCCACCGTCGGTGTCTACCAGGCATCCGATGGGCCGCTGTACATGGCCTGCGCCAATGACCGCCTGTATCGCCGGCTTGTGGTGGATGTGCTGGATCGGCCGGACCTCGTTACCGATCCCCGGTTCGCGCACCGGAAAGACCGAACCGCCAACAAGGAAAAGCTGCGCGCCATCATTGCCGGCGTCTTTGCCAGCGACAGCCTTGAGCACTGGATGGCTAAGATGAAAAAGGCCAACATACCGGTCGGCTATCTGCGCACCGTGGAGGAGGGCTTCAACGCGCCCGAAGTGCGCGACCGCCATCGTCTCAGCCGGATTCCGCATCCGACCGCGGGCGCCGTCCCCAATATTGAAACGCCGCTGCAGATGAGCTTGACGCCAACCATCGACCCGGTGGCGGCGCCGCTGCTCGGAGAGCATACCAGGGAAGTGCTCCGAAAGACGCTCGGCTATGATGAGCGACGTATCGCTGACCTGGCCGAGGCAGGGGCTTTCGGGAAGCTGGGCAATACGGCCTGAGATTGCTGACCTCGGCATCACCGCATCTCGCAAACGAATGGCGTCCCTGCTTTTTGCATGACGCCTAACCCGTTCAAAGCGGTAGCTTTTTCCGTTTGTCTGCCGCTAAGGTGCAGCCAAGATGATGGGAGAGAAACAGCATGAATGACGGCACCCCCACGCGTCCGGCAAGGAATGTCGAACTCGGCGCCAGCGGCGAGGAATTCCAGAATCTCCACGAATTCATCCAAAAGGCCCGCGCCCGGCTGAACCAGAACGCATGGGACTATATCGTCGGCGCCTCCGAGACGGAGACCACGATGCGCCGCAACCGGATGGCGCTCGACGAAATTGCATTCCGGCCGCGGGTGCTGCGCAATGTCGCTGAGGTCGACACCTCGACCGAGGTATTCGGCCGCCGGCTGCGTTTGCCTGTCATGATTGCGCCGGTCGGCGCGCTTGAGATTTTCGATCCCAATTCGGGCGCCGCCGTCGCGCGCGGGTCGGGGCAGTTCGGTGCCGCTCACATGCTGAGTTCAGTGTCCGAACCGGGGCTGGAGGCGACCGCCAAGGCCGCGCCCGACGCGTTGCGTATTTACCAGCTCTATGTCCGCGGCGATGATGCCTTTGTCGAAGATGTCGTCAGCCGCACCATCGACAACGGATATGCCGCCTTCTGCCTGACCGTCGATACGGCGCACTACAGCCGGCGCGAGCGTGATATTGCCAAGCGCTATGTCCGCGAAAGCCGGATCCGGGCTACCGGCGGCGACTTCCAGAAGGGGCTGGAATGGCGCACCGTGAAGCTGATCAAGGACAAATATAAAATTCCGCTGGTCATCAAGGGCATTGCCACCGCGGAAGACGCCGCGATTGCGCTCGACCATGGCGTGGACTGGATCTATGTGTCGAACCACGGCGGCCGCCAGCTCGACCATGGACGCGGCGCGATGCATGTCTTGCCGGAAATCGTCGACGCTGTCGCCGGCCGCGCCAAGATCATGGTCGATGGCTCGTTCTGCCGCGGCACCGATATCGTGAAGGCAATCGCCTCCGGAGCCGATCTGGTCGGGATCGGCCGGCTGCAATGCTGGGCGCTCGCGGCCGCGGGCGAGGCCGGCATCGTGCGGATGCTGGAGCTTCTCGAAGATGAGGTTATCCGCTGCCTGGGATTACTCGGCGTCACCCGCTTTGCCGAGCTCAATAAATCCTATCTTCATGCGGCGACCGCGACCAATCCGCCGAGCGTGTTCAGCGCTTTCCCACTGCTGGACATCGAGCCCTATCGCTATTGAGAAAGAGCGGCCGCGCCAGGTCTTTCACCTGACAGCCCTGTTTTTTCCGAAGCTGGTCCCGCGCCAGGGAACCTGGCGGGGGTATGTGCATTATCAGCTGCGCTACGGATGGCGCCGAGAGCATAATCCTGATCCCCATGGCCCTTTAGTCGGTAAGCGAATGGCAGAAAATCCTTTCGCTCAATTCAGCCTCGAGAAGGCGATCAGTCTCCGCTGGACGTTGCGGGATATTCAGGCTCGCCGACTGAAATTGTCACCGGTCAGCGACGAGGATCTCAGAACATTGACAGATCTCGGTCTGGTCGAAGCGCGCGAGGAGGGACTTGTGCTGACGCCGGCCGGAACGGCTGTGGTGGACGGCTCGTAGTCAGCGCGCCTTGAGGAAGCTCTCGCCGGAGTCGCAAGGCGTGCAACGGTAGGTCAACACGTCGTAGTGTTGGTCGCGCGGCTCGATCGTGGCCAGCCGCATCTGCGCGCCGCATTTCATGCAGGGCATTTCTATGCTGGTTTGAAAACGTGTGCAGGTAGGCGTCGGTCGCATTGCTTGTAGCATCGTATCCCCATGTCCCAAGAGAGACTCAAAACCAGAGACGCAACGCCACCGAACCCGAATCACTATGCCACACTGTTGCCACCATTGGAATCGGACGTCTCGTCCGTACGGTTACGGACTGTTTCCTGGGATCGGGCGGGGGTCTGGTGCTGGCCGCGGAAGTCCATGCCGGCCGAAGGCCGGTCAATACGGCGCAGACGCAGTTGGGAATTGTGCTAACCTGCCAAGGGCGACACTGGAGAAGCGACCATGACTGAACCGAAACTCGAAGTCCCGGCTGAGCTGCGTGATCTGGCCGAGAAAACCATCGATCAGGCGGAAAAGGCGTTCGGCATGTTCTTCGACGCCGCCGGCAAATCCATGACGTCGATGCCCGGCGCGGGTACGGAGATTTCCAGACAGGCGCTGTCGTTTACTGAGCAGAACATGAAGGCTGCATTCGAGCATGCCCGCAAGCTGGTCCATGCGACCGACCTTCAGGAGGCGATGCGGATCCAGTCCGAATTCCTGCGCAGCCAGTTCACCAACGCCGGCGAACATATGCGGCAGATCACCGGCGGGGTCATATCGGCTGCAAAGGACTCGACGAAGGGTAAGTTCTGAGACGCCTGTTAGCGACGGCGTCCGATCGCGACACCGAACAGAAAGGCGACGAACAGACTGGCCAGAGGCGCTTCGCGGGTAATGGCGCTGATGGTCGAGAGCGGCATTCCCGGTTTCCGCGCCTCCGTGATGGCGTCGCTGAGACGGCCGACCGCGGCCTGTAGCGCAGTGGATACTTCCGTCAGCGTGCGTGACACATCGGTCGCGGTGTCGATGGCGCGTTCGGCCATGCCGGGCTGCGATGGTTCTTCGATATTCACGTTATGCAACTCACTCGGGTTCTCGGCATTGCCGACAATGGCTGACGCCCTGACAATACATCGGCTATGCCATTTGTTCCCGGAACCTCCTCGGTTGCTTCGCCGATCCGGAACTTTCGCCGTCGCCGGGATTTGACTCCGCCAGAGGAAAGCAACATGGATTTTCCGATGACGAGGGAATTGACCGAGGATCAATTGACCAGGCGTGGCGGCGCGCCATTGAAGGTTGCGATTGCGGTCGCGATTTTCGGCGTGCTCGGTATGCTGATCGTCGACCATGGGCCATGGAACAAGCCAAGAATGCAGCACCCCGTGATCGCCAACTACAGCACCACTGGCGAGGCTGCCCGCGCAGCCGGCGCGGATGTCATCCCGACCGAGCCGAAGCTGCAGGTCGAGCCTAGTCCGCCTGTGCCAAGGCCCGTTCACCCGGTGAACCCGGCGCCACAGTAGGGAGCGCCGTTTGACTCGTCGGGCAAATCACCGGCAGAACGGTATCATCGCGAAAGCCGCAGGATCTTCAGCGCACGCTGACGAATGCGCCCCAGCACGCAGCCAATCCTGCAGCCACCAGCACAAGCAGTGGATTGTCGCAGAACGGACTGCCGTATTGGCACATCGCGACACCCAGCGAGCCGATCTCATGACGGCCCGCCGCGTAGAACAAGCCGGATAGAATTGCGAGCACGGCAGCAACGAAAAACATCTGACGGCCTCCTTGCGCTCTGCCGGGCCGCAGGTTGCGCCATCCACGGCCCAACAATTTGGTTTCGATGTCGCCATCCTCTCTGAATCTGTTTTGCTCGGGCCACTTGACGTGTCGGGCAAATCAGATGCACATTGGCACCATCGCCGATATCGTAGATGCCCGCGCCGGAAACGGTCGCGGGTTTTTCATTTCACTAAGGTCAGATAAAGCGGTTTCAACTTTTCGAAACTGTTCCGTCGAATTTTCCGCAATTTGTTGACCACTCGAAAACGATTTGACATGTCGGGCAAATCACCGGCATAACGCCATCATCGCAAAAATTGCAAAGCCCGCGCGGAGAAATCCGCCGCGGGCTTTTTGTTTTGAATTCTCGAATCGGACGGCGGCCGCACATCGACGCCGCAACTCCCAACGCCCCCCGCCCGGGCGTCGCGAGCGCGCCGCCGTCCGAGCCTTCGACCATCACCCAATTGGCCGATCTTCGGATCTCCGGACAAGCCGTCCAAACCCGGTGCCGAAGATTGGGCCTGGGCCCTGGTGCGACGCGCCGAATGGGACAAGAAGGCGCGGTAACGAGGCTGCAGCAAGATCGGCTTCGATCACAAGCCGAAGGGCGTCCCTACATCGGCCTAGTGTCGGAGCACGATTGGTCGAGCCTCGTGACACGCTGGCCGGCCTTACTTAAGCGACTCCGCATCACGCTCTATAACGGTTGCTACTGCCATCACTTTGCGGCGCGTTGTTCGCGATAGGCCCGTTGCGCCTCCTGGCTGCAATACTGGACGGGCGCACTCGCTCCCATGAGCTCGTGTCGACCACGGATTACAATCGTCCTATCGTCAATTCTTCGGAGATCCATGGCTTCCGCGTCGGTCTTCCCGTTGCAACTCATCTTCAAATGAATCTCATTTTGGCGCCAATCCGACCGAGTGAGAATGTTGCACTTGTTCTCTCCGATCGAGACAGACCCGTGCGACAATTCGAGGACAAGTGCATCAAACTTCAAACCGAGAACAAGTCCGTCAAATTTCGAGCATCGATCGTTGAAGTCTGCACCGGGAGTTGCGTAAACGCCGTCCTTTGGATGCCATCTCTCCGCTGAATCTGGCATCGTCTTCGCAATTTCCTGTGCAACGACGGGCGCGGCCGCGCCGGAGATCAACGCAAGCAGAAAAGCTAGCGATGCTAGGGGACGGCGAAGCGTTGGTTTGTCGTTCAAGGCGCCCTCGCATGATCGGTGCCGGTTTGTGACAACGCCAGGCTTCCGGTTAGTGGACAAAGTCTGGACGTACTGTACTTGGGGCTCAGGGATGGCGCAACCTGCGGCTGTTACGGCATTACGATCCCCACGGATTGTCTTCTCCACTTCGCGTTCGCAGTTCACGCGATCAGTCCTCAAAAGAGCGGGATTCTTGCTCATGTCGAAAATCTCCACTTCCGATCTCAAGGCGATGCTCGCCTCCGAAAAGGCCAATGCGCTGGCTGCGATCTCGGCCGCGCGGCTGGCGGAGGAGCGCGCCGATGCGATGGACCATTATCTTGGCGACATGTCCAAGGATATGCCAGCGCAGGACGGCTGCTCGCGCGCGGTCTCGACCGATGTCGCTGACACCATCGAAGGCCTGATGCCGTCGCTGATGGATATCTTTGCCGGCTCCGATGAAGTGATGCGGTTCGAGCCGGTCGGGCCCGAGGACGAAGCCGCCGCGCAGCAGGAGACCGACTACGTGAACCACGTCTTCATGCAGCAAAACCCCGCCTTTATGGTGCTCTATTCCTTCATCAAGGATGCTGCTTTTGAGGATGGGCATCGTGAAGGTCTATTTCGCCAAGCGACGTTTCGAGAACGTGGCGCGGATTATCAAGCGATGACGGGGATGCAGGCGTCGGACGTCAGGGCCATGGTCATTGAGACGCTGGCCGAACAGCAGAGGATTCGTCACGATGATATCGATGCGGTGGTTCTCAAGACCGTTGCGACGACACTAACGTCGTTTGGAATAGACGAGGATGATCGACGGGAGCTTCGCGCTGATTTTCAACACCTGCGGCGGTGGCGAAGGAACGTCGAGCAGGCACAGAGCTATACCTTCAAGGCGGTTGTCACGATGATCGTAACGGGATTCGTCGGTGTCGTGTGGCTCGGCATCAGAGCCACGCTCGGCAAATGATCTGCTGACTAGCTGGATACCAACGACGAACTCCAACCGGGTGCGCGCAATGTATCGACTTCGCGAAGTTGACGGAGATGACGATGGCATTGCGGATACCCTGGCGTCGGCTTCGCCGGCATCGTTGTGTCGACGCACGCTATCAATGCGGGCTATTTTTGCCGCGTCGGGGTTCTGGGCAAGCATTGCCGACATCGGCTTCAGCTACGCTTGATGCGAGCCATGGAGGCGCGTGCACGTCTGAACGAGTGGTTCTCGATCGTGTCCGACACCACGAATAATATTTCCTCAGCCAACAATTTCATTCGCGCGGGCTACCGTCTGTCTCATTCCGGCGCACCCTTGGGCATGGCCGAATACACTTTACTGGCGCAAAGACATGAAATAGCGGCTCTGCTGTTCCGTGCTTCACTCGATCATTAGCCCGGTGGCTTATCAGCCACCGGGCCTTTTGGCGTTTGGGGGTAGTGCTTTATGGCGAAATAGCCATGCTCGTCGCGCCTTGATCATTGGCGATCAGCCGGTAGACTAGCAGAGCTCGGGCGGCGTAAAAGCAAGGGGCGGGCGAGGAAACATATGGCGGAACACAGCGGCAGGCCGGATGCAGGTTCGCCCGGAGCACCGGGTACGGCCGGCTATGCCGCCATGGTCGCGCGAGCCAAGGCCCTGATTCCAGAGCTGCGCGATCGTGCTTCAAAAACGGAAGAACTCCGGCGCTTGCCACCGGAGACCGAGCGCGATTTGCATGATGCAGGCCTATTCCGAGTCGTGCAGCCCAAACGCGTCGGAGGTGCCGAGCTTGACTATGTCGCCCTGGTCGATTGCGCCGATGCACTGGGGCAGGCGGATGCTTCCGTCGCATGGAATTTTGCCAATCTTGCGAGCCATCATTGGATGCTTGGCATGTTTGACCGGCAGGCGCAGGACGCGGTCTGGCAAAGGAATGCCGATGCGCTAATCGCGTCGTCCTTCATCTTTCCAGCCGGCCGCGCCCAAAAGGTCGATGGCGGATACGTCCTGCGTGGTCATTGGCCGTTCTCGTCGGGCGTCGAGTCTTGCGACTGGAACATGCTTTCGGGTGTGGTGTCTTCGGACGATGAGGCTGATGGCATCGAATATCGGATATTCCTGCTCAACAGGAACCAGTACAAGATCAATGACACCTGGAACGCGACGGGCTTAGGCGGTACCGGGTCGAACGACGTATGGGTCGAGGATGCCTTCGTTGCGGAGAAGATGACGGTCGCAGTCAGCGATCTCACTGGCGGGCCGACGCCGGGAAGTGTCGTCAATCCAAACGCGCTGTATGCGCTACCGGTCTTCTCTCTCTTTCCTTACGTGTTGTCGGGTGTCGGTTTGGGCAATGCCCAGGCCTGTCTGAATGACTATGTCGAACTCGCACGGCATCGGGCGTCGACTTACAACCGAGCCAAGCTCAGCGATTTGCAGACGACCCAAATCAAGATCGCCGAAGCATCCGCCAAGATCGACGCGGCCCGTCTCGTCATGCGCACGAACTGCATCGATGCGATGGCGGAGGCGAGGCGGAGCTATATCCCCGATCTGGCGGGCAAGACGAGGCTGCGGCGGGATGGCGCCTTCGCGGTGAACCTCTGCACCGAAGCGGTCTCGCTGCTGTTTGCGGCAAGCGGCGCGCGCAGCCTGTTCACGTCAGGCGCGCTGCAGCGGCAGTTCCGCGATGCTCACGCGGTGAATTCGCACCTCGCATTCAATTTCGATGCGGCAGGAACCAATTATGGACGGGTAGCGCTTGGCCTGCCGTCCGAGAATCTGACGCTCTGAGGCCTGGCGGATGTCCGACTCACCCAAACATCCCGCCGATCCCGCCAATGAACTTGCCAGCGACAACTCGGCGATCGACCCACGCGATTTTCGCAATGCGCTTGGAACGTTCGCCACGGGCGTCACCATCGTCACCGCGATGGCCGCGGATGGAAGGCCATATGGCGTGACCTGCAACTCCTTTGCTTCGGTCTCGCTCAATCCGCCGCTGGTGTTGTGGAGTCTGGGGATGTTTTCGCAAGGACTTACGATCTTCCAGAACGCCAGCCATTTCACGGTCAATGTTCTCGGTGCATCCCAGCAGGCGCTGGCGTCGCGGTTTGCAAAATCGTCGGAGGACAAGTTCGCCGGTGTGAGCTGGACACCGGGGCTTGGCAACGCGCCGGTGTTGACCGACAGCGTTGCGAATTTCCAATGCCGCGCGGCCAATCGGTACTACGGCGGCGACCACATCATCTTCCTCGGCGCCGTCGAATCCTACGCCTACAATCGGCAGGAACCCTTGCTGTTTGCGCGCGGCAGCTTCGGCCGGTTTCTTGCCGGAGATGGAAATAAGTCCTCGTGAGCGGACCGCCGAACTGCCTCTAAAGCTCGCGGTCGTGCGATGGGCCGGCAAAACTAGCTCTTTGCCATCTCCGCGCCGTACCAGTCACCGATCTCACTCGCGGTCATCAGCGCCACGCCGTCGTGACCGAGGACATAGTCAAGCAGTGCCTCCAGATACCTGATGCGGTGCGGCACGCCTGTAATATAGGGGTGAATCGATATCGCCATGATCCGCGCATTCGATGCGCCCTCGAGATACAGCCGGTCGAACTGGTCCATGCAGCGTTTCAGGAATTGCTCTGAAGGCAGATGCTGCAGCGCATGGATGACGATGTCGTTGGTTTCGACCGAGTAGGGGATCGTTGTGATGGTGCCGTGAGGCGTGGCGATATCCTGCGGCAGATCGTCGATGACCCAGTCCGCGACATACTCGATGCCATTGAGGCGCAGCAGATCGAGTGTTTCCTCGGTCTCCGTGAGGCCGGGGCTTTCCCATGAGCGGGGAGGCTTCCCGGCAAACTTCGAAATTATCTCGACTGATCGTTTGATGGCATCGGCCTGATTTTCGACCTTGTGCATCGGGCCCTGCACGAAGCCATGGCCCATGAATTCGAATCCGGCTTCGAGCGCAGCGGAGGCGACGCGTGGGTAGGTGTTGCAGACGTTGGCGTTGAGCGCCAATGTCACCGGCATTCTGCGGTCGGTCAGCGCCTTGAACTGCCGCCAGAAGCCAGCGCGCATGCCGTATTCATGCCAGGACCAGTTCGGTACATCGGGCAACAGCGGCTGGCCCATCGGTGGGCTCAGCACCGTGCGAGGCATCGCGTTCTCGATCCGCCACTCCTCGACATTGAGGACGATCCATACCGCGAGCTTCTTGCCGCCGGGCAGCGTCAGCCTCGGCCGGTCGACCTGTGCCTGATAGGGAATGCGATCGCTCAGTGCCACGGCAAGAATCCTCCGTAGATCATTCGGCGGCTTTGGAGCCGCTGGACGCGCTGGCATTGATCCTCGGCATGACCTTTTCGGCCATCAGGATCATGGACTGACGTCCCAATTCGCGGTCTTTCCAGTCCTTGCCGGCATAAAGCAATGTGCCGAAGGGCC
Organism: Bradyrhizobium sp. CCBAU 051011; assembly: GCF_009930815.1. Taxonomy (NCBI): domain Bacteria; kingdom Pseudomonadati; phylum Pseudomonadota; class Alphaproteobacteria; order Hyphomicrobiales; family Nitrobacteraceae; genus Bradyrhizobium; species Bradyrhizobium sp. CCBAU 051011. The sequence continues at coordinate 8,951,058 of NZ_CP022222.1, read as the reverse complement.
CGGTCTCTTCCTGAAAAGCCAGCAGTTGATCTGCTACGCTGTCCGGCGTGCCATGAATGATCAGCCTGTCGCAGATCGATTCCAGCGTTACTTCGTCATCGGGTTGATCGCGACGCGTTTTGAACAGTTCGATACGACCACCGCGCTTCAGCTTGGTGAACAGCGAGCGATAGTAATAAACATACGGCCCGTCAGGATTGGTGGCATAGGCCTTTGCGGTGGCTGCGTCCTTGGCGACGAACACACTCTTGGCAACGCGCCAATTCGCCGGATCCACTGGACGTCCGGCACGTTCGCAACCCTCGACATATTTCGGCCAATGGCTTTTCACCCAGGCCGGCATCAGGAAGTTTGCCGAGATCGGATCCCAGCCGCGCGCTGCGGCTTCCGTCACGCCTTTCGAGAACGGCGCCACCGCCGTTACCACGATAGGCGGGTGCGGCTGTTGCAGCGGGCGCGGGATGAAGCCTTGGCCGATATCCTCGATCAGAGTCTTCTGAATCGATATGTTCCAGTATTTGCCTCGAAGATTGTAGGGAGGCTCACTGGCCCAGATCTGAAGCACCTGATTGATCGCCTCCAGGAACATGGCATTCCTGTCCGATTCGAGGTTGCCGAATACTTCCGCGTCCGATAGCAGGCCTCCCGGGCTGATGCCGAAGATCAGACGCCCGTCGAGCATGTGATCAAGCATCGCGATCGAGGCTGCAATCGCTGCCGGATGCGCGTTAGGCATGTTGACCGTGCCGGTGCCAAGCTTGATCTGCCTGGTTGCCGCAGCAAGCCATGCGATGAAAGCGATGCAGGACGTGATGTTCTCGGCTCTGTCGGTGGTGTGCTCGCCGACATACCCCTCGGTGTATCCGAGTTCATCGGCCAGCAGGAAAGCCTCGCGGTCCTCCTTGAGCGAACGCCGCCAATCCTTGTCGATGGGATGGATGGGCATCGTAAAGAAGCCAAGCTTCATGATCTGCTCTTCCCCAAAGGCTGGCTTTTCGTTTGCACAGAACGTGCGTGGTTCGTCGCGCGAAAACAAGCGCAAACTCAAGTTAGTCACTCGATAACAAACTTGACCTTTGCCAATCCCAGCCGTCTAATCCCGTGAAAATGCCGATAGTTGGCCGGGGAGGTCACGCCCAAAATGAAAGCCTCGGCTTTCGATTACGCCCGCGCGACCAGCGTCGCAAATGCGCTAGAATTGCTGGCCACGCATGGCGAAAGGGCCAGGGTGTTGGCGGGTGGGCAGAGCTTGCTCCCGGCGATGAATCTGCGCCTGGCCGCGCCGGAACTCGTTGTCGATATTGGTGAGCTGGACGATTTGCGCGGGGTCGTGGTGAAGGGAGACGTCCTCACCATCGGCGCGCTGACGCGTCATGCCGATCTCTTGAAATCTCCGGAAATAGCAGCCCATGCTCCCTTGTTGATGAACGCGGTCGCCCATGTCGCCCATCCCGCGATACGTAACCGCGGTACCATTGGGGGAAGCCTTGCCCAGGCAGATCCGGCGTCGGAGCTGCCTGCCTGTATGCTTGCGCTTGGCACCACGATCATTGTGCGCGGGCCGGGCGGCGAGCGGCGTATTGCGGCTGACGAGTTCTTTGCCGGGATCTACGAAACTGCGCTTACGCCACAGGAGTTGCTGGTCGCCGTCGAACTGCCGGTGCCTCCAAAAAGCTCGACGCATTACTTTCATGAATTCGCCCGTCGGCATGGCGACTACGCGATCGTGGGCCTCGCAGCGCAGGCCTTGGTCAGAGATCGGCGGTTCTCGGATCTTCGCCTTGGTTTCTTTGCAGTGGGCGATCGCCCGTTATTGGCCAAGTCTGCCGGCAAACTGATTGACGTCGCCATCACGCCTGCGGTCTTGTCCGAGGTGTCCTCCGCGCTGGATGAAGAGCTTAGTCCACTCGAGGATCAACAGGCTACGCCCGCCATGCGTCGCCATCTGGCGAAGGTCCTGTTGATACGTTGCGTATCCTCGCTGCTCGCTCGCCCTGATCTCTGCGCGGGAGCATCAGCGTGACCGCTGCGCTTGCGATTTCGCTGAGTGTCAACGGCGAGCTTGTTGAAGCTAGCGTACTGCCGCGCCTGAATTTGGCAGACTTTCTTCGCGAGCATCTTAAGCTGACCGGCACGCATGTCGGATGCGAGCACGGCGTGTGCGGCGCGTGCACAGTACGAGTCAACGGCGATATTGTCCGTTCCTGCCTGATACTTGCGGTGCAGACGCATAATGCATCGGTCGAGACGATCGAGGGGGTCTCCGACAGCGGAGAGATCGCCGATTTGCAGTCGGCATTCCGGGAACGCAACGCACTGCAATGCGGCTTCTGTACGCCGGGAATGCTGATGGCGGCGCAGGATCTGCTGCAGCGATCGTCAACCCCGGATCGAGAACAGATCCGCGAGCATCTTTCCGGTAATTATTGCCGCTGCACAGGCTACCAGGCGATCGTCGATGCCGTCGAGACCACAGCGCGGGCGCGCGCCGGACGTCTGCCATGACGTCGGCACAGTCAAATCCTGAAACGCTTTCCGCGCTGGACCGTCCGAACTCCTATATTGGCAAGACGGTACCGCGACCGAATCTCGACCGGCTGATGCAGGGGCGTGGAGTCTATGTCAGCGACATCGAGTTGCCGCGCATGGCGCATGTCGCGTTCGTACGCTCGCCGCACGCGCATGCAATAATCAATGGTATCGACGTTTCGGCGGCCAGGCAGATGCCGGGAGTGATCGCCGTCGTATCGGGCAGGGAGCTCTCGACCGTCATCACGCCGTGGGTCGGCGTGCTCTCGCATTTGAAGGGCCTCAAATCCGCCCCGCAAAGCGCGATCGCGATTGACCGGGCGTGCTGGCAGGGCGAAGCGGTCGCGGCCGTCGTCGCGAATAGTCGTGCTCAGGCCGAGGACGCAGCCGAGCTTGTCTCGGTCCAATATCAGGAGCTCGATGCCGTCACGGATATGCGCACCGCGCTCCATCCGGCAACGGCCGTGATCCATGCTTCGCTCGGTGACAATCTGGCTTTCGAGCGCAATCACGATGCGGGCTCTGTCGATCAGGCCTTTGCCGAATCCGACGAGGTGATCGAGGCAGAGTTCATTTTCGGGCGGCACACCGGCGTGACGCTGGAACCGCGTGCGGTGGTAGCAGATTGGAATGCCGCGGAAGCCAGGCTGACGATCTATCAGGGCACCCAGGCGCCCCATATGGTGCAAAATATCGCGGCGCTCCATCTCGGCCTGAAGGAATCGCAGGTGCGCGTCGTCTGCAAGGACGTCGGCGGCTCCTTCGGCATCAAGGTCCATATCTATGCTGACGAGATGGCGACCTACGCGCTGTCCAAGTTGTTGCGACGTCCGGTCAAGTTCGTCGCCGACCGGGTCGAGAGTTTTAACACCGATATTCATGCCCGCGATCATCGCTGCAAGGGAAAGATCGGCGTCAAGCGCGACGGCACTGTCACGGCATTCGAGATCGACGATCTTACGGGCATCGGACCCTATTCGATGTATCCCCGCACCAGCGCGATCGAAGCCAATCAGGTCGTCAATCTCGTCGGTGGGCCCTATGTGACCAGGAACTACCGTGCCCGTGCCCGCGTCGTTTTCCAGAACAAGAACGTGATGTGCCAGTACCGCGCGGTTGGTCATCCGATCGCTTGTTCCGTGACGGAAGGATTGGTCGATCTGGCGGCCATGAAGATCGGCATGGACCCGGTCGAGATCCGCCGCCGCAATCTGATTGCGGATGATGCATATCCCTGCGCATCGCCTTCAGGCCTGCGCTTCGAGCAATTGTCGCACCATGCGGCTCTAACCAAACTTGTCCAGATGATGGACTATGATGCGTTACGCGCCGAGCAGTCGGCTCTGCGGGCAAGAAACATCCATCGGGGTATCGGCATCGCCAGCTTCATCGAGGTCACCAACCCCAGCGCCGCGTTCTATGGTGTCGGAGGCGCGAGAATATCCTCGCAGGATGGCGTCGCGGTGCGGCTCGACGCTCAGGGTTCGGTAATTTGCCAGACCAGTATCACCGAGCAGGGACAAGGATCGGAATCACTCACGGCACAGATCGTCGGCAGCGTACTCGGCGTCTCGATGGATCGCGTTCGCGTGATCCTGGGCGACACCGATAATACGCCATATGGTGGAGGCACCTGGGCCTCGCGTGGTGCCGGCATCGGCGGCGAGGCCGCGCTGCAGGCCACTAAAGTGCTACGCAGGAACATACTCGACGTCGCAGCCGCCATCCTCCAGTCTACGGCGAGTGAACTCGACATCGTCAACAACGCTGTGGTGACGGTGGTCGATGGCGCGCCGCGGATCGAACTGAGCGAGCTTGCCCGCATCGTCTATTTCCGTCCGGACACGTTGCCACCGGACATTCAGCCCGAATTGATGGCTACCAGGCACTTTGTCCCGCGCGAATATCCCTTCGCCTTCACCAACGGCGTTCAGGCCTCGTGGCTGGAGGTTGATATCGACACCGGCTTTGTGAAGTTGCTGAAGCACTGGGTGGTCGAGGATTGCGGCACCATTATCAATCCACAACTGGTCGATGAGCAGATCAGGGGCGGCGTGGTGCAGGGGCTTGGCGCGGCGCTGTTCGAGAAATGCGTCTATGACGAACGCGGCCAGCTCACCAACGCCAACATGGCTGACTATCTGGTTCCAATGTCCGGTGAGATGCCGGATATCGATGTTGGGCATGTGGTCTCGCCGACCTTGGAATCGGAGCTGGGTGCGAAGGGCGCAGGGGAGGCCGGTACGGCAGGTGCAGCGGCCGCCGTCACCAATGCGGTCAACGACGCGCTCCAGCCGTTTGGAACGATCATCACGGAAATCCCGCTGACGCCTCAAGTTATCCTGACTGCCTTGGGCCGAATATAATAAGACGTCACGCTCGATGGTCCAGAGCGCATGAATACGATTTCGGGGCCCATGCTGAATGATCTGACCTATCTGCAACTCCTGCCGCTGTTCAAGACGCAGGACATGCAGGAAGGCATCAAGACGTTCATGGAAAAGCGAGAACCGAAGTTCGAAGGGCGGTGAGTTCTGCCGCCCGCGCTATTCGGCTGCCGTCCTCGTGACCGCGTCCGCTTTCCGATTGGTGACAACCACCTTGATCGCGTCTTCGATGCGTTCGCGGGCATATCGCAGCGCGGTCGGCAGGTCGGCCAACGGAAACGTGTGAGTGTGGATCTTCGTTGCGTCGAAGCGCTTCGCCGCCATGAGCGCCATGGCGCGGCGGGTGGCGCTGCGGCCTTCGCCACGGATTCCATAGGCATAGATATTGTTCTTCACGAGATGTGCGAGATCCATCACGACCGGATCGTGTGGAAATGCGGCGAGACATATCTTCCCGCCGCGATTGGTCATGTGAATGGCCTGGTTGATTGTCGCCTCGTTGCCGGCACATTCGACCACATAGTCTGCGCCGATGCCGCCGATGAGCTGTTTTACAACCGCAACCGCGTCTTCGTCGTTGATATTGATAACGCGGTCGGCCCCGAGTTCTCGGCCGATCGCTAGCCGTTTATGGCGCGTTCCGGTCAGAATGACCGGGCTGGCCCCCAGCGCCTTTGCGACGGCTACTGCGAGTAGTCCGATCGGTCCCGGACCGATCACCACGACGCTCTCGCCGGCAACCAATCCCCCCAATTCCGTCAGCCCATACATCGAGGTGCCTGCGGTAACCACGAGCGTTGCCTCGGCGTCGCTCATGGTGTCGGGCACTCGCGCCAGCGTGTTGATGTGATTGACGGCATATTCGGCAAAACCGCCGTCCGTCGTGAAACCGTTCGCGCGATGGCCCTTTTCTGGTTTCCCGTAATTCAGGCATGACGTGTACATGCCCTGGCGGCAGCGCTTGCACTGGCCGCAGCCGGCGTGGATCTCCACGCTGATCCGCTCTCCGATCTGGAATTCGTCGACATCGGGTCCGAGCGCGGCGACCGTACCCATGTATTCATGCCCGGGCGTGAAATTCTTGTTGAAGGGCAGGCCGCCTTCAATGCTGGCCGGCGAGCCTGAATGAATGATCTCTAAATCGGTGGCGCAGATCGCAACCGCATCGATCCGGATCAGAACTTCAGCGCGTGAAGGGACGGGTACTGGTTTTTCCCGCAGTTCAAGTTGATCCGGATCGCCGAGCACCCAGGCTCTCATCCGGTCAGGAATCAGAAGATCGGGCGACGTCTTCACGCTTGGAGGTTGGTACATGGTCCTCTCCTCTCGCGCTGGATGTTAGCGGAAATCCTCGGCCCGCGAAATTGCCGGGAGCGCTGCCGCCGCAGCTTGCTGCATAGCAACACGCCTGTCGCAAAACCTTCATACGCGGTCTATACTTGCACACCGGCTGATGCTGAAAATCCAAATTGCGACGCAAATCCGGAGTGACCCATGAAGACCGCCCGCTTTGTTCTTGCCCTGTCGGCGCTGTTGTTGACCGCGCCCTGGCAATCCGCCCAAGCGGCCGACGTCATCTGCTACAACTGCCCGCCGGAATGGGCGGACTGGGCTTCCATGCTCAAGGCCATCAAGGCCGATCTCAACTACGACATTCCGCACGACAATAAGAATTCCGGCCAGGCGCTGGCGCAGATTCTCGCCGAGAAAAACAACCCGGTCGGCGATATCGGCTATTTCGGTGTCACCTTCGGCATGAAGGCCAAGGCACAGGACGCACTCGAGCCCTACAAGCCGGCCAAATCGGATCAGGTCTCCGCCGGCCTGAAAGATGCTGACGGCTATTGGACCACGATTCATTCCGGCACGCTGGGCCTGTTCGTGAACAAGGACGCGCTCGGCGGCAAGCCGGTACCGGCCTGCTGGAAGGATCTGCTGAAGCCCGATTACAAGGGCATGGTCGGCTATCTCGATCCGTCGTCGGCCGCGGTCGGCTATGTCGGCGCGGTCGCGATCAATCTGGCACTCGGCGGCTCCGAAGCAAACTTCGATCCTGCCATCAACTTCTTCAAGGATCTGCGCAAGAACGATCCGATCGTTCCCAAGCAGACTTCCTATGCCCGCGTCGTCTCGGGCGAGATGCCAATCCTGTTCGACTATGATTTCAACGCCTATCGCGCGAAATACTCGGAGAAGGGAAACTTTGAGTTCGTGATCCCCTGCGAGGGATCGGTGGTGTTTCCGTATGTCGTCGGCCTCGTCAAGAACGCCCCCAACAAGGAGAAGGCCAAGAAGGTGCTGGACTATCTCTTGTCCGACAAGGGCCAGGCGATCTGGACCAATGCCTATCTCCGTCCGGCGCGGCCGATCGAGCTACCCGAAGCCGTAAAGAAGAAGTTCCTGCCCGACAGCGACTACGCGCGCGCGAAGAACGTCGACTGGGGACAGATGGAAAACATGCAAAAAGGCTTCGTCGACCGCTATCTCGCCGAGGTCCGCTAAGGCAATATGGCGCCTCTCGCCGGGGCGCTAACTCCTGATGTCATACAGGTCCTTTGTCTGGATATGCCTGCTGCCGCTTGCGGTAGTGACAGCGGCATTTTTCCTGTTGCCGATGGCGCGGCTGGTCGTAACCGGGGCAGGGGGACCGCAGGGGCTTGCGGGATATCTCGCGATCCTCGCCGAGCCGCGTTATCGTGCGACCCTTGTCAACACGGTCCTGCTCGCCACCGCGACCACCTTCGTAACCCTGGTCGTGGCGACGATCGCCGGGATGTTCCTGCAGCGGCATCGTTTCCCCGGCCGCGCCGTTCTGATTGCGATGCTGACCTTCCCGCTGGCGTTTCCCGGCGTCGTGGTCGGCTTCATGATCATTCTCCTCGCCGGCCGACAGGGCCTGATCGGCGATTTCTCCAACCGCCTGTTTGGCGAGAAGCTGGTCTTTGCTTATTCGATCTATGGCCTGTTTCTCGGTTATCTCTATTTTTCCATCCCGCGCGTCATTCTCACGGTCATGGCAGCGGTACAGAAGCTGGATGCCGGCCTGGAGGAAGCTGCGCGTTCGCTGGGCGCGGGCCCATGGGCGGTGCAGCGCGACGTCGTTCTGCCGGCGCTGGCGCCGGCCTTCGTCGCCTCCGGTGCGATTGCGTTTGCGACCGCGATGGGAGCGTTCGGCACGGCGTTTACACTGGCGACCAATATCGACGTGCTGCCGATGCTGATCTATACCGAGTTCACGCTGGCTGCGAATTTGTCGATTTCGGCCGCGCTGTCGGTCGGCCTTGGCATCATCACCTGGTTCATTCTTGCGCTTGCCCGTTCCTTCAGCGGAAGCGCCGTCGCGGCTGCCGGATGAAGCCATGCGCGACCGCCTGATCTTCACCGGCCAGCTCATCTTTACGCTACTTGTCGCCTCCTTCCTGGTGGTGCCCGCGATCCTGTCGATCTCTGCCGGCGTCACGGTGAACTACTTTCGCGGCATCCAGTCCGGTGTCACCCTGCAATGGGTGATGCAGGTGTGGGAGCTCTATGCCGGTACCATCCTGCTGTCGTTCCTGGTCGCCTTAGCGACTCTTGCCGTGACGCTCACGGTCGGCGTTCCGGCCGCCTATGCCTTGCACGTACGGGGCGGGCGGCTGTCGCGGATCGTCGAGGAAATCATCACCTTGCCGTTGGCGATTCCGGGCCTCGCCATTGCACTGGCACTGCTACTGACCTACGGAGGCTTCGGCAATTTTCGCCGCTCCTGGCTGTTCATTCTCGCAGGGCACGTCATCTTCACGATGCCCTTCATGGTGCGATCTGTGATGGCGGTATTCGCGACCGTTGACATCAAGACGCTGGATGAGGGCGCGGCATCGCTCGGCGCATCGCCGTGGCGGCGCTTCCGCGATGTGATCGTGCCCAACGCACTGCCCGGAATACTGGCAGGCAGCCTGATGGTGGTGACGCTGTCACTCGGCGAGTTCAACCTGACCTGGATGCTGCATACGCCGTTGACCAAGACGTTACCGATCGGGCTCGCCGACAGCTATGCCTCGATGCGGCTCGAGGTCGCTTCTGCCTATACGCTGATCTTTTTCGTGATGATCATTCCGCTGCTGGTTGCCATGCAGTTGTTCGCCGAGAAGGAAGTAAAGAAATGAATGCGGAGGTCGGACACGGCGCCTCGGTGCGTATCGAGGCTTGCGGCAAGACCTTTGCCGACGGAACGCGCGCGCTCGAACCGGCAACGCTCGACATCGCCCGTGGTGAAACGCTGGTGCTGCTCGGCCCCTCCGGCTGCGGCAAGACTACCATGTTGCGCATCATTGCGGGCCTCGAGCGGCCTGATCCCGGCGGCAGGGTGCTGTTCGACGGCAAGGACATGACCGCGGTGCCGATCGAGCGGCGCAATGTCGGCATGGTGTTTCAGTCCTACGCGCTTTTCCCGAACATGACCGTGGCAGACAATATCGGCTATGGCCTGAAGATTCGCAGGATGCCGGACAAGGAGCGGGCGGCACGCGTTGCGGAACTGGTGGCGCTGACCAACATTTCCGGCCTCGAGAACCGACGCATCGACCAGCTTTCCGGTGGCCAACGTCAGCGCGTGGCGCTGGCGCGCGCGGTCGCGATCCGGCCGGGCATCCTCCTGCTGGACGAGCCCCTGACCGCGCTCGATGCTGCATTGCGCGACCGGCTGCGCGGAGAGCTGAATCGTCTGCTGCGCGCGCTCGGCATCACCACGATTTATGTGACACATGATCAGTCTGAAGCGATGGAGCTCGGTGATCGCATTGTCGTCATGCAGAAGGGAGCGATCGCCCAGATCGGCACGCCGCGGGAGATCTATTTCACGCCGCGAAGTCGCTTTGTCGCCGAATTCATCGGTGCCGCGAACATCGTCGAAGCGCCCATCGAGGATGGTCATCTCGTGTTACCAGGTGGACGGCAGCCGATTCACTGCGATGGTGACATGCCGGCGGCCGTTGCGATGATCCGCCCGGAAACCATCCGCGTGGCAGCGGCCAGAAGTGCGTCGGTTTCTGGCACGATCGACAGCGTCAGTTTCATCGGTGACAGGCAAAGGCTGGTGGTCAGTGGCGCGTCCAACAGGTTGCTCACGGTCGACGCACCGAATACGGTTCAAGCTAGGCCAGGTGAACGGATCGGTTTATCGATTTCGCCCGACGCTGTCCGTTTGCTGCCGCCGGAGAACTGAGAAGGCCGATGTCGCCAAAGCCGGTTTGTATTGCCCAGATTTCCGACCTGCATATCAAGCCGCCGGGATCGCTCGCCTATGGCAGAGTCGATACTGCCAAGGCGCTCGAACGTTGTGTTGTCGCCCTGAACGAATTTGAGCCCGTACCCGATTTTCTCGTGATCTCCGGCGATCTGGCGGACACGCCGACGGCGGAGGAATATCAGTATCTCACGCGGCTGCTGGCGCCGCTCAAACTTCCATTCGCAGCTATTCCCGGCAATCACGACTCGCGCGAGCTGATGCGCGCCGCGTTTCCTTCCGCTTCTTACGCCTTCGTATCCGGACCGCTGAACCAGAAGATCGAAGTGGCAGGACTCGATCTGCTGTTGCTGGATTCAAGCGTGGACCGCAAGCCGCATGGTGAACTCGAAGAGACCTCGCTGCAATGGCTTGACGCGACCCTGGCTTCGTCGCCCGACCGGCCGGCCCTGCTGTTTCTACACCACCCGCCGTTCAAGGCGGGCATTTGGCACATGGACCGCCAGAATCTCCTCAACGCAAGCGACCTCGCGCCGATCGTGCGCCGTCATCCGCGCGTGCAATTGATCGCAACCGGGCATGTTCACCGCGCGGCACTGACCATGTTTGCGGGCGTGCCGACCACAATCTGTCCGGCCCCGAATCATGCGGTCGATCTCGACCTGGCCGAGCTGCGCGAGCCGTCCTTCAGGGTCGAGCCGCCGGCTTTCCATCTCCACAGCTGGTTTCCAGGTGAGGGTGGCGGCACCATCGTCACCCACCAGGTCCCGATCGGGAGTTTCGACGGTCCGCATCCGTTTTTTGGGCCGGATGGAAAGTTGCTTTAGTTACCGCGTCCTGCCCACTGGCCTGACGAATTGATGCGCCGGCCGGGCCATTTCGCTTCCCGGCCGATTGCAAAACGAGGAGTTCGCGCGCACACTTTCCCCAAGAAAATGGCGGGTTCGATTATGCAAATTCGCCGCGGATAAGGTTTGGGGGACACAAATGCGCTTGATCCATTTTCTGATCCCAGCGCTCGCGCTGTTTTCGAGCCACCAGGCGATCGCTCAAGCGAACTATCCGGACCGCCCCATCAAGATGATCGTGCCGCTGGCGGCGGCAAGCGCGGTTGATGTCGCGGCGCGAATCGTGACTCAGAAGATGGCCGACAATATGGGCCAGCAAATCGTGATCCTGAATCAGCCCGGCGCATCAGGGCTGATCGGCGCAGAGGCCGTCGCCCGGGCTGAGCCGGATGGTTACACGATCGGTGGGTTCAACGACAGCATCATGACCATGGTGCCGAACCTCCAGTCCAAGATGCGCTGGGATATTTTGAAGGACTTTGAGCCGGTGTCGCTGGTCGCGACGGTGGAGTGGGGCCTGATTGCCAACAATCAGTCTCCCATCAAGAGTGCAGCGGATCTGATCGCGGCGGCGAAGGCGGCGCCCGGCAAGATCGATTATGGCTCCGGCGGACCGGGAAGCCCGCAGCATCTGGCAATGGCGATGTTCGCGTCAGCTGCCGGCATATCGCTGACGCATGTGCCCTATAAGGGGGCCACCCAAGCTGCAACCGACATTGCCGCAGGCCAGATTCCGGTCGGTTTCCAGGGGCTGGGCACGGTTGCAACGTTGGTGCGCGGCGGCCAGCTCAAGCTGATCGGGGTAACCACAGAGAAGAGATTGGCGCAATTCCCTGATGTGCCGACCGTCTCGGAATCAGGTTTGCCCGGCTTCTTCTTCAATTCATGGTTCGCGATTCTTGCGCCTGCTGGCACCCCGAAGGATATTATTGCCCGGCTGAACGCCGAAGTGCTGAAGGCCGTCGGCGATCAGGATGTGCGCCGAAAACTCGAAGAGCTGGGATTCGCGGTGCGCGGCAGTTCAGCGGAAGAGCTACGCGCCATGACGCGCGATCAGCTCGCGAAGTATGAGCGTGTGATCAAGGAAACGGGAATCGCCAAGGAATAGCTGCTGGCGCGACAGGCGCCAGCAGCCGGTCTCGTAATCAATAACAGGCGTAACGGCGCCCGCCGCGGCCGACATAGTAGTCAGCCCCCATTGCACAGGGACCAACACCCCACGCATAAGCTCCGCGAATCTGGTTACGCAGCGGGTAGTCGCCGGTATAGGGGCTGTTGGCTCCCTTATTCTGGCAGTTCGCGTTCGGGTAGAACTGCGCGCAGTAGCCGGGATTGTAGACGACCTCCTGCGCGGCGGCCGGCGCAGCGACCGCAGTGGAAAGGAGGGCGGCCACGCCCAGCAAAGCGAATCTCGTCATGGATATTCTCCTTAAAAACAGATCAAGGGGCGCCAGCTCAAGCCTATTCGGTCTGCGCGAGTGGGCTCAGCGATCAATCTGAGCCGTTAGTGCCGCGCATGGCGGAAAGGTTCACGGAGCTATGTGCGACATGGCGGGCTGCCCGGCATCCCCTAGTTGCAGGGCATGTTATCTGCTAGGAGAATCCCGGTTATGTTTGAATCAATTGCCTTCAGATCCCTCCGAGTCCAGTGCATCATGGCTTGCCCGTCCGAACGCCCACCGATCCCGACTGCCGACGTAAAGGCTTGCTCGCCCACGATCTTTCGCTAGTCTGGACAAGGTGGATGGAGGAAGCTGAGGGTGTCTTGCCAGGTCTGTTCGTCGACGCTGAGAGCTGGCGATCTGTTTTGCTCTGCATGCGGCGCGGCGGTGCCCAACCATCCAGTGAGGCCGTCTGTTTTCGAAGCGCGTGGCCGTATTGCCGGCGAGCGGAAATTCCTCACGGTGCTTTGCTCCGATCTGCAGCGTTCGACCGATTTGATTTCAGAGCTCGACCCCGAAGAAGCGATTTCTCGCCTCGAGCCGGCCTTGATCGCAATGCGCACGGCAGTTCGCCGCAGCCGAGGCATCGTCAGCAAGGAAGGTGGTGACGGGCTGATTGCCTTGTTCGGCGCGCCGCATGCGGACGACAATCACGCCGTCCTGGCCTGTCATGCAGCCCTCGAGCTCGTCAGGCGTATCAAGCTGCTGAACGATCCGGAGCTTCACGTTCGGGTCGGCGTTCATTCCGGCTATGTCGTCGCGCATGTCATCGAAGCGGATTTCTCTTCGATCTATGAAGCAGGCGGGCCCGCGGTCCATCTGGTGAAGCGGTTCGAGAGCGCTGCGAATGCCGGACAGATCCTTGCTTCGGAATCCTGCCAGAGTCTGGCGACCGGAATAGTGACCTTCAAGGCCCTGCCGCCGAAACGGCTGGAGGGATTTCCCGCACTGGTACCTTGTTACGAGGTCGTCGAGATCAGTGGTCTCAGCCGCTGGCGAGCTCGGTCGACGAGTGGTCTTTCATCCTTCGTCGGCCGGAATGAGCAGATTTCGCAACTGGAGCGCGCGGCGCAGCTGGTCGGCCCTTCCGGGAAGATCGCTGCAGTAGTGGGAACGGCCGGAATAGGGAAGTCCCGTGTGGTCCACGAATTCGTGGCTACCTTGCGCCAACGTGATTGGCAGGTGATCGGAGCCGAGGGCAATCCGCTCGAACAAGCAGTTCCCTATGCCCTGCTGAAGAAGCTTCTTCAAAGCGCACTGCAGCCAGAGAATCTCGTCGTCGCCGATCATGCAGGCTCAAGCGATGCCCTTGCGTCGGCTGACGCTGAGCTTTGGCCGGCGGCACTCAATTCTGTTCTCGATCAGCCCGTCGGAGATCCGCGCTGGCGCGATCTTGAACCACTGCTGCGACGGCGCGTAATTATCGATGCCGTTCGCAATATGCTGGATCGAGTGGTCTCGTCGCGGCCCACGGTGCTGTTGTTGGAGGATTTGCATTGGATCGACGGTCAAAGCGAGACCGTCGTTGAAGCTCTGATGTCGCTTGCGGCAGCCCGCCCGTTACTGGTGCTGCTGACGTGGCGGACCGAATATACGCCGGAGTGGCTTGGGGGCTTCGATGTGCTGCGGATCTGGCTTCGATCGCTCGACGCCGCCTCGGCAAACATGTTGCTCGACAATTTGCTGGGGACTGCTCCCGATCTCGATGCGCTCAAGGCCCGCATCCTCCGCCACACCGGACAGATCCCGCTTTTCATCGAGGAGGTTGCCCGACAGTTCATCAGTCGGCGCGTCGCCGGGGAAGGCGGCGGCGCCGATGCGTCCTGGGACACTCTCGAAATTCCCCCCACTGTCCAGGGGGTGATCGCATCGCGTATCGATCGTTTGCCGCAAGAAGACAAGGCGCTTCTGCAACTTGCTTCGGTTCTCGGACCGCGCGTGTCGCCAAATCTGCTCGCCGCTGTCACCGATATGCCGGCGGCGCAATTGCAAAGCCGGCTTTGGTCTCTGGAGGTTCTGGACTTTCTTGAGGAGGTGCGGTCGGTCCCGTCGGTCGAATACGTATTTGCCCACGACCTTATTCGCGAGGTCGCCTATGAATCTATTCTCCGTTCGCAGCGCGAGGTGCTGCACCGCCGGATCCTGACAGCTCTCGAAGCAACCTCGGCCGGACGCGAGGAAGATGTTGCGGAAGCGCTTTGCCATCACGCGATCAAGGCCCAGGACTGGAGCAAAGTCGACCGATATGGCCATTTGGCTGCGAGGAAGGCGTTTGCCAGATCGGCGTTCCGCGACGCTACGGAATATTTCAAGGCCGCCATGGATGCGGTGGACAGGCAGCCGGAATCGACGGCCCGTGAACAACGGGCGATCGATCTGCGCATCGAAGCGCGGCTCTCGTTCGTGTCGTTTGGAAGCATCGAGGAATGGTTCAGTCTTGGTCAGGACGGCGAGGCGCGGTCCAGGAAGATTGGCGATGAAAAACGTCGATTGGCCTCCATCGCGATCAGGGCGGCAGCGCTGAACTTTTACGGGACGCCCTATGAAGCAATTGCGGTGGCGGAAGAGGCTGTCGCGCTGGCCAACCAGATGAACAACACCCCCTGGCTCTGCTTTGTCGAATATGGCCTGGGCCAATCGTATTTTCTGGCCGGACGATTTCGGGATGCACAACGGCATCTCGCAAAGGCAACTGCATTGCTTGCGAGTGCGCCGAATAACGTCCCGCCGGGGACAACGGGATCCAGCCTTCTGGTGCTCTGCCGCATGATGAGCGCCATCGTTCATGCGTGGCTCGGCGAATTCGACGAGGCCGAACATTGTTCCGAAGAGGCGAGTATCCTGGCGGAAACGAACGACCGCCCTTATGACATGATTGCAGCAGACTACGGGCGCGGTGTCGTGCAACTGATGCGCGGCGATTTTGAAGAGGCAGAAAGTGCCCTCGATCAGGCCCTTCGTGTTTCGCGCGAAAGCGAGGCGCGTCTATTTCAGCCTCTTATCATGAGCGCGCTGGGAAGCCTTTACTCGCAGCAGGGATATGCCGTGCGTGCGACAGAGATCCTGTTGCGGGCGAAGGACGAAGCCGACAAGCTTGGTCATGAAACCAGCAAAGTCGCCGTCTCGGCGTATCTCGGTGCGGCCTATGGCCAACTGGGGGAAGTCCAGCACGCATTGTCTCTCTTGCGCGCCTGCCAGGCCAGCGCGAGGCAGAAAGGATATGCGGGTATCGAAGCGCTGGCGGCGAGTGCGGAGGCGAATATTCTGGCGTCCCAGGGCGGGCACATGCTTGAGGAGGCCATGGGCTGCCTGCAACGGACGATCGAATTCACTGCCAAGCTCGGAGCGCTACCCTTCTTGGGAGCGGCCAAGGGACTTCTGTCACGGCTCCTGGCGGCTTCAGGACGGACAGACGAAGCGAGGGAGGAGTTGGTCCAGGCGATTACTCTCTTCGACCAATCAAAAATGACTGTACATCTAGAACGTGCTAAGGCCGAACTCTCCAATTTCTCTGATATTTGACATATTGTGGCCACGTTGTGGCCGCGGCAATTAGCGCCGCTATTCTAAGGAGCAAGGACGTGGGTGGATTAGTCTACAGCGGAAAATTTGAAGAACATATCAATGAATTGTATAACCCGCAGAATATCAACAAAACCGCGAAGAAATTCAAAGAGTACGAGAAGAAGAACGGGCCTTATTCGTTCGGCAAATTCACGAAATTCCTGGTGCCGAAGAAGGAAAACTGGGCCGGCGAATCGGATCGACCGAGGGGCATGACAAGTGGGAAAAGCACTCTGGAGCAATTCCAAAGGCAATCCGCGACAAGATTACCGAAGTCATTGCGACCAATCTCAGATCCCCCAATCCGATGCCGCTGGTGCTGAAGGTCGGCGAGAACGTCGATGGTACCCATGACCTGAAGGTTCGTATCTTTGCCCATAATGGCCACATGCATATCGGGCTTCACATGCTTTGCCCAATTCTTCGCTGAAATAGGCCTCATCGCGTACAATTCGGATTAGCCAGCAAGACCATTGGGTTTTGCTGGCTTTTTGCTGCAAATATCCCGCTCGCCGGAATGGCGTGCGGTCCAGCCATGGTTCGGCCGCCAAGGCATGGGCTGCCTGACGGCCGCCAAATCGACGCGGCGGTGCGCTTTCCGGTTGAAAAGCCTGCCTGCGTTGATTACGGAAGGGTTACAATCCCGTGTTTCCCCTGGAGTTTGACTGGCGTGCCTCAACAAAGGACGGGTGAAGCTCACGGATTCTCGAGCAGCAAACTGTCGGTTTTGCGCAAGCATCCGGCTTTTGCCGACCTCGAGCCTGAGGCGTTCGACCAACTGTGCCGTTACGCCAAACACACCACGCTGAAGCGGGGAGCCACGCTGTTCTCCAAGGGAGACCCCGGCAATAGCCTCTACGCTGTCATTTCGGGCACGGTGAAGATGAGCATTTCTTCACCGGATGGACGCAATGCCATTCTCAATATCGTTGGGCCTGGCGAAATTTTTGGCGAAATCGCACTGCTCGACGGAAGAGCCCGCTCTGCCGATGCCATTGCAAACAGTAATTGCGAACTCTTCGTCATCGACCGGCGCGAATTCATCCCTTTTGTGAAGGGGCAACCGGCGCTGGCGATGAAGTTCATCGAATTGCTTTGCGACCGTTTGCGATCGACCAGCGATCAGGTCGAGCAGATCATCCTGCAGAATCTGCCAGGACGGCTGGCCAGCGCGCTGCTTCGCCTGTCCGAAAAGCACAAATCTGAGCCACAGGGCCGCACCATCGCGATCACCCAGCAGGAGATCAGCGAGATGGTCGGCATGACCCGGGAGAGCATCAACAAGCAATTGCGCGCCTGGGCGACCCGTGATTGGGTGCGCCTCGAGCATGGTGCCATCGTTGTGTTGAATGCCGAGAAGCTTCGTGATCTCGCCGAAGCAGGATCCGGACATGACGGCGAATAGACCGGCGGTGCGCCTCGCGAGGCCGACCGGCAACATTCGGACCGTCGGGGCTCATTGACTTGCGGGTATGGGATTGGCGCCACGTTCAATCGTGAATTCCATGTCAATCAGCCCACGCGAATGATTCATGTCCGATTGCGACATCAGCAGGGTCAGATCCTTGCCTTTGAGTGATGCAAGCACTTCCGACAGCCGTTCCGACAGCGCCGGCGCGATGCCTTCGAACGGCTCGTCGAGCAGCAGGCACTTGGTGCCGATGGCAAGCGCCCGGCCGAGCGCGACCAGCTTTTGTTGGCCGCCGCTCAGTAGTAGCGCCTTGCGCTGCCGCATCTCGGTGAGTTCGCCGATCACCTCATAGACGAAGGCGAGCCGTGCCTTGCGGTCGAGGTGCCCCGCGACCCACAACGGCAACATGATGTTTTCCTCGACCGTCAACTGAGGCACCAGGCAGCGATCTTCCGGCATATAACCGATCCCAAGTGCCGCGCGGACATGGCGGGGACGGGACGACAGATCGGTGTCTTCGAACCGTACCGTCCCCCTGGTCGGCGTGAGGTGCCCCATGATCGAACGCATCAGCGTCGTCTTGCCTGCGCCGTTGCGGCCGACCAGACTGACCATGGCGCCCCTCGCGACGTGCATTGTAAAGCCGCGCAATGCTGGCATCGACTGGATTTCGACGACAAGATTGTCGATTGCGAGCAATGGCGCTGCGTCATTCATCGCACGCCTCCGGTGACGTAGCGGCGGACTTCCTGATCATTCAGGACCTCGGCGGGCACCCCGTCGGCCAGAATCCGGCCCTGATAGAACGCCACCACGCGATCGGCGTAGCGGCTGACGATTTCCATGTCGTGCTCGACGAATACAATGGTCGCTGCGTCGGGCGCGACGGCATGGATGACGCGGTCCATGGTCGTGAATTTTTCTTCCGCCGAAACGCCGGAGGTCGGCTCATCCAGCAGCAGCAATTTTGGACGGCGCACCAATGCCATGGCGATGTCGATCAGTTTGCGTACGCCGCCGGCAAGCTCCGAGATCGGGCGATCGGCCAGATCGGCCAGGCCAAAACGCTCCAGCAACTCGACGGACTTGTCGCGTCGGCCTTGGGCTTCTGCCGGCGCCCGGAGCGACATCCGTGTGCCGATGCCGGAAATCGCCACAGTGAGATTTTCGGCGGCGGTAAGCTCGACAAACAATTGCGGAATCTGGAAGGAGCGGGAGATGCCAAGCCGGGCTGCGCTTCGTGGCGAGCGCCTGCCGATGTCGATTCCGTCGAGCAAGATCGTCCCGCTGTCAGGTTTGAGATAGCCGGTGACCATGTTGACGAAGGTGGTTTTGCCGGCGCCGTTGGCGCCGATCAGGCTGATCTTTTGACCGGTCGGAATATCGAGGGTGAGCGCATCGGCAGCAACCACCGCGCCAAAGCGCTTCTCGAGCCCGCGTACCGACAGGACCGGGGTCACGGTGCGGTTCCTCGCTTGGCGGTGAGCGGAACCGTTGCCGAGATGCGCCGCTTGTGCCGGTCGCTGATCCAGAGCGAACCGATGCCACGCGGCAGAAGCAGAATTACGCCCAGGAGGAAGACGCCGAGCACGAGCTGCCAGGTATTGGGCAAATAGAGGTTCGAGAACGAACGGACCAGCTCCAGTGCCATCGAGGCGACGAAGACGGCGGCCACACTTTGGTTGCCGGCAAGCACCGCCACGAAGACGAATTCGCCCGATGTGGTCCAGTATGCGAATTGCGGATCGATATGCCGCTGCGCCATCAGGGCAAAGGCGCCGCTGGCGCCGGCGAAGATCGCTGCGATCAGGAAGTTGATCGATATGATGCGGTTGGCCGAGAGGCCGAGATATTCGACTCGCAGATTGTTTTCCCGCACCGCAAGGCTGGCAAGACCGAATTCAGATCGGAACAGGATCGTCGCGGCAATGCCGGCAAATCCGGTCACGATGACCGAGACGGCGTATAGCATGAAGTCGGCCTCGCGCGGATCGGTGAAGCTCATGCCAAACAGGCTTGGCCGCCCGACATTGAACCCGTCGGAGCCGCCAAGCGCGGTCGATTTCACCAGCGCGCCGTAAAACACCATCGATAGCGCCAATGTCAGCATGCCAAAGAAAATGCCGCTGTAGCGCGCGATCAACGGCCCGATAACCAGGCCGAGCAGGCCGCCGCAAGCCGCGCCGACGATCACCTGTGTCACCGCGTCGGTGAGGCCCCAGGCATTGGCGATCAGCGCCACACCATAGCCGCCAGCGGCAAAGAACAGGCCCTGACCGAACGACACATTGCCGGTGCGCGCTAGCACGACGATGCCGAGGGCTATCAGCGCATTGGAGGCGGCAATCGTTGCCAGTGACAAGGTCCAGGTCGGCAGCGCGCGACCGGCCAGCGTCACCGCAGCGACAAGACCGATCATGACCAGGGGATGCAGGCCTTTCCTCATCAAATCCGCCTTGCCGTCTCGCGCTTGAACAGGCCCTCAGGGCGAAACAGCAGCACTGCCGCCATGATCAAATAGATCATGAACAGTTCGGCTTGCGGCATAAGATGCACCGAAGCAGCGCGCGCCAACCCAACCAGAATCGCGCCGACTGCCGCCCCCTCGACGCTGCCCAGCCCTCCGATCACGACGATTGCGAAGCTCAGGATGATGACGTCCGAACTGAGGCCAGGCTGCATCGATATTTTCGGCGCGGTCAGGGCGCCGGCGAGAGCGGCGAGTAGGACCCCGAACGCAAAGGCGATGGCATAGACGCGGTTGACGCGGACCCCCATGCTCACGCTCATTTCCTCGTTATGGATAACGGCAAGCACGATTTTTCCGATCACGGTGCGATTGAGGCCGAACCAGATCGCAAAGCCGACTGCGGCTGAAATCGGTATCAGCACCAGATCGTAGCCGACGTAATAGAGCCCGGCGAATTCGAGATTGCCGAACAGCTCATATGGCTGCGTCGCATAGATCGGATTGACGCCCCAGATCAGCTTGGTGACGTCTTCAAGGATCAGAAACACGGCATAGGTCACGAGCAGCAGCACCACTTCGTCGCGGCCGTAAAACATTTTCAGCAGGCCGCGTTCCAGCAGAAGTCCGACGGCGGACGCGATGAGCGCCACCGAGAGCAGCATGGCGACAAAACCAACGCTTGGGGGGAGGCCGCGCGCGGCCACCATGGTTACTGCGGTTGCCGCGATATAGGCGCCAAGGGCGTAGAAGCTGCCATGGGCGATGTTGAGGATCTTCAATACGCCGAAAACCAGCGTCAGGCCGAGGGCGACGATGAACAGCCACGAGGCCTGAATCAGGCCATCGAGAATGATCGTCAGAAAGAAATTCATGGCGGCGGAATCACGCGGGTCGTCTGTGGGTAGAAAGAGGCGGCACGAAGCTTGATCACGCGCCGCCGTGCGCGCTCATCGGATACCAGTGCGACCTAGTCGCACTTGGCACCCTGCATGCCGCCTTTGATCCAGTCGATCGACTTCACGCCCGGAGGCGGGTTGACGCATTCGGCAGCGAAGTACTGGATATCGACCAGATCGACCCGCTTGAGCTCCGGATTGTATTTGGTGCGGCTGATGGCGATCGGCTGGATCGCCTGATGGCCGTCGGCGAGCTTCATCTGAATAAGTCCACCGGGCGACGGCCACTCCAGGCCGGTCATTGCTTCGACCATTTCATCGGTTGATGGCTTCTTTCCGCCGTTCTTGCTCATGGCCTTTTCGACCGCAGCCTTCAATCCAAGAATCGATTGCGTGATGCGATAGGCGGCCTGGACCGGATAGACGCCGTTGACGGCCTCGTATCCCTTGAACAGCCAATCATTCAGCGGCGACTTCTGCGACATCAGGCCGTAGGCGCCGCGCGCGCCGAGGATGGTGCCGTCGGGCATCTTGTCTCCGAGCGGCGGCAGCACGTGATCGGCGGCGCTGAACACCAGCTGGCTACGCTTCGACAATCCGCGCGGAACGGATTGCAGGACGAAGGCTTGCAGGTCACCACCCCACAGGCTCGAATAGACGACATCGGAGCCGGCGCCTACCAGCGCGGAAATTTCGGTGCCGTACTGGCCTGCTCCGAACTTGGGCAGCAGGTCGATCTGAACCTTGACGTTGGGGTAGAGCTGCTGGGCGGCGGCGACGAAATCGGCCCGGCTATCCTGACCCCAGGCGTAATCCTGATTGATCGCCGAAACCGTATCCATCTTGACGTTCTTGGCCTTCATGTACCTGACGAGGCCAACGTTATCCATCGTGGCATGGGCAGCGGTACGGAACACGTAGTTGTACCTGGCTTCTTCGAAGATGCGCGGTGTGCCACAATCCATCAGCACCAGCATCTTTTTCAGCTCTTCTGCGATCGGCGCGACCGCGAGGCAGTCGCCTGAGCTGATATAGCCGAGTACGACGTCGACATTGTCGCGCTGATAAAGATTGCGCAGTTCCTGCACCTGCTTGGTGGCGCCGCCATTCTCGTCAATGATGACGGGCTCGATCTTCATGCCGCCGAATCCCACTTTCTCGTAGGGCGATGGCACCGAACCCTTGTTCAGTTGATCGATGGTAAATTGCGCGCCATTGCGGGCGGGAACGCCAAAGCTATCCGCGGCCGGCCCGGAGAGGAACGTCACGATGCCAAGCTTGAAGGTATCCTGTGCAGATGCGGGGGCCGCCAGCGCAAACGATGTCGTGGCTGCGAATATGACAGCGCAGTTGGTCCGCCAAGAACGGTCCATAATCTCCTCCCTGATGTAGGCGGTTATTCCCGCCCGATTATCCGCGCCGTTTCAGCCGGCATTGGCGCAAGTTTAGGCAAGCTTTCACCGCGCGTCTATACGCGCCACGCGGGAAGGGGACGGGGGTGAGTGGCTTGATGCCGCGGCCTTCACATATCAAACACTGCGACCGCGCGGATCGGCGAAGCCGTCCCGCCGCGCCATTTCATCGGCAGGCCGATGAAGGTGAATTGGCCCCGGCCGAGCAGCGCTTCGAGATTGCACAGGCTCTCGATGTGGGTGATGTCGAGATCGAGGCAGGCCTTGTGAACGAGCGCATTCACTTTGCCCTCGGGTCCCGGTCGCATCGAATCGATGCCGAAATGCACGATTCCTTGCTGCGCCAGCCATTCGGTGGCGGCGACGTTCACGCCGGAATTGTCGCTGGAATATTCCTTGCGGGGGAATGTCCGTTCGTGGTGACCGGTGCAGAGCAGGACGGTACCGCCCTTCGGCACCGGCGCGCCGGCCTTCGCCACCGCGGCCTCGAGGTCGGCAGGCGTAATCTCGGCACGGGGCGCGATGTGGCGCAGGTCGATGCAGATGCCCGGCACGATGCATTTCTCCAGCGGGTATTGGTCGATGGAGATGCCGCTTTTGCCGAAATGCCGAGGCGCGTCGATATGGGTACCGGCGTGGTCCACCATCGAGATGAACATCGAGGCCAGCCCGTGCACATTGCCGGATTCGGCAAAGGATTCCTCGTGAGTCTTCCATACGCCGTGCATCACGGGCGGGTGGCCGGGATAACTCGGCGTACGGTGATAAAGCTCTCGGCTGAGGTCGACGATCTTCACGCGGAGTCTCCTCTGCCCACAAACAGCGGCGCCTGATCTAGAACCCGAACGCCCGCGGCAGCGCCAGCGACAGCCAGGGTACGTAGGTTACGATCATCAGCACCGTAAACATCACGTAGTAGAATGGCCAGATCCCGCGCATCACTTCATCAACCGAAACCTTGCCGATGGCGCAGCCGACGAACAGCGTCGTCCCCACCGGCGGCGTAAGCAGGCCGATGCCGAGATTGAGCAGCATGACGATGCCGAAATGCACGGGATCGATGCCGAAGCTCTTCACGACAGGTAGCAGGATCGGCGTGCAGATCAGCAACAGGGGCGCGAGATCGAGCGCGGTTCCAAGAACCAACAGCATGATATTCAACCACATCAGCAGCACGTATTTGTTGCTCGATATGGCAACGAAGAACTCAGTCATCTTTGCCGGCAGCTGCATCAGGGCGGCGATATAGCCGAAGCACGACGCGGTCGCGACCAGCGTCAGCACCATGGCGACCGTCTGCAGCGTCTTGTAGACCAATAGCGGAAGCTCGGACCATTTGTAGTCCCGATAGATGAACATCGTGACGAAGAACGCCCAGACGCAGGCGACCGCGCCGGCCTCGATCGGCGTGAAGACGCCGGTGAGGATGCCGCCGAGAACGATGACCAGCGTCACGATCCCCCATACGGCGTCGCCGAGCATCTTGACTGCCTGTCGGATCGGGACCGGCTCCCCCTTGGGATGCTTGTCGCGATAGGCGTAGAACAGGCAAAGCACCATCAGTGAGAAGCCGAGCAATAATCCCGGAAGCACGCCGGCCAGGAACAGGCTGGTGATCGAGACCACGCCGCCGGTCGCCAGCGAATAGATCACCGAATTGTGGCTCGGCGGCACGATGATCGCCTGCAGCGAGGCGCTGATTGTCACGTTGGTTGCGAACACCCGCGGATAGCCTTTGGCGGCCATCTGCGGGATCATCACCGAGCCGATCGCGGAGGTGTCGGCGACCGACGAACCGGAAATGCCGCTCATGATCGTGGTTGCGAGGATATTGACCTGCGAGAGGCCGCCCCGGATGCGCGTGAACCCGACGACCACGGCTGCAAAGTCAACCAGCCGCCTGGCCATGCCGCCCTCGGCCATGATGGCGCCCGCCAGCACGAAGAACGGGATGGTCAGCATCGAGACCTTGCCGACACCGCTGGCAAATTGCTGCATGACAGCGCCGACGGGCAGGTCGATCCACAGCGCGCCGACGAGCGAGGACAGCGCCAGCGCATAGGCGATCGGCATGCCGATCGCGAAGAACAAGCACATGCTGAGAAGCAGAACCGCGATATCCATGGCAATTACTCGACCGGTACGTGAGCGTCGGCGCCATCGCGCGGGGGCGGGCCAATGGTCAGGCGTTCGACGACGAACAGGAGCATCATCGCGCCGCTGACCACGATCGGAAGATAGGTGACGCCGACCGAAAGCCAGGGAAATTCGTCCACCGAGTTATCCCAGGTGGTCCGGACGAGCCGCAGTCCCCAGATGACCATGAAGATGGCGATCACGCCCATCAATATTTCGCTGAGGAACAACGAGGCGCGTCGCAGCAGCGGCGGCAGCAGATCGGTGCCGACAGTCATGTTCATGTGAATGCGCTGGCGATAGCAGTTGGCCGAGCCGATGAAGGTGATACCGACGGTCAGCAGCACGGCCATTGGCTCCGGCCATGACGATGCGCTGTTGAGGACATATCGGGTGTAGACGGCCCAGGGAATGACCGCCGAGACCAGCACGAGCGCCACACATGCGACCGCGGCGCCGGTCCAGTAAACCGCGTCGTTCACACGCCGGAATATTCCGGCTCCAGAATCAGACATCTCGACCTCGGAAAATGACGGCGTCCTTGATCCCGCGAGAGATTGGAAGAGCGTGACCGGAGCGGACAGAGTCCGGCCACGCTTCCATCGCGAGCAGTGCTCTATTGGACCGCTTCGATACGCTTGACCATGGCCGCATATTTCGCGCCGTATTTGTCCCAGACCGGTTTGACGGCATCCTGGAACGGCTTCTTGTCGATATCGGTGATGATTTCGGTGCCGGAAGCCTTCATTTTTTCGATCGCGGCGTTCTCCGCTTCATACCAGAGCACACGCTGCTCTTGCTGGGCTTCCCTGGCAAATTTCTTGATCAGCGCCTGATCTTCCGGCGACAGCTTCTGCCACGAGATGCGCGAGAACACCAACAGCTCCGGAATGATCAGATGCTCGGTCATCGTGAAATACTTCGCCACCTGGTTATGGTTCTGCGCTATGAACGACGGTGGATTGTTCTCGGCGCCATCGACCACGCCTGTCTGCATCGAGCTGAACACCTGGTCGAAGCCCAAGGCGACTCCATTGCCGCCCAGCGCGTTCATGGTGTCGACGAACAGCGGGTTGCCCATCATGCGGACCTTGAGGCCCTTGAGGTCGGCAATGGTCCGGATCGGCCGCTTGTTGTTGTAGACATTGCGCGAGCCGGCGTTCATCCAGCACAGCGCGATCAGGCCGGTCTTTTCGTTCGTGGAAATCTTCGCCAGCAACTCATCGCCGATTTCGCCGTCGATGACTTTCTCCATGTGTTTGGAGTTGCGGAAGACGAACGGCATGTTGAAGACGTTGACGTCGTCCACGACGGGGCCGACGGCGCCGACTGAAATACGGGCGAACTGCAGCGCGCCGAGCTGAGCCTGCTCGATCATCTCCTTTTCGCCGCCGAGCTGCATCGAGGGGAACATCTGGATCGTCAGCCTGCCATTGGTGGCGGCCTCCAGCTTCTTGCCCATCCGGACGACGGCTTCGACCGTCGGATAGCCGAGCGGATGAACGTCGGAAGCCTTCAGCACCATTTTGGTTTGCGCAAAGGCGGATGACAGCGGCGCCGTGGTCGCCATTGTGGCCCCGAGGCCTGCGCTCAACTTGATGAAGTCGCGGCGTTTCATGTTGTTCCTCCTGATGTTGTTTATCGTTTTATGGACTTTTCAACTTTAGGGTCGCTCGTCGAAGTACTCCGGATTGATATGCTGGGTAGCCGAGATGTTCTCGAGCAGGCTTTCGAGGTGGACTTCCATCGCCCGCCTTGCACCCTCCGCGTCATGCGCTTCGATGGCGGTCAGGACGGCCTCGTGTTCGATGATGACCTTCGCGATCCGCCCGCGCTGGGGGAGGGTCAGCCGGCGATAGCGATCGACGTGAACCTTCACCTGCTGGATATACTTCCAGATTCCGGGATAACCGGCGACCTCGGCAACTGTAGCATGAAACATCTCATCGGCTTGATGGAACGTGTCGCTGTCTCCGGCCGCGCTGGCCTCGCGCTGGCGTTCCAGGATCGATTGCAGCGCCAAAATCTGGCTCGGTGTCGCGCGTTCCGCGGCCATCCGCGCGGTGGTTTCCTCCAGCGCCTTGCGGATGATGATGGCCTCGGGGAGCGCTGCTACCGGAATGCGCGAAACGAAGATGCCGGACTGCGGATAGATCTCCAGCAGGCCTTCATCCGATAATTTGAGGATTGCTTCGCGGACGGGGGTGCGGCTCACCCCGTAGGAGAGGGCGATCTGCGCTTCGGAAATCGCTTCGCCGGGGCGGCGCTGCAGCGACACCAATTCGCCGCGAAGGTCGGAATAGATTTTCGATGCTGCCGTCGCCGCGCGCGGTCTGCCGCTGCGGCGCTTGCCGGCGGCAATTCGGCGGACCGTTGGATCCGTCTTTTTCGATGCACGGGCGGGCATGCTTGCTCCCTCAATTGATATATTAGTATATGAATTCGCGGTGGCAACCAGAAATCGTGCGCGCGCGGATTTTGATTCCGCCATTCGGAGGTTCGATCCCTCCCGCCCCAGCCAGCGCATCCGCTGCCCCTGAAATTGCTGACGAAACCGGCATGGCTGGGGAGCTGCTGCACAGCTCTGCGACACATCGCTGCTGCACAGGTGTCGCATCCAATGGTCGCCCACATTTTTCGTCGAAATGCTGTGTACTACTGGCGCCGCCGTCCACCGCGGTCGCTTGCAATCTCTTTCCTCGTCCGCATCTATTTCTGAGCCTCAAGACGACGAGCCGTGTGGTGGCGCGCCGTCTGGCTGCTCAACTCGACCTGATCCTGGAAGATGCCGCGATGCTCGCCGACAGCGCCAGTCTTGACCTGTCTCCGTCTCAAATTGAGACAATGCTGCGCGCCGTGGTGGCCAGCCATCTCACGAAGCTCGAGCGAGTCTCGCTGGCCGCCAAGGGCGATCCGGATTTCGACGCCGATCAGGCGCGCCTCGACGCAAGTAGCCGCACGGATCTACTCGAATCGGGCCAACTGCACCTAGACCGTCGACTCATCGCACAAGCACATGAAGCGCCCGTCGGAGCGACTGGATCATGATCGGCAACGAGCTGTTACCTACAAAAGCGAGGCGTCGAGTTCTTGATGCAAGGAGGGATCGGCATCGGCATCAAAGTCGTCAAGATTGTTGAGGACGAAGAAAGCGAGGATGAGAATGCGCAAGCAAAGCGGAAGAATAGCAAAGCGAGCGTAAAGCGGGTTTCGAACTCAACAAAGAAATAGCGGAGTGAATTTCGTGATGACGGGATCTAGAGCGCGCGCCATGGGCGGCGATCTTCGGTATGTCGAGGACCATCCAGTTGCCGTCTCCATGGCGGCTGGTCGATCAATTCATGAAGTCTCGCCACGAGCGGCCGAGCCGAACCGTCAAGACCGAACCGGCTGCCCGATTCCCAGCAGGTTTCCTTCGCTGTCGCGGAACCACGCGCCCCGCTCACCGGTACCCTTGCTGGGGTAATTCCCCCCAATCTCCGCAATTCCATCAACGGTCCTCAGGCCGGGCAGGTCATACTCCTCAAACTCAACTCCCCGCGCTCGAAGCTCGCGCATCGTCGCCTCGATGTCGTCGACTTCCCAGCCCATTTGCGTGTGCGTGCCGGATTGCACTCCGGTCGAGATGAAGATCGCAAACTCGCCGGCCGCGCAGACGTAGCGGAGCCCGCCCTCGCGCTGTTCGACCGGCTCAAGCCCGAGTTTCTCCGAGTAAAATGCCCGCGCGCGATCTAGGTCTTTGGCTGGAAGCCGAGTTGCCACCTTCGCGTCCTTTAGCATACCCTCTCTCCTTTCGTCGTCTTCATGCGCCGGTCCGGCCGCTCTGATATGGACCATTGCATGCAATCCAACCGGTGAATCGGCAGCGACCTGCGGTCTTGCACGATGCCTCATGGCGGGTTCTGTACATCCAGCGCCGCACACGCGCACGGTAGCGGCGATAGACGTGGGCCGAACTTGCGATCGAGATAGGCTTCCTTGCGGGCGACTACACCGTAGCGAATGACGAGGGCGAAGGGCACCAACGTCAGCAACAGCCAGAGGCTGTTGAAGGCAATGGCCAAGCCGATCAGACCCAGGAACATGCCGAGGTAGATGGGGTTGCGCGTAAAGCGGTACGGTCCAGTCTCGACGACGGTTGTAGTCCGCAGACTGGTAGGGACGTTCGAACCGGCCTTGGTGATCGTAACGATGGCCCAAGCGAAAAGTGCCAGCGCGAGGACAAACACCATCGCACCGAGCCAGCCTGCAAGCAGTTCGGCGGGCAGGAACGGCAAGGCACGAGCCAGTTGAGCGCAAGCCCGGCAACGACCGCAAGCCCCCATGCGAAGGGCGGCCGAATAATAACTTGAGCAGTATCCGCCGTGCCATCCATGACAGGACTGTGAGTCCAAGGTCCATGTCTACTTCACCTCGCAGAGTACCAAACACCCCAGCCGTCGTCATCGCCGAAAGGATTGTTCCCGACCCTCGCTGCGCTCGGGGCGTCCCCCGCCGCAAGTCCCATACGGCAGGGGAGGGTGGCGGGGCCGAAAGCCGCTAGGTGCGAGCGAGTGCTGCGCGGATGTGAATCTCAACAATCAGCTAAAGCGCGATCGCGATTCGATCCGGGCCAAATGACGCGCGAATGTCCGCGGTAGAGTATCTCAGACTTAATTCTGGCGTCGCCCAATGTCGCAGGAGCGCCGGCAGCGGACGCAGCTTCACACGCTTCGAAGCCGATCTGCTCACTCGTTAGTCAATGGGACGGCGCCGCATCGATTCAAATCAAGATCATCTTGCAAGTCTTCGTGATCTTCATGACAGCGCCAAGACTTTGGCGTAGGCTGCCGCAACTGTCACGTGACGGGCAACTATGCCGGCGCGGTCAAGGACCGTTACGCCCCGAGGGGCTCCGGAGGTCGCATGCAGCTCATCGTCAACGGCAAGACGCATCAGGTTGACGTCGAAGACGAGATGCCACTGCTATGGGTCTTGCGCGACGTACTCGGAATCACGGGACCCAAATATGGCTGCGGGGTTGCGATGTGCGGCGCCTGCACGGTGCATGTTGGCGGCGAGGCGGTGCGATCCTGCTCGCTGCCGGCCACGGACATTAAAGGCGACATCACCACGATCGAGGGATTGGGCACGCCGGAGGCGATGCATGTCGTGCAGAAGGCCTGGCTAAAGCACCAGGTCGCGCAATGCGGCTATTGCCAGTCCGGCCAGATCATGACGGCCGCCGCGCTGTTGAGAGTCAACCCCAACCCGAGCGACGACGACATCGACCAGGCGATGTCGGGCAATCTGTGCCGCTGCGGCACTTATCCGCGGATCCGCGCCGCGATCAAGACCGCGGCGCGCGAGCTCAAGGGACGCGCGACATGAGCAGGCTCGGCACGATCGCGCGACGTACATTCCTGATCGGCTCCGCGGCGATCGCAGGCGGCGTCGCGTTCGGTGTTTATGCGTACAAACGCGAGCCGGAGAATCCGCTGTTGGGGCAGCTCGGCGATGGGCAGGTCGCGCTCACGCCCTACGTGCGCATAGATCAGACCGGGGTGACCATCATCACGCCGCGCGCCGATGTCGGCCAGGGCGTTGCGTCGGTGCTCGCGGCGCTGGTTGCGGAAGAGCTTGATGTCGCCTGGGACGACATCAAAGTGGATTTTGGACCGCCGAGCGCCGCTTACTACAACGGCGCGGTGACGGCGGAAGGCCTGCCATTTGCCGCGACCAACGACGGTCTGATTGCTCGCCAGGCGCGTGTCGTGGGCGATGCCATGAGCAAGTTCTTGAGCCTGCAGATCACCGGCGGATCGTCGACCGTCCCCGACGCCTATGAGAAGATGCGCCTTGCTGGCGCGGTCGCGAGGGACGTCTTGCTGCAGGCCGCCGCAAAGCGGACCGGCATCGCCAAGGAGGAACTGAAGACCAGCGACGGCAGCGTGATCACGCCACGCGGCGAAGCGCTCAGCTACGCATCCCTGGCCGCGGACGCCGCCCGGATTGATCCGCCGAAAGATGTCCGGCTCAAGCCCGAGGCGGAGTGGCGCTATCTCGGCAAGTCAATGCAGCGCGTCGACATCATTGCGAAATCAACGGGGACGGCCACATTTGGCATCGACATCAAAATGCCCGGCATGGTCTACGCCACGGTGCGCACCAATCCGAGAATCGGTGGCGGCATCAAGGGTTTTGATGCCAGTGCAGCCGAGAAGTCGAGAGGCATCATCGCGATCGTGCCGATCACCGGTGGCGTCGGCGTGATCGCCGACAACACCTGGCGCGCCTTCAAGGCGGCAAGTTTGATCAAGTGCGATTGGGGACCATCGCCCTATCCATCATCCAGCGCGGCCATGTTCCAGACGGTCGCTGCGTCCTTCACGGCGGAACGCAAGGACAGCCGGCTCAAGGATGACGGCGATGTGGAGGCGGCGCTGCAGGTTGCTGGCGTGCTCGAGGCCGAGTATAAAGTGCCATATCTTGCACACGCGCCGCTCGAGCCGATGAATGCCGTGGTCCAGTTGAAGGACGGCCGGCTCGACATCTGGACGGGGACGCAGATTCCGCTGTTCGTGGTTGCAATGGCGGCTGAGGTCACGGGGCTCCGCACCGAGAACATCCACCTGCATTCCCTGTTTTCGGGCGGCAGTTTTGGCCGGCGCCTCGAACACGATTATGTCCGCCAGGCGGTCGAATTGGCGAAGGCGCATCCCGGACGCCCGATCAAGATGACCTGGACGCGCGAGGAGGACATGAGTCACGACGTCCCGCGTCCGCTCGGCATGGCGCGCATGCGCGGCGCGGTCAAGAATGGCAAGGTCGAGGCCTATGATCTTAAGCTCGCTTGCCCTTCGGTGACTGCCTCGTGGTTTGGCCGGCTGGGCATCCCGACCTTCGGACCCGACACCGCCATCGTCGCGGGTGCCTGGGATCAGCCGTTCCGGATTCCGCACTATCGCGTCACCGGCTATCGCGTCCCGGAAATGGTGCCGGTCAGCTCATGGCGCTCGGTCGGCGCGTCCGGCAACGGCTTTCTGCACGCCTGCTTCCTTGACGAGCTGATCCGCGCGGCGGGCGCCGATCCACTGAAGGAACTGATCCGGCTCTGCTGGCACGAGCCGTCACGCAAAGTGCTGGATGCAGTGGGTGAGATGTCAAAGTGGGGCAGCGATCCCGGCAAGGACCGCGGGCGCGGCATCGCGTTCACGCTGTCGTTCGGCGTGCCCGTCGCGGAAGTCGTGGAGGTCACCAACACGCCGCGCGGTATCAAGATCGACAGGGTGTTCGTCGTGGCCGACGTCGGCAAAGTGCTCGACCCCGAGAATTTCGAGAATCAGGTCCAGGGTGGCGTCATCTGGGGACTCGGCCACGCCATCAATTGCGAATTGACCTATAAGGACGGCATGCCCGAGCAGACGAACTTCCATGCCTACGAAGGCTTGCGTCTCTACCAGACGCCGGTGATCGAGGTACGCGCGACCGACAACGGCAGCGCCATTCGGGGCATTGGCGAGCCTCCGGTTCCGCCCGCCGCGCCCGCGCTCGCCAACGCCATCTTCGCCGCCACCGGCAAACGCATCCGCGAATTGCCGCTGAACAAGCACATCGATTTTGTGTAGATTCCATGCCGTAGGGCGGACTGCGAGCTAGTCATCTGGAATGCAAGTTCGTCACATAAATGAGCGCTAGGACGTCCGGAGGAGAGCGCTTGTGGCGAGTGCAGGTGTGAGAGGCTGGCCGATCGCGCTGTTAGTGCTGAGTGCGCAGGAGCGAGCGTACTTGGAGAGGCATCTGAGCGGTGCCGGGCGATCCTACGGTGTGCGGACGGCTAACCAAGAACTCACCAGAAAGCAGATCCAGCGAGGTGTCCACACCTCCGTCAGGCAGCTTGAGGCCGACATCCGTACCTTCATCGACCTGCACAACAAAAACCCGAAGCCCTTCAAATGGACCAAGTCCGCCGACCAGATTTTGGCTTCCGTCGAACGCTTCTGCCACAAAGCTCAACAGACTTTATGTGGCGAAATTCACGTGCCTAGGGTGTGGACTCACAAATCCTGCTTCGCGCCGCTTAACCTATGTCAAAGCCCCACCGATTGGCCCATGTACTCAAGCGAGGCGGCCAGGTTGATTTCCGCATGTCCCCAAGCGCGGCACGATAAACGGACATCGCCGGAGGTCCGAGTCTGGCCATGAGCCGACCTTCGGACGTAATTGATTGTTGCCAGTGGTATTTTTCAGAGATCAATCTATCGATTGTTTGGCCGGAGAAGAACCCGTGAAGCGCACGTGGACGATCATTGGCGTAGCTGACGTGTCGCAGAGCTTCAGGTGGTACCAGTCGCTACTTGGCCTGCCTGAGACGGCTCCTGCTCACGACTACTTCGGGCAAATCGTCGACTCGGACGGAACAGTCTTGCTCTGTCTCCACGAGTGGGGAGCCCACGAGCATCCCTCGTTGACAAGTCCCCACGACGCTAAGCCTGGCAACGGCCTCCTCTTGTTCTTCCGGGTCGACAACTTTGATCAAGCTTTGCCAAGGGCGCGCGCGCTCGTCAGCCGACTGGAAGAAGAGCCACATGTAAATCACAACACTGGAACTGCGGAGTTTTCGCTCCGAGATCCTGACGGATACTACGTCACCATCAGTGCGCTTGATCCGGCGTAACCCCTCCATCGAGCCGACAAGTTCCGGCAAGCTGCGTCGCTGGAAAATGCCGCTCACGTGGAACGTTCCCGCATGTCCGTGTTGGGTCCAGGCTGTGTAAAAACACGGGTGCTAGGGGTTGGTGCGGCGCCAACGCCCAATATGCTCATTGCCCTTTTCGTGTTGTAGGCGAGGACGTGCAACGCCATTTCGGTACCGACGTGCTTAAGTGTCTTCGTCTGGAAGTGCGTCGATCCCATCCAGGACTTTATCGTACCGAAGGGATGCTCGACCGTCTGGCGACGCAGACGCATCTTGTCCGGGTTGCGATCAAGCCGCGCTTGCACGGCCTCAAGGACGGCTTCGTGCTACCAGCGTGATAGGCCGGCAAGAAGCCGGCCAAGGAAGCGGGTGCGAAAAAACCTGCCGCCAAACCCCAGCGCAAGTCGACATAAGAGGGATTGCGCGCAGCAACGACTCGGTCCGCGCGGTCAGCCGAGAGGTCGGGTTTGTCTGAAATGGAAGCCGCTAGGAGTGAACCTGCGGGCCACAGCGCGCGCCTTGTCCTCGCATGTCTCCAGCGCGATCTTCTGGGCGAGCATGACGTCTCCGATCGGCAGCGCGCCGATCGGCATGAAACACAACCCCTCCTGCAGGCGACCTCTTTCGTCGATCTCGCACACGTTCACCGAGGCCCCGGCGTGGATCCTGTACCGCTTTCCGCTGTCGCTTCCGACGACCTCAAAGTAGCCCCTTTTGCCGAACTGCTCCCGCTGGCTCGGCGACAGCCATTTTTGCAATAGCCGCAGTGATCGGCCCTCCGGCGTGCCCTCGGCGCCGTGCCTGATGAAAAGGGCTCGCGTCGCTCTCTTGCGGGAGAGACCACCTGGCGGCAACGGTCGAAAGCCGAACATGAAGGCCGACTACCCGCCGACCAGCCTGGGGAAGAAGACGGTCTCTTCCGCGTTTGGGTCGAACGATCGAATCTGGGAGACCTGACCTGGACCGGTCCGGACCGCGGCGGTGAAGCCGACCTTCGTCAACTCGTAGAACCGCTGCTCGGCCTTCGCCAGTTCTTTTGCGTCGTGGGAGTTGAAGGGATGACGGCTGTCGCCGGTGCGGTCCATCACGATCTGGATTGCCATGATTGCCTCCTCGGATTGCTATGATAGCCAAGGACCTCGATCCAGTATCGGGCCGAAGTCGTGTTCTTTCAAGACAAGAACATTCCATCGAAACATGTTGGTCGTCGGCTGATCGCGGCGGGTGCACTCAGAGCCGCCGCCGACAGGTCCTCCGCCCGCAGGTTTATGGTGCCCATTCCACGCACTCCTTTTCCCACGCGGTCGAGATGTTTCTAAGTGCGCGGCGGGCGCTGGAGTTTTCACACGACCAAGACCCGAAGCGGACATCAAACGTCATTCAATCACCTCAGGGCGCGCAACAGGAACGCCTTGGGCATCGACCTCTCTTTCCTCCTCCCTATTCCGTCTTCGGGGGGCATGTTAATTGCGCGGAATGGGCTGAAGCATGCTTACGCGGTTGCCCTCCGTGTCAAAGAATGAGACGTACTGGCCCACGCCCGGAATCTCCAACGGCTCACCCAGTACCGTGCCACCGGCATCAGTCACTTGCCTCATCGCGGCCTGAATGTCATCGACCGCGATGACGAGCGAAGGATATTGCGCCGGCCAGTCGGGCTTTTTCGGGAAGAAGCCACCATTGATCGCGCCTGGCTTCTTAGGCCCACTCTCGTCCGTTTCGGTTGTGGTGGCAAGGACATAGTTTCCCATCTCCTCCCCAAACATCTGTGTCTGCCAGCCAAATACGTTTTGGTAGAACTTCGCCATGCGCTCGCGGTCGTCGTAGGGCATTTCGAAGTGAACGACAGAGTTCATTTTGCTCATGATGGTCCTCCTTGCGATTGTTCGAGACGTTCGAGGCGACGCCGCCGCGGGCGCTTCACGGCCCGGCCAGTTCCCCCTTCCAGAACACGCGCCAGCGCTCGACCGCATGGCGCAAATCGAGCCCTTTCAATTCGCGAGTTCGCGCTGTGATTGGCTCCCGATGCAGGAGCTCCCAAAGAGCCGTCGCACGCGCTCTCGCGAGGCCCTACATCATTGCGAACGCAGCGAGGCAATCCAGAGAGCTGCGATAGAAGGCTGGATTGTTTCGTCCGCCGCGCTCCCCGCAATGCTAGTTCGCCCCGCCTGTCCCTTTCGCACGCGAAGCGAGGCTCGCGAGGATAAAGTCGATCATCTGGTTGATCGACGGCCCCGGCTTGGTGGCGCACTGCGCGATCATCTGCGGATGGAAGAAGCGCATCATCGCGGTGCAGGTGCATCCCGCCGCGAGCGGCACGTCCGGAGCCTCGAATTCACCCGACGCGACGCCCTGGGCGATAATGCCGACGATGCTCTCGGTGATGATTTGCATGTGCGCCACGCATACGTCCCAGCTCTCCTCCATCGCGATCGCCACCATCTCGTGCAGCTTGGAATCACCGACATAGCGTTCCGAGTTCATGCGATGAACGGTGGTCAACAGCTCGCGCAGCCGATCGGCCGCTGAGCCCGACCTGATCACGATAGCGTGGGCGGCGTCTTCGACTTCGCCCATCAGGCCGCGCGCGACGCCCTCGTTAATCGCCTTCTTCGAATCGAAGAAGCGATAGACGTTGGCCGGGCTCATACGCAGCTCTTTGGCGATGTCGGCGACGGTGGTTTTCTGATAGCCGATTTCGCGAAACAAACGCTCCGCCACCACGAGAATCCGCTCCCGGGTGTCGCTTTCGATATGTTCCGAAACCAGCGTCATGTGTCAGGACTCAGATTTGTCTTCAATGTTCAATTATTCAGCCGCTTCAGCAAGCGGAATTGCCGGGCGTGCATTCCCGTCATGCAGCCTTGCGGAAGCAGCCTCTTCACCCGTGCCGCTTTCCTCCAGGCTCTTGCGGAACCACAGGGCATAAAGGCCCGGCAGGTACAGCAGGGTCAGGAAGGTTGCAACGAACAAGCCGCCCATGATGGTGATCGCCATCGGGCCCCAGAACGCCGAACGCGACAGTGGGATCATCGCCAGGATCGCGGCCAGCGCCGTCAGCACCACCGGGCGGGCGCGCCGGACGGTGGCCTCGACGATGGCTTGCTTGCGGGTCAGGCCGTGGGAGACGTCGGTTTCGATCTGGTCGACGAGGATTACCGCGTTGCGCATGATCATCCCGGCCAGCGCGATCAGTCCGAGCAGCGCCACGAAGCC
Organism: Bradyrhizobium sp. CCBAU 051011; assembly: GCF_009930815.1. Taxonomy (NCBI): domain Bacteria; kingdom Pseudomonadati; phylum Pseudomonadota; class Alphaproteobacteria; order Hyphomicrobiales; family Nitrobacteraceae; genus Bradyrhizobium; species Bradyrhizobium sp. CCBAU 051011. The sequence continues at coordinate 8,914,846 of NZ_CP022222.1, read as the reverse complement.
GAAGGGCTGGTTGGCGACGTTCAACCCGAGCGAGGCGCCGACGATGCCGAGCGGAGCGGTGAGGAAGACCAGGAACAGGCGCGAGAAGCTCTGCAGCTGGATCATCAGCAGCGTCAACATCACCATGACCATCATCGGGAAGAGGATGAAGATCGAGGCGTTACCTTTGGCCGATTCCTCGAACGCGCCGCCCGGCTCGATCCGGTAGGCCGGCTCGAGATGGTTACGGATCTCCTGCAGCTTGGGCGAGATCTGGTTGGTGACGTCGGGCGCCTGCACGCCGTCGACCACGTCGGAGCGCGCGGTGATCGCCATGTCGCGGTTACGCCGCCACAGGATCGGCTCCTCATGCGCATATTCGATTTTTGCGATTTGCTGCAGCGGCACAGCCACTCCGTTCCTCGACGTAATCGTCAGATCGCCAACGCGGCCGAGGTCGAGCCGCTCGGACGGCACGGCGCGGGCGACCACGCCGACCTTCTCGATGCCGTCGCGGATAGTCGTCACCGGCGCGCCGGAGATCAGCATGGCGAGCGCCTGCGAGACGTCCTGCGGGGTGAGGCCGAGCGCGCGGGCACGGTCCTGGTCGACGACGAGCTTCAGATAGGGCGACTGCTCGTTCCAGTCGAGCTGCACGTCCTTGAGATTCGGGTTCTGCCGCATGACGTCGCGCACCTGGTAGGCGATGTCGCGCACCTTGCCCGCGTCGGGGCCAATGACCCGGAACTGGACGGGAAAGCCGACCGGCGGACCGAAATTGAAGCGATCGACGCGCACGCGTGCCTCGCTGATCGCACCATTGGCGACCGCGTGCTCAATCTTGGCCTTGACGCGCTCGCGCGCCTCGACGTCCTTGGAGAGGATCACGATCTCGGCAAAGGCCTCGTTCGGCAGTTGCGGGTTGAGGCCGAGCCAGAAGCGCGGCGAGCCCTGGCCGACATAGGCCGTGTAGGTCGAAATGTCCTTGTCGCCTTCCAACAGCTTCTCCGCGTCCTTCACCGCCTTCTCGGTGACGTTGAAGGCGGTGCCTTCCGGCAAGCGAAGCTGCAGGAACAGTTCGGGACGCTCGGAGAGCGGGAAAAACTGCTGCTGGACGTTGCCGAAACCGACGATGGAAGCGAAGAACACGCCAACGGTCGCCACCACCACCTTGATGCGATGGTTGACGCACCACTGCACCCCGGCGCGCAGGCCGCGATAGAGACGCGTCTCGTAGATCGCATGCGGATCGTGGGTGTGGTGCACCTTCATGTTCGGCAGCAGCTTGACGCCGATATAGGGCGTGAAGATCACGGCCACGAACCAGGACGCGACCAGCGCGATCGCGACGATCCAGAAGATGCCGCCGGCATATTCGCCGACCGCCGAGTTGGCGAAGCCGATGGGCAGGAACCCGGCTGCCGTGACCAGCGTACCAGTCAGCATCGGAAACGCCGTGGATTCCCAGGCAAAGGACGCGGCACGGATGCGATCCCAGCCCTGCTCCATCTTCACCACCATCATTTCGACCGCGATGATGGCGTCGTCGACGAGCAATCCCAGTGAGATGATCAGCGCGCCCAGCGTGATGCGGTGCAGGTCGAGCGACATCGCGCTCATGACGATGAAGACGATCGCGAGCACGAGCGGCACCGACGTTGCGACCACAATGCCGGTGCGCCAGCCAAGCGCCACGAACGAGACGAACAACACGATCGCCAGTGCCTCGATGAAGGAGTGCATGAACTCGCCGACCGCATGCTCGACCACCTTCGGCTGGTCGGCGATCCGCTCGACATCGATGCCCTGCGGCACCGCCTTCATGAAGTCCGCGGTCGCCTTCTCGACGTCCTTGCCGAGCTCGAGGATGTTGGCGCCTTTGGTGGTAACGATGCCGATGCCGAGCGCGGGCCTGCTTTCCTGGCGAACCGTGAAAGTTGGCGGATCAACGAAGCCATGCGTTACGGTTGCAATATCACCCAAGCGGAACACGCGGCCATTGCTCTCAACCGGGGTTTCGGCAACGGCTTTCACGCCGTCAAGCGCGCCGGTGACGCGCAGCGGCACGCGCTGCGACGACGTTTCGACCGTGCCGGCCGGGGTGACGTTATTCTGCTTGGCAAGCGAGTCGAACAGCGCCTGCGGTGTGACGCCCAGCGTCGCAAGCTTGGCGTGGCTGAACTCGACATAGATACGCTCGTCCTGGGTGCCGTAGAGGTTGACTTTCTTCACCCCGGGCACCCGCAGCAGCCGCTGACGAAAGCCTTCCGCGGCCTTCTTCAGCTCGGCGTAATCGGCGCCGTCGCCGGTCATCATATAAAGGATCGAGTCGACGTCGCTGAATTCGTCATTGACGACAGGGCCAAGGATGCCAGATGGCAGTTGCCCCTGCACATCGTCCAACTTCTTGCGCAGCAGGTAGAACAGGTGCGGCACGTCCTTGGGAGACGTGTAGTCCCTGAACGTGACCTGCATCGCCGTGAACGACGGCTTGGAATAGGTCTGAACCTTCTCGAAGAACGGCAATTCCTGCAGTTTCTTCTCGATGGGATCGGCGACCTGAGTCTGCATTTCCGCTGACGTCGCGCCCGGCCAGATCACGGTGACGTTGACCACTTTCACCGTGAAGAACGGATCCTCGGCACGGCCGAGCCGCTGATAGGAGAAGAAGCCGGCCGCGCCGAGCACAATCATCAGGAACAGGATCAGCGCCGGATGACTGACCGCCCAGCCCGAAAGATTGAAGCGTTTCATCGCACTCTCCAACGATGATCCCGAGATCGTCATTCGAGCCAAGCGATCAACCCAGGCCTTAAGTCGGCAATTACTGGATTGCTTCGTCGCGTTGCTCCTCGCAATGACGGGACACGGTTTTCGACTTCAGAACGACAGCGACGACACAACCCGCACCTTCTGGGCGGCGTCAAGCTTCTGCACGCCAAGCGCGACAACCTTCGCGCCTTCGTCGACGCCGCCGGTGATCACGACGTCGTTGCTTTCGTAAGCCTTGACGGCAACCGGCCTCTGCGTCACGTCGCCGTGGTCATCGACGACATAGAGCGAGGGATTGCCGCCTTCGTTGAACAGCGCCGACAATGGCAGCCGCGCGACGCGCTGGGTCGCAGGATCTGAGAGTGTCAGCGTCGCCGTCATGCCGAGCGAAACCTTGTCATCGGCTTCCGGCAGCGAGAATTTCGCAAGATAGGTACGCGTGGCCGGATCGGCCGCGGGCGCGATCTCGCGCAGCTTCGCGGCGTATTTCCGGTTCGGCTCGGACCATAGGGTCACGCTCGCCGTGCCGTCTTTGGCGCGGCCGACCAGCGTCTCCGGGATCGCGACCACGGCTTCCTTTTCGGCAAAGCGCGCGACCCGAATGGCCGTCTGGCCAGAGGCCACGACCTGACCCGGCTCGATCAAGGTGGCGGTGACGACACCGCGGCTGTCGGCGACCAGCGTCGCGTAGGAAAGCGAGTTCTTGGTGAGATTGACCGAGCGCTCGGCGCGATTGAGCCGCGCACGCGCCTCATCGGCGGCGGCGCGGCTTTGATCGAACTGCGCATCGGTGGTCCAGCCCTTGGCGCGTAGATTCTTGGCGCGCTGTTCGGCGGCGCCCGCCTGGGCCAGCACCCCGGTGGCGGCGCTGAATTCGGCCTCGGCCTGTTCGGCCTGCAATTTCAGATCAACCTCATCGAGGGTCGCGAGCGGCTGGCCGACATCGACGGTCTGGCCTACTTCCACAAGGCGCTTCGCCACCTTGCCGGGCACCCGAAAACCCATGTCGGCCTCGACCCGCGGCCGGATTGTGCCGACAAAACTGCGCTCAGGCTGCTCAGCCTCGTAATGCGCGGTGGCGACCAGAACCGGGCGAGAGGGCCCGACTTTTTCGGCAACCGTCTCATAGCAGCCGGCCAAGAAAACCGCCAGCAGTGCCAGCAATGCCCCCACTAACAGTCTGGAGTAGCTCGACAAAATCGACTGGACCAACATCAGACACTCCTTTGTGCTGACGCTGATGAGAAGTATCGAGTGCTCACTGATAAATGTTAATAATCGTCAATAGACACTAGTGCGTGAACGTTATGTAATGTCCTGGGCGAAAGCGCGCGGGAGCAGCAGCCGCCTGAATGGTGTCGGCCCGGAACCGGGCTTCGATGAGGCCAGTCTTACCGGCGGTCCGAAAGGACGCTGTCCAAGGAAATGAGCCGATCCCGTAAGTTCCAGGATTCCCTGATATGTAACTTGACACATACGTACACTAGTCCATATATGGGTCCCATCGCGGGATCGAACCATGGCCCTTTCAGACGCCATTCTCGTGCTTCTCACCCAACAGCCGATGTCCGGCTATGACTTGGCGAAGTCCTTTGACGCGTCGATCGGGTTCTTCTGGACGGCAGACCACCCGCAAATCTACCGCGAGCTAGGTCGCTTGAAGGAGAGAGGGCACGTTGACGTCCATGAAGTCGTTCAAAGTGGCCGACCCAACAAACTCATCTACACAATCACGCAATCCGGTCTCGCCACGCTGAAGACCTGGTCGCAAAGGCCGAGTGCGCCAGCGCCGATCAAGGATGATCTGCTGGTGCGCCTCTATGCGCTTGAGCACGTTGATATCAGTGCAGTGCGGGCGCAACTGATGCAACGGCTGGATCTGCACGCCGATCGCCTTCATCGATTTAAAGCGATCTTAGAGCGACATTTTTCCGGCAAGGCGCTCAGCCTGTCGCAAACTGGCCGGCTGCTCGGGCTTCGGATGGGCCTGCGTTACGAGGAGGCCTGTATCGAATGGTGCCAGGAGGCGCTGCAATGCCTCCCGACGTCGTCAGGCGCCGCAGTCACCTCGATACCTAGCGGTCGAAAGCCGACAACCGTCTAACCGTCAGGAGATCACAAATGCTCAACGAGCATACCAGTTCGAAGGTGCTGGGGCTATTGCTCGCGCGCGCTTCGATCGGCCCGAGAAGAATGCCATCACGGAGTCGATGTACGACGGTCTGCTCGAAGCCATCGAGAATAGCAAAGCCGAGGCCGATCCTGCTGTCCGGATTCTCGTGGTTGCTTCCACAGGGGGACAACTTCACCGACTTTATGCACTCCTCTCCAAGCGGGCGTGAATCCTCAGTCGGTCGCCTTTTGCGAACGCTTTGGTCCGAACGGGCGGCAGCCACGACACCTCGATCCTTATCCTTGATCCACCCACAAACTGCGGGAAACCGCGATAAGGAGACGCCATGACCCTACTGGCAAGCGAGTACTGGGAAAAAATAGCAGAGAGCGGTGACTTCGACCTGCTCGACCAGTTGTTGGCCGACGACGTGGTATTCGAATCTCCGATCGTGCATGCGCCGCAGGTTGGTCGCGCGATCACCAAGGCATACCTGGTCGCAGCGGTGCAGGTGCTCAACAGCCCGGAGTTCCGCTGGGTCAACCGCTGGTTCAGTCAGCAATCGGCTGTGTTGGAGCTCGAGACTCGGATCGATGGTTTGACGATCAACGCCGTCGACATCATTAGCTGGAATTCAGAAGATCGGATCAACCACTTCAAAGTGATGGTCCGACCGCTGAAGGCGATCAACGCGTTGCACCAGGCGATGGGCCGGCAGTTGGCCACGAGCGGCGCAACGAGCTGAGTCTGAGCGCAACCAACCGAAGGGGTCGACAATGTCGCTTCCGGACAATGCTGCCGACGTGAACCGGCTCCTTGGCGCCGCCGCCGAGAAAATCAGAAAGGTGCGCTATTGCTGGCTGGTCACTAGCGCTGTCGAGCGTGGTATCAGAGCCCGGCCGATGGGCCGGGTGCCGCTCGATGCCGACGAGGATGATTGGACGCTCCGCTTCATCACCGATGCTCGCTCGTCCAAGGTGGCCGACATGCGTCGTGTCGGCCACGTCTCCGTCATCTTCCAGCACGATCCCGACGATGCCTTTGTCGCGCTCGCCGGGAAAGCCAGTCTGGTCGAGGATAAGCCCGAGATCCGCAGACGCTGGAAACCCGCCTATGATGCCTTCGCTCCTGGCGGGCCGGATAACTCGGGCGCCATATTCGTCACAATCGACGTCGCTCGCGTAGAGCTTTGGATTCGCGGCGTAACGCCCGATCCGTTCGGGATGCGCACCACGGTGATCGAGCGGGACGCCACGCGCGGCTGGTGCCTCAAGGCCGGCTGACCCCTCGGCCATCTGGCTTACTCGCTGCGGCGACGGCCGTAGGGCAACATGGGAAGTTGTCATGTGGTTCTGCCGCTTAGCTAGAGCTTTGCGCTGGGCCGCGGGACCGCGCCTCAGGCGACCGACAGCGACTTCCTTGGAAAGCAACAGGTGATGCACATGCCAGGAAGCGGCTGTTGGATCGGAGTAAGCGCATGAACAAGCGAGGCCTTCAGATTGCAACCGCCTTGCTTGGTGCCATCCCGATTGTCACCGGAATCATTGGCATGTTCGGGCTTAGCGATCCAATTTACGCATCCGCCAAGATCCCAGCAAACGCGCTGCTCGACAGCAATCTTCGCTTCTTCAGCGGCGTGTGGCTCGGCCTCGGAATCGGGCTCTACTGGCTCATTCCAAACGTCGAAAAGCAAACTCTTCTATTTCGTGTGTTGTGGGGTATGATTTTTCTGGGTGGCGTTGGTCGTTTGATGTCGATGCTGTTTCTCGCTCCGCCACCGCTGCCATTCATTGGATTCACAGCCCTTGAAATAATAGGTGCGCCCCTCTTCATCTGGTGGCAGGCGCGTTTGGTGAAATGACGCCCAAAATAAAATGGTTTCTAGCCGTCACGAGGCTAGCTACTACCACCCAGGTGGAAAGCCTCCCCCGAGGCGAAGGGCCGATATCGCTTCGTGGCCCATCACGTCGATATTGGCAGGCCGAGCTCAGGTCTCATTTTGTAGGTAAAGCTGACGTGATTTGCTACCAGCCACTGCATGAAGGCGTGGTTGACGTAATCCGCCTCGGCCGCGGCCACGTCCTCAGGCTAATCGCAAGTTTCTCGAACAATCGGAGGTGATCATGACCTACGAATCGCGTCTCTTGGCCGGCATCCTTCTGATCGTCCTGCCCTCCGTCATGGTTGGTGGGGTAAGCATACTTTCGCTTCTCATTGGCGATCCGGCCTACATGGAGAACCCATTGCGCCAGGATCTATGGCGCGCCGGACACGCGCATGCCGGCGTCTGGCTCATCCTGGCACTTGTGGCGCTCCGCTACGTTGATGAGGCCAACCTCTCCAATCTCATGAGGTGGATCGTGCGGGGCTCGATACCCATCGCTGCGATCCTGGTCCCCGCCGCCTTTTTTTTGTCAATGCTGTTGCCCGAGGCAAAGGCGCCGAACGAGTTCATCTATCTAGCCTATGTCGGTGCGGTGCTGCTGGCGGTCGGCGTGCTGGCTCTCGGCGTCGGCCTCGTCAGGCGTCCAGCACAACGATCTTGATCAGTTGCGAAGCCATGGGCTTCCATCGCGAAGACCATGGGTCGCAACCACATTGCCAAGCCCAATACCGACTGGCTGCCTGACGACACGATGGTATTGTCGGGCGTGTGTGCATGCGGCGCGAACTTATCGGCGCCGACCAAGGTCCGTTGTTGGGCCCCTTTGAGACATGCGGCCCGCACTGAATATGTCTGCTTTCAAGGGGTCGACTGGAAGTGACTGGCGCATGCCGCGACGGCTCCATGAGAGTAACGTTCGCAGATGAGAACACGGGGGTCAATCTGCTCGCCGATTCACAGTTACTCGCTGGGCGAGTGCTTAGACGAAGGCAAGAAAACGAATGCGCCGGCGCCTATCAGTAACAATACGGAGATGATCCACAGCGCAGCGCATAGCGGGTCCATGCCATGTTCGCTTGCGGCAGAAGCAGCGAGCCCGCTAATCCATTGCATCCCTGCCACGCCGAGAAACATCGAGGTATTGAAGATCGCCGATGCGCGCCCTAACACAGCCGGTGCAAAAGATGACTGTACGTCCGCGTATTGGAGCACGAAGTAGCCAGCCAGCCCACTCACTATCACGGTCAACACTACGTCGCTGGTTGCGGATGTCCCACTCGCAAGGAGCGCAAACAGACCGGCATATACGATCGTGCAACCCACGATTAGCGGTCGACGCTTACGACCGCCGGGATCCACGCGACCGAATAGAGGCGGACCGAAAAGCACAACAATCGATCCGGCGAGCGCCACGTGACCGCTTTCAATCAGCGTCAGGCCGTGCCTGTCCGTCAAGAGCGGCACCAGCCACAGACCACGCAGACTGATGAAAGATGCATAGGTGACCGCACCCAAGGCGATGATGCCCATGGTCTGGGGCTCGACGAGGATCGCCTTCGTCTGCTGCAGCGCGGCAGCGAACGTCTGACCTTGCCGATCCTCGATGAACGGCTCGGAGGAAAGCAGGCGCAGGGCGAGGGCCCATGCCACAAGAGAGGCCAGGGCGAGGACGAGGTAGGCAGCTCGCCAGGACCAGGCGTCCACCAGCCATGCCATCGGCGTCCCAGTGATCAGCATGCCCGCGCCGCCGACACCGAGCACGATTCCCGACAGACGCGAGAACTGCTCTGGCGGGTAGCTGCGACCAATTATGACCAATGCGGCCAGGAAAACCGGTGAGCAGCCCAGTCCGATGAGCAACTGACCAGCGACCAGGCTCTGTGCATCGGACGACAAGACCGCAAGGATCGCACCGCCCACCGCCACTGGAAAGACAACGGCGACGACGCGTCGGGGGCCGTAGAGATCCAATGCTAGCCCCATCGGCAATTGCATGACGCCGAATGTGATGTGAAAGGCGGCGCCGACTAAGCCTATGGTCTCGTTGCCAAGCGCCAGCTCCGAGCGTAGGGACATGGCAACCAAGGTCACAACGGTGCGAAATGCGTGGCTTAGCGCAAAGGCCGCTGTCAGCACCGCTAGCTCCGCCCATACTGGATATCTCGATGGGTTCATGCTGTCGCTCGCACAGCCAGCTATTGGTCGCGGTATCTGGTTTTCCCTGTATGCCCAGCGTAGCGCCTTAACGGCCCGCTCAAGCAGAGCTGATGCGGCGCGCAAACACCTCGACCTGAAGTCGCCAGGTCGTGCCGTCATCCGCCGAATGTTCGCCGAGCCAATGGAACGAATTGGCCGTGATCTCGGTGAAGCGCCAGCGAAGCATAGCGCCCGTTGGCAGTTTCCCCTCCTGAACGATGTCGGCGCCACGCGCCCGTCCAATCTGGCGCGCGTAAACCTGCGTTGCCGGATCACTCCAGAGGATATGCCAGGCATCGAGGCCAGGATCGTAGACTCGCAGTGTCGTTCCGTACCAGTTGCCCGCGACCGGCATCGCCGGCATCCCAGGACGGCGCTCGGCGCGGCGCGGGATCATCCAGACATCCTGGATCGCGCGGCCCTCTAGCAACCAGCCGAAATGAATCTCGCCCCGTCCGGTGTGCTTGGTGCTATCCTCCTCATAGCTGACGATATCGGACTCCCAGCCTCCGACAAACTGGCCGTAGAGAGTCATTTTTTCGGCTCGATCGGCGGCCGGTCCCTCGGCTTGCAGGGCATCTAAAAAGGATTTCGCGGGTGCGTTCATGACTCAGCTCCTCAGGTGCACCGAATTGCGCTCAGCGTAGCTTTCTTCCTTTCTGATCCTAGAGTCGTGGTCGCGTGCGAACTTGGAGAAAATTGCTCTCCTCGCGCTCTAAGGCCGAGGCTCTTCTTCCTATCTCGCTGCATCAACCAAATCGCCGTGGTATGTCGCAATATGTGGGGCTATGCTCTCTTAACATTTCACAGCAAGTTGATGGTCTCTTCGAGAGAGCTTGAGGCAATCGTCGCGATCTGACCTTGGTGTCCGAGTACTTCAAGCGCGGAATCTCTTAAGTATGGCGAGGGAAACATGCCTGCACCAGCCAACTATTCCCTCGTATTTGCAGACGAATTTGCTGGGCTGAGTATTGCCAACACCACGACGGCAACGGCCAATTGGTACACCGCTCAGCCTTGGGGCGGCGGCTTTGGTAGCGCTTCGTTCTTGCCTGTTGGTGGCGGTAGTTCTCCGTTCTCGATCGTGCAACAGGGCGGCGAGAGTGCCCTGCAGATCGAAATGACGCGGAATGCGGCAGGCCAACTCCAGAGCGGTCTTATCTCGAACACGTTTCCGGACGGGACCAGCGCCACTCCGCAGGATGGTGATCCCTATGGGTACTACGAGATCAGAATGTGGTTGCCCGCAGGCCAGGGCGTGTGGCCCGCCTTCTGGGGCATTGAGGAAGAGCGTCTCTCGCCAACAAGAGACCATGTCTTTGAGATCGACGTGATGGAGCAGCACGGCATCGCGCTGGCCGATCGATATTCAAGCTCTTTGCACGACTGGAATTGGAACGGAACGGTCCTGGAAAGCCACACCAACCAATCCCATCAGAACGTAGTCGGGCAAAGTGTGCTGACGACAGGATGGCATACCTTCGGCGTTGAAATCAGACCAGATACCATAACGTTCTCCATGGACGGCGGCGCCCACTTTTCGCTGCCCACGCCTGCCACCCTCAACACGGATCTGATGTTCATGATCGATCTGGCCGCAGGTGGTGGCTGGCCGATTGATCCAGCGCTCGATCATCAGATGCTGTATGTAGATTATTTTCGTGCCTATGAATTGGACCTCCTTGTGCCCGGCCCCGGTCCTGTGCTCGTCGGAGGGAATGGCAACGACACTTTCATCGTTGATACCGCGACCACTGAAATACGCGAACAGCCCGGAGGCGGGTTCGATACCGTCATTGCAACGGTATCCTATACCCTGCCCGAAAACGTCGAAAAGCTGCGTCTTTCTGGTTCAGGTCCCCTCGACGCGACCGGAAACAGCGGAAACAATCACCTCTATGGCAATGGAAACGCCAATACGCTCTCGGGTCTGGCCGGCGATGATTATCTGTATGGCGATGCCGGCAATGACAGGCTGCTCGGAGGGAGCGGGAACGATAAGCTCTATGGTGGAAACGGGAACGATCTGCTGATCGGAGGTCTTGGTATCGATCGGTTGGACGGCGAAGGCGGGGCGGACACGTTCCGTTTCGAGAGCATCGTGGAAAGTCCGTATTCTGCGCGGGACACCATTATCGCGTTTTCAGGGGCCGCAGGAGATCGCATCGACCTTAGTGCTGTCGATGCCAACACGCTGGTCAGTGGCAATCAAGCCTTTACCTTCATAGGATCGGATCCCTTTACCGCAGCAGGACAGCTTCGATTGAGCAACGGGGTTCTGTCAGCCGACGCCAACGGGGATCACATGGCCGACTTTGGTGTGGTTGTTGGGTCGGCGCCTCTGGCTCCTGACTACTTCATCCTCTGAGGCCTAACTGCTGCGCGTGAACGGCACCGCGCCTTGGCATGCCGGTGCGGCAAGCGCCGTGGGACTCGCTTAATCTGGCAGCAGGCACACAGACGGTGGCGATGCAAAGCATGATAGGTGCTCCGCAGCCTAGGGCGCGTTGTTGGACTAGCGTCGTGCGTCTCTACTTGGACCAATCAATACGATCTCAATAGATATGGTCAGTCGTTCTCCGTCTCGCTTCGTTCGGGCTGCGACGCGCGCTTCCGCGTTAGACCCGATCGCAGGATGCGAGCTAAGCCTTGCTCGAACTCCGCGGTCAAATTGTTGCTGTCCATATCCGGATCCGGGTCAGCAGTGGGATCCGCCTTCTTGCTTTAGGGATTCGGGAGGTCAGTGTCCTAATTCCCACACTGCGACCAAAAGAGGGCCTGTTTGTATCTTCTCGAACAGACAGGTCAAGTCCGTTCCGGCCAACCTGCATTGTTGGATTAGAAACAGTCATCGGTTGGGGAGGCGAGAATGGAACGTTCCCTGATAACTGACATGCCGCGCGATAAATATGTCGAGCGGTGCAAGCAGCGGGCCTTCGACTATCTCGACCGAAGCGATCTTAAGAACGCGGTCGCCTCGACTGAGGTGATGGTCCGATGATCAAACACGCGGGGTCGCATATGGAGGAGTGCGACAAGGCGTCTCCTCCATCCAGGTTCTTGGTTCGCCAGGGGTGCAAGGGTTGGATGGTTTACGATCGGCAACGTAAGGGGCCGGCAATGATTGGGACCAGTCTGGCGGTTGATCTGACGAAAGAGCAAGCCAACCGCATCGAGCGGATGCTGATGGCTGAGCAGGAAGGGAAGCGTTCAAGTTGAGCGCAGCCCCCACGCGCACCCCCGACACGCTGTAGTGCAATCGAGTGACCCGATGGCTTTCATCGTGACAAGCAATGCAGAACGGCAGGGGCGCTGGCGCACCAAGCGGGACGTGGACATCGAGACACTGCGTGTCGCATCCAACAAGGCGGAGCTGGCACTGGCACAGGCCGAGAACTACCTGTTGCGCCAGCGCGTACTCGACCTAGAGACGGCGCTTGCTCGCCAGGAGTGCTCGCCAGGAGAGTGCCGCCAAGTCTGCCAAGACCAAGGCGATCAGCGAAATTGCCCGCCTCAAGGAGAAGAACAAGGAGCTGCAATCCCAACTTCGTCAAATGTGGGACTGGTACAACAACGAGATCGCAAACGGGGGCGGCCTGACCTTCAAGGCAAGCAGTCTGATCGCGAAGGCGCTGCATCCCGACGCCACGCCAAGCGAGGAGGTCAGGCTGGAAGCGTTCAAGGCGTTCTCGGCGTGGAAGAGTGACAGGGACGCGGCGCAACGGCGCTAGTTCCTGTGATCCTACCGGGCTCCATCGATGGGGCATTAGCCTTCGCACTTGCAGCGTTAAGCTCGAATTCTGCACTGCCTTAGGACCGGGTTATTTCCTGTATCAGGGCAGCCCGAGCCTTGTTTCGCTCGTCTCCGTCAAGGGCCTCGCACAGGCTATTAGCTAGAATGTAGCGCTGTAAATCGTCTAGCCTTCTTTGAAACGTATTGAGTTGCGGTATTGGCTTGCCATAAAGAACGAAAACAATGCCTGCTACGATTTCGACTATAGCGCCGGAAATGAACGCGATTTCAGTTGGAAACGCCCGCACAAATGCTGCGAGCAAGAAAATCAGCCCAACTCCCGAACCCACTAATGCCCAAAAGAAGATGCGGCGTGATTGCGCCAGCGCGATCTGATGATATTCCGCCAATAACTCCAGCTGCGCAGCAGCGATCATCTGAACGTTTGCCGGATCAGTCGCGCCGATCCGCCGGATAGAGTCCCGTACAATATTGTCCTCTTCAATCCTGCCGATACTGATTCTGCCCAAGAGCGTCCCGACCAACGATTCAACCATGAGAATTTTGATCCCGCGACGGCTGACCTCTTTTTCCGGCTGGATTTCCACGTCAGTCAGGATCGACTCACGCGGCGGCGCGACGATCTGGCTATGGGTGAGCTCGGTGCGCTCCTCTTTTTCCGGCTGGGTTTCCATGACTACAAACCCCGGGCTTCGGCTGGTGGCCGCTATTGCATTGGATCAAATCTCTCCAGCAACTCATCGCTGTGCCAGAGCTCAATCGCGTGCTCTCCAAGAAGATGCTCAGCGCGCTCTTTCGCCGCCGTGTCATCTTCGCAGAGTAAGTCGATCCGGCCTAGAATTCCCTCATCCGCGCCTATTACGTAGACGCAGTACTTGGTTAGTGGCATCGGTCCCTCCACCGTTGAGGCCATATGCCTGTAGCGCGATTTTTGACCATTCTAGTAAGGTTTGGGAAAAAGTCGCAACTACTGCTTGCAGACCTGGCAGGCGAGGTTTTGCGGACGAGGAGAGCCTGGGTCACACTGGGATTACCCCGGAGGTGGTGGCAGGAGCGATCACGTCCCTGATTGGAGGCATTTTGGTGCAATCTTGAACGCCGCTGCGGAACGAAAACCCCGTTCGGGAGCTCTGCGAACTCCACAGTGATGCGCAAAAGATTAGGGGCTATGGGGGAACGGCTATGGGGGAACTATGTCTCAAAGTCGCTTCCATGCCCGCCAAGCAGCGGCGGCACTACTAAAAATGGCGAAGGCAACCTCTGATCCCGCGTTAGCCGCTCGGCTGGTGGACGCCGCCGCCGATCTAAAGGATCAGGTTGGCGAGGTTCGGCCGCCGGTCAGCATCAAGCCGCCCGAAGACAGATGACTAACTCGGTCGCCGACTAGTCTGGGTCCTGATGCGCACAATCTCCACACTGCTGGTCGAGGACGAAACCCTGATCAGGATGATGTTGGCTGAAATCGTGGAAGAACTGGGATACTTGACCGTTTCGGAAGCCGCAAATATTGAGGCAGCCATGTCATTGGCTGAAACGGGGTCGTTCGATCTAGCCCTGCTGGACATTAACATCGCGGGTTCTCTTGTAACCCCGGTCGTCCATATCCTCGATAGACGAAGCGTCCCGATTGTTTTCGTCAGTGGATACAGCAATCAAACTATGCCGGCCGAGCTAAGAGGCCGGTTGCTTGTTCAGCGAGCGCACGGACGGGGGCGCTATTGCGCCCATGGCGCTCCGATTCAAGCCAGCTAGAGGGTAACCCCGATTAGTCATTGAACCTTGGCGCGACCTGTGCAGAGGTAACCTTGCTGGGGATTTGAGATTCCAGTATTTATTCGCACCGCCGGCAAGCGATCATATTCCGCTTGGCGGCGTTGTGCGTTCCGGGCCGCCTCAGCTGCGGCCTCTTTCACTTCATGAACTCAAGAACACTCGGCGGCATTAGCCGGTGCAATCCCTCGGCCTGCCGCGTTAAATGCACGGGCGGCCCGCGCTCGCGGGTTGGCGTGACTTCCAGAAGTGACCTTACATGATTTTGCTTGTCCAGGTTCTGCGCAGCACCGTCGCGCGGTGCGACTCTGCCAGCGCGTCCAGCTTCTGTCATCGGCGAGGATCACGATCGGATCACGGCTCGCAGCTGATTGTCCGACCCCCGGAGGTTGCACCTAGGGATGCCCATCATGACCAAGGAAACCTACACGGTTAAGGCGCGAAATTGCGAGTACCGCGCCGCCAAGCCGACGCTCGAATCCGCCTTAGCCGTTGCGCGCGAAAAGGTCTGGCCCATCGCGCCCGATGAAAGAGTGCAGGTCTATCGCGGCAAGGAGCTTGTCGGCGAGATCACGAGCGATGTCGGAGAAGGTGGCGCCTCTAAAAGGGCGGCCTAGGAAAAAAATCGCTCAGGTGTGTGCCCGCGAGCGGAAGTTTCGCAAACTAGGAGCGCGGGGGATGGAGGGGCTATAAGCGTTATACCCCCTCAGAAACAGTCGAGGTCCCGGCGCGTTGTTACTATTGCGCGGCGTAAGCCGGCGTTGCGTTCCCCGTCGCCGCCGATCCCCCGCATTGACCCAGCGCGCGGCGTCGGGGCCCGCGCGAGCGCGATCTCAAGCAGCAAGAACCCGTCGCCGTGCTCGCGGTTGGTTGTCCGCGCGGCGGAATACCGGTCCGAACCCCTTCCGCTGGCGCGGGCCCCGCCGCTCACCATAAAGCCCGGCGGGGCCGCCGGCCTCCGAGGCGTCCACGGGGGAAACCAGCTAGAAAAAAATCGGCGAGCCCGGGTGTCTGATTTGGCGACAAGAGCCCGCGGGCTTCAGACGACCTAAGTCTGAGCCGCCCGCCATTTTCGCGCGCAGGAACCTTGCCCTACCGGGGATGTTGGAAAGCAATCAATAACTCAGGAGGAAACAACTCTTATGAGAACAACTCTGTTACTGGCTGGTGGCGGTTGCTGGTTTCGCTATCGCCACGCCGATCTCCATTGCACCCGCGTCAGCTCAAGTTGCCGTTGACACTCCCCTCCGTGGCGTGAGAGTGGGCCCGCAGTCGCGTTACTCCGATCGAGCTTATCGCGCCTACGGATATGATCGCGGATATCGCGGCGGATGCCGCACCGTCACGATTGAGCGCGACGACGGCTCGGTCCGCAGGGTCCGCCGTTGCGACTAGCAGTCCCCCGACTAGAAGATTGACCCCGGCGCTCACAAGAGCGTCGGGCCACGCGGAGAAGCGCCGCATTAGCGAGCGCGTTTAGAACGGCCCCGACGCAGGGCTGGCGGCGGCCAATCCGGTTCACTTTAGTAGACCCCGGGATGCCGCCGATATTGCGTGGGCTTTTCCGCGCGCACGAAATATGGATTGATAAAGCACAGGGCGGCGCGGCCCGATGCCGACGCATTGCACTGAGGCAGCGACGTGTAGCGGCATTCGTAATAGTGGGCATGGACCCGCATGCAAACCGGATAAGCTGGATCGTACGTCTGCGCTCCCGCCGACCCTATCGGGATCATCCCGATTGCCAAAATTGCCAAGGCCAGAATGCGCATAAGGGCCTCCTTTGGCATTCACTCCAGAACCTCATACTCCGGTGAGACATCCTCGCGGGGAGTAATGCGTAAGAGCCGTCGCTGATACGGCTCCAGTGGCGGCTTTTCCTACCCGCTGTGCACGCTAGCGGGCCCTTTCTTTCGCCGGATTTCGGTCCCCATCTTTTCGTGTTTTAGAATCAATGGGGAGAATTGACGTGGCGATAGGTACAGTGAAGTGGTTTAACGCGACGAAGGGCTATGGATTTATTCAGCCCGACACTGGTGGCAAGGACGTGTTCGTCCATATCTCAGCCGTCGAGAGGGCAGGTCTAAGCAATCTGAATGAAGGTGCGAAAGTGAGCTACGAAGTCGTGGCCAACCGCGGGAAAGAATCCGCCGAGAACCTCAGGGTAGGTTGATCGTCTAGTTATTCAAAAATGGCCCCAGCCTTGAGGGGGCCTAACGCCGGGGGCGCCATTCCAGTGCGCCAATGCGGGGGCGTGGCGCTGAGGGCGATGCGAGGAGGGGGAGCCCTTTCCCTTAGGCAGCGCCTTCATCTTCTGTTCACTACTGGACAGACGTTGCCATACTTTCCCGGTTGTATGAGAGCGCTGGACGGGTACCCACTACCCCGTTTGGCTATTTGAAATGGGAATACTTTGGATGGCCTCGGCGCACATTTCGCGCTGGGGCCATTTTTATTCTTGCCGGCGCCCATGCGGTCGTTGCGTCGTCTCGATGACGCGCTGTCACACTCGCCGGGCTGGTTATAGGATGATGTAGTCAACCGCGCGATTCGGAGGGGCCATGACCGCACGGCAACCGAGACTCGGTAACCTCTTGGCGATGCGTGCAGAAATCCTGGCAAAGGTCGACAAATATTTGCGCGTTTTCCTGTTCAACACGAAATCGAGAAACTGCAAAAGCATCTGAACGAATTTAACGATCGAATCATAGAATTGGAAAATGAAGGTCATCGCGGCCAGCCATGGAGGTGTTGAAGGCCAATGCATTAGACTTCGCGCGGCGGATCGATGAACTTCGCTGTCTATTAATCGATTCCCGACGATCATAGATCGTTAGGCTTCATGCCGCCGCCTTGTCTTCCTTATCAGCACCGCGGGCAACGATCCTGAGCGCATCATCGGGCATGGGGCGCTGAAGCGCCTTGGCTTCATCCCACGGCGCGCGCATCCAAACGTCGCGTTCCTCGTCTGTCATCAGGATGGCCGGCATCGCCTTCGGATGGATCGGTTCGATCACGGCGTTCGGCGAGGTGGTGAGAAAGCCGTAGACGTTATGCGGGCCGGGGATCGGTTTCGATTTCGTCCCGCGGTCGCCCTTGAACTCGGTCCAGATGCCGGCAAAGCAGGTCAGCGGCCGATCGTCATTGATTGCGAACCACACCACGTCCTTTTTCTTGGTCTCCGGGTTCGGCTCGGGCGCGTATTCGGCGAAGCTAATGAACGGTACCAAGCAACGGTTCTCTGGCTTTAGCCAGCCGCGCCAGTGCGGCGAAGAGGTGTTGCGGATGTTGGTCACGGGCGGACCGCCGGTGCGGGGCGGGGGTGGCATGCCCCAGCGCATCATTGTCAGCTCAGTGCCGGTATCCGTGTTGCGGATCACAGGAGCCGGATAGTTGGGAAAGACGCCCGGCATTGCGGCGAGGTTGCCGACATAGCGATTGATCACGCGAAACAGCCGGATGATCGCCTCTTGGTTGGTCGTGTTACTGTAAAGATTGCACATCGGCGACGGCTACGTCCTGAACAGCGCGAAGTAGATCACGTACAGCCAGCCCAGGATGCCGTGAATGATCGCCCAGAGGATCGACTTGTTGGTGGTGTAGCTGATCGCGATGGCGAGTGCGCTGCCGAAGCTGACGCCCCACTTCGCACCTTCTGATCGCACCACGTAGTAGCGGCTTCCGTTCATCGTTGCTCCATCATCAACTGTTCACCTTTCGCCCGGCCACCACTTCGACGGTGGATTGCTCGCCGTGATCTTGGTGATGCGCAGCGCGACCAGATGGCTGCGCTTGTATGGCCGCCCTTGAAGCCGTGAGCAATCCTTGCATCGCATGTATCGCTCCAGTTCATGGATCGGCGTGGACTTCGATCGGCGCACGATGTTGAGCGCCACTGTTTGATGCATGCTGCAGCCAAGGAGATCACCTGCGGCCAACTCGGTTCATCTAGCTGAGAATCTCCTTGACCTTGATGCCCCGCAAGGCCTCGATGCAGTCAGCTACCAAATGCAAGAACTCTTGCCGCTTTATGCTTTTCACCTGACGCCCTTCCATATTGATTAGAATGAACCTCGCCATTTCGTAGGCGACTTCAAACTGCGATCTGCCGGTAACCTCAACATCGATTCTTTCAGCCATTTCGCTCTCCGCCAGTTGTGATTGGCAAGGCGGGGTTCACGCCAGAACCTCATACTCAAAGGCCGCGCCTTCGGGGTCGTTTTCCTCAAACCATTTTTCCGCGGCATCTGTGGTGGCGAATACCTTGATGTGCTCGGCGTCACCGACCTGCTTGCTTGTGTTGACGTAGACAAAAACGGTCATTGGTCTCTCTTCAGCTTTTCTGCGTCCCCACCGGGTCCGAAGCTATTTGGTCAGGTGCGCAAGCATGGCCTCGCAGGCGTTCTCGGCTTCGGCGAACGTCTTAAAGGGTGATCCGCTTACCCTGATGGCAGTCCTGTTTAAATTGATGGGGCGCCAAGAGGCTACAAAGTCAGGCTTCCCGTGGAGTCCAGGACCACTGCTACTCTCGTTACTGATCACGAATGAGAAGCCACACTCGCTCGCGCTCCATATCTCTAGCTCCTGTGTCGCGGGAGCAATGCGACTGAAGTGCATGGGCGCCTTCCGCGATCCAGCGAGCCAAAGCGGCCCCAGGTTTTCAGGCTGGGGCCGCCAACCTGTAGGCAGGTTTTCCTCCGGCCAGGGGGCTTTGGGGGCATCGGCCGGAAGCGGGGATTCGACGCCGGGTCGAACGCAAGGTTCCTGTGAAATTGGGCCCCAGGCGGTTAAATCCCAATACCTAGCGGCTTGTCATCTTGTTCACGGTTTGTACTATCATGAGATGAAGACCGATCGTGAAATCGAGATCCTGTTCAGGCGGCTGCGCCTCTACGACCAGCTCGGGCGGCATGCCGAGGGGCTCATTCGAATGATCCAGAGGGCATTAGGGGAGCGCTATGGGCCTAGATCACGTCCGTTCCGAAATCGAGCAAATGCGCGTCCAGGTCGGAAGGCAGCGTAAAGAGATTCTGCAGCTTCAACGAGCAGGCATATCGACTGCGTCGGCTGAGCTTTTGCTGCAGCGGATGCTGGGGAGGATCGAAGATCTTTGCGCCGAGCGGGACCGGCTCAGGAAAGAGCAGGGCGGTCCGACGAAGGGGCGCGTGCTCGGCGGCCGGAGTTGGTGATGGGCGATCCGCTCAAATGGTACGACGAGAAGGCGGCGGACAACTCGCCTTGGCTCAAGGCGCTTGCTGAGGTGCGGCAACGTGCGGCGCGTGAGGGACATTGCTACCAGCACGTCCAGGCGATCACGGTCGCAATCGATCAGTATGCCGAGAAGGCGCTGGGCAACCGCGACTACTTCCTCAACAAACCCTATGGTGTCGGCGGAACCAGGAAAGACGCGCTGTAATCCGTGCTCTGGAACCATCGTGTCGGGCTTGCGCCCGCCATTGTTTCTGCTCTTCATTGCCATTTTTTCCCGGTACAAAGATTTGCGCTTTCCGCATGATGGGCGCACTGGGACAGTCGTGGCGTAACCCTGCCCCGCGTCACGGCTGTCTCTTTTAAGAACGAGAGTGTGTGCAGGGCGGTCCAACGAAAGGGTTGGGCGGTCGGAGCTGGTGATGCGCGAACAGTTGAAATGGTACGACGAGAAGGCCGATAACTCGCCATGGATTCGCGCGCTTGCTGAACTTCGCCAGCGGGCCGCCCGTGAAGGCCACTGCTATCAACACGTTCAGGCGATCACCGTCGCTATTGATCAAAACGCGGAGAAGGCGCTGGGCAATCGCGATTACTTTCTCAACAAGCCGTATGGCGTTGACTGACTACCCGGAGGCTGGCCTCCTACGCCAAAAGGCGTGTACGCCGTGCCGCGGCCCGCTTGCCCATGTCGTCAGCAGCGTCACGCATGACGGTGCGGCAGCGCACGTCGACGAGTCCTGTCGTCATTCTGCGCGCATTACCTACTTCGGCTGATGACGTGCGCCGTCTCGCCACGCAAGGTCTCGGAACCGGACCCAGCGGCTAAACGTTATCAATAGCTAGAATTCCAAGCTGCGCACTGCGTATACGCAGCAGGCGGAGTAAGGCTCATGGATACCACCACACTTCTCATTATTGTGCTTGTTATTCTGCTGGTTGGCGGCGGCGGCTGGTACGGCCGAGGACGCTGGTACTAAACGTTAGCTCGATCCGTGGTCAATCTTCACGTCTCGTCTGTCTAAAAAGCGCCGTTCAGTCGCAGACGCGCTCCCTGCGCGTGATCCTGCGGCCGTCGTCCCGTTCAACCTGGGTAGTCACCGTGCGGCAGCGTTGTCGTGGGCCGATGGTGACACCGCCTGGACCGACGCCAACTGTGGCGTTGGAGTCATAACGCCGACGGTCCCTATAGTCGCGGTCGTCGCGGTCTTCGTAGTGCCGGCCGGTCTGCATATCGACTTGGGCCATCTTGACGCCTTGGGCGTTGGCCGGAGTGACGAGCGGGGCAGTCGTCAGCACCGCTGCCGCCACGACAAAAGCGATTTTCATCACGGTGAGTCCTCCTTGGTACTTGAAGAGTAACGGGCACGAACACTGAGGGGTTCCACTAGCTAGGCATTGTGTGGAAGGCTGTGGCCGTTTGATAGCTCACAAAATCAAAGCCCGGCGGTTCACGCTGGCGGGCCTTCCTGCGCCATCAGGTATCCGGTCGAAAGTAGAGAACAAATCCCGAAAGTGCCATGCTGTTTCCGTGCTGCTCGGAACAATTGGCACCCCATCGTAACAGCTTGAATTTGCTTGCACTGTCTTGCAGCACGTTGCAGCACAGTTCTTCTCACACAAGAACAGACAGAACTGCAGCAAGCTGTTGATTGATCGTCAGTGCCCTTCCTGAGAGAGGGGTGACAGTTCATTCCGGAGACATGGGTTACACAATCGGGCCTTTTGCGGGGAGCGCAAAATGCCCTGGAAGGCGTGTAAACCCATGGATGAGCGTCTAAAATTCATTGCCCGGCGGCTGGACGGGGAGCGGATGGCGGGCCTTTGCCGCGAGTTCGGCATCTCCCGCAAGACCGGCTACAAGATCTTCTCGCGCTACAACGAGATTGGCTTGGAAGGGCTCACCGACCGCTCGCGCCGGCCCTATCGCCATGCCAACCAGCTGCCCACCCAGATCGAGACGCTGATCGTGCGCTTGAAGCAGGACAAGCCGAGCTGGGGCGCCCCAAAGATCAGGGAACGGCTGGCCCGGCTTTATCCGGATGTGCACACGCCCGCGATCAGCACCGTGCATGCGGTGCTCGATCGTCATGGCCTGGTCAAGCGGCGAACCCGACGACGCAACCGGGCTGAGGGCACCACACTCTCTCACCCGGCCCAACCGAATGAGCTGTGGTGTGCCGACTACAAGGGCGAGTTCATGCTCGCCGATCGCCGCTACTGCTATCCGCTGACCATCACCGACTTTGCCAGCCGTTATCTCATTGCCTGCGAAGCCTTGCACACCACCAAGGAAGCCTATGCCTTCTCGGTGTTTGAAAGCGCATTCAAGGAGTTTGGCCTGCCGCAGGCCATCCGCACCGACAACGGTGTTCCCTTTGCCAGTCCCAATGCGCTGTTCGGATTGAGCAGGCTGTCGGTCTGGTGGCTCAGGCTCGGCATCGCGATCGAGCGGATCAAGCCAGGCAACCCGCAGCAGAACGGCCGCCACGAGCGGATGCATCTGACCTTGAAGTTGGAGACCATCAAGCCGGCCGCGCGCAACTTCCTGCAGCAGCAGGCCAGGTTCGACGATTTCATCGACTGCTACAACAACGAGCGGCCCCACCAAGCGCTCAACATGCAGTGCCCGGCCGAGCGCTATATCCCCTCAAGGCGGATCTACCAGGGCCTGCCGGACCTTGATTATCCCTTCCACGACAGGACCGCGACCGTAACGACATGCGGCCGTATCTGCTTCAACCGGCAGAAAATCAACCTCAGCGTGGTCTTCGCTGGGCAGAACGTCGGGATTAAGCAGGTGAGCGACAGGATTTGGCTCGTCACCTTCATGAACTATGATTTGGGTTACTTCCACGACGAGACATGCAGACTCGAACCGATAGACAACCCGTTCGGCCCAAAGGTGTTACCTATGTCTCCGGAATAAACCGTAACCTATGTGTCCGGAACGGACCCAGAAGTATTGGCGATCCCGGCGGGATTCGAACCTGCAACCCGCGGAGTAGAAATCCGTTACTCGACCGAATGCGGGGTTAGGCAAATTGCGTCTGAACGTTTCATAACAGTTGAACTCAGGGCATCGACGGGCCTTGCTCACGCCATGACAAGGGAAGAAGCTTTGGGATCTGCTTCAGCTGGACGGATGCATCGCCGCACAGGACGACCTCTAATGCGGTGGGCGCGAGGAATGCCAGTCTAAGTCCCTGCCGGATGACTTTCGGGTGGAGATTCGCAGCCGCAGCTGCTCTCTCCTATAGGTTTGACGATTGAACGCCTCGGCGGTCTCGGTCAGCGAGCGGCCGGGAAAATTCTCAGCTTCGCTGCACTCTATCGGTGTAGAGCGGACATCGCGAACCTGGCCGCCGAAGCCCGACCTCAAGCGGAATCATGGGGTGAGATTTGTACTGTGTTGGGGTACACCGGCCGACCTCGCCACTCAGTCCCCATGCAACCGTCTAACATCCAGACGCGCACCTCAGCATCACGACGGCATGCAGTCTTGGCGAGACCGTCAAGCGCCTTGCTCAAGCGAATTGGACACCTGCTTTGGCGCATCAAACATCGAATCCACAATCTCCGGAGCCTCAGCAAAGATCTGGCTGAATTCGTAACTTTTTCGGCAGCGCTTTAGGACTTCGAACGATGCCTCTTTCATGCTGGCTTGTAATTTCAGCGCAATCATAAGTCTCGGAGTGTGACCCCCTCACACCAAAAACTCCAACATCGGCCATCTTTCCAGTCTGGAGGGACGAGATGAGCGACCGAAAAGCCACCTCTAAGCCATCGGTCGGCGGGCTGGCGGAGCTCAAAGGCGCGGGCCGCGACCTGCGAATAGATGCCTGCCGTGGCATCGCGCTGTGGTTCATCTTTCTTGACCATATCCCAAACAACATCGGAAGTTGGCTGACGCTGCGGAACTACGGCTTCAGCGATGCCGCGGAAGTATTCATGTTCGTCTCGGGCGTAACCTGCGCGCTGGCCTACGGCAAGGCATGGCGCTGCGAGGGCTGGACCGCACTGATCCGCCGGACCCTGCGGCGAAGCTGGGACATTTATGTCGCATTTCTGCTGCTCACGCTCGCCTGCGCCATCCTGGTTCACCTCGCAGGAAGTGGCCGTCTCGCTGACGAGAGCAATACGCGCATTCTGTTGGACCAGCTGGGCGCGACGCTCGCGCACGCGGCGATACTGCAATACCGTCCGGTCAATACCGACGTGTTGCCGATCTTTGTGCTTCTTCATCTCTTGTTCGCGCCGCTACTGTGGTTGCTGCTGCGACTGCCGAACGTGACGCTTGGCGCATCGGTAGCACTTTATGTGCTGGTGCATGTCTTCGGCTGGACCGTCCCGGCGTGGCCGAGCGGTCACTGGGCCTTCAATCCGCTGGCCTGGCAGCTCCTCGTTGTGCTTGGCGCGTGGTGGATGTTCGAGGAGAGGAGCGTCCGGCCGTGGGTCACGTCACGCACGGTGCTTGGACTTGCTGTCCTGTATCTACTCTTCAGTCTGGTCATCGCACTGAGCTGGCGCATCAAACCGCTGGAAGCACTGATCCCGCAGACGTTTGCGCAGCTGCACCACATGGATAAATCAAATCTCGATCCATTGCGATTGCTGCATTTTTTGGCGATAGCGGTTTTGGCAGCGTGGTTTGTGCCTCGCAGTTGGCGAGGGCTGATGACGCCGGTGATGCGCGGCGCGATCTGTTGTGGCCGGAACTCGCTGCCAATCTATTGCCTTGGCGTTCTACTGGCGTTCGCCGGTCACATGGTGCTGTTCGATATCTCGGACGGGTTTGCGATGCAGATCGCGGTGAGTCTCGTTGGGATCGCGGCGATGATCGCGACCGCAATGCTGCTGAACTTGATCAGTATCAAGCCCAGGCAGCAATTAGCAATAGGCGCACGCTCCCAGGTGAAAAACGGCAAACTATGATGTCTCACTCCATCGGCTGAGACTTGGCGGACGGCCGGCAACGTGCTCGGATGAGCCGCGTTAAGGTAGAAGCAAGAATAGCCGCGTTTGGGACGGCACAACCTGACGAAAGCGAAAAGGCGATAGCCTTTTATGCCTCCGGATCGCCCAAAAGGGCGCAGGAAGGACAGTAATCAGCGGCTTTGCTGAGTTGGCGTCCAAGTCTTTCCCAAGAGTGGCGCAAGGGGCACTGCCCAACGGTCGGGCGGAGCCTTACGGGAATACCCCTCGTCTGAACCAATCAACCCGATCCCACCGCGGTCTGTCAGGTTCGCCGGGGCGATGGCATTGCTCGCAACTCCTGTACTCCCTCACAGCGGAACGGAATTCTCTGCTATAAGGTACGCCTTCAGCCGATGCAGAATGGCATCGCGGAGGCTCGCCGTGTTGAACGACTCTCGGTCCGTTCTTGGCGATGGCGATGAGCGCGCGACGCTTGCAATCGGACCATTCCGATTGGATGTCGATACCGCAACTCTCTATCGTGGCAACGATCTGCTACCCGTTGGCTGCCGCGCCGTCGCACTGCTCAGCGTGCTGGCGAAACGTCAAGGTTTGGTGGTTTCCAAGGACGAATTGATCCAGGCCGCTTGGTCAGGCCTGGTCGTCGAAGAAAGCAATCTGTCGGTTCAGATTGCGGCGCTGCGCAAAGCGCTTGCAGCCGAGCCGGGCGGGGAGCGTTGGATCGAAACCCTGCCGCGCCGTGGATATCGGTTCGTCGGCCCGATCACGACGAGATCGCACCACAGCGGGATCGAAGAGAAGGTGCCGCCTGCCCAGGGAGTTGGGCGCGCTATCCTGTCCCCCGCTGCAGCCGGCGGCAGAAGTCAGGAGGGATCAATCCCCCGCCGGCCCCGCTGGCTCGTCGGGCGAAACGGTCCGCTGGCTACGCTGGACAAGGTTACGCAGCGAATGCTCGCCGGCGACAGACAGGTCGTTTTCATCACCGGCGAGGCTGGTATCGGCAAGACCTCGTTCGTCGAAATGGCGCTGGAGCAGCTTTCTCGGTATCGCGTTGAGACCCTGTGCGGTTTCTGCACCGAGCGTTTCGGCATGAACGAGGCATTTCTCCCCCTGATCGATTCGCTGACGACGCGTTGTCGCGGTCCGGACGGTTCGGCTGTCCTGGAGGCCGTGCGCGCCAATGCGCCGACTTGGCTGCTCCAGATGCCCGGTTTTCTCGATGTGGCGGACCGGGCCGCGTTCCGGAATGAGGTATTCGGGGCGACACGAGAACGGATGTCGCGTGAGTTCTGCGACCTGGTCGAAGTGTTGAGTGTGGATCGCCCGTGGGTCCTCGTCATCGAGGATATGCATTGGAGCGACTTCCAGACGGTCGACGTCCTGTCGCGCTTCACACACGGAGACCGCAAGGCTCAAGTGCTCGTTCTTGCCACCTATCGTGTTGGCGACAGCATCATGAGCGGACATCCGGTTCGCCGTCTGCATCAGGATTTGGAAATCCACGGAAGGTGCAGCGCGCTGCAACTCGATCGATTGTCCAAAACCGAGGTGGAGCACCACCTCGCCTTGCGTTTCCAGGACGAGAAGCTCGCTTCGGCGCTCTCCGGGCCGATGTTCGGGCGCACCCAGGGGCAGCCGTTGTTCATCGCCTCGCTTGTGGACTACCTGATCAATCACGAGTCGATTGTGGAGATCGACGGCGCCTGGCGCCTCGGATCTGGAATCGCCCTATCCGAGGATGTCGTGCCAAACGATCTGATCAACATGATCACACATCGGATCGATCGTCTGAGTGAGGACGAACAGCAGCTGCTCGAGGCGGCCAGCGTAGCGGGGAGCGAATGTGCCGCAGCCCTCGTGGCCGCTGGTCTGTCGCGCGACACCGTGGAGACCGAGGAAGTCCTGGAGGGTCTTGCACGCAAGGATCATACGGTGGTGTCGTGCGGCGTTTCTGAATGGCCCGACGGGACCTATTCCGGATCCTACGCTTTCCAACACATTCTCTATCAGAACGTGCTCTATAAACGGCTCACCCCGGCACGGCGCCTCCAGATCCATCACCGCATGGGCGAGCGCCTCGAGCAGGGATATGGGGGCCGGACGGAAAACATTGCGGCTACGCTCGCGTTGCATTTCGAGCAGAGCCATGATTTCCCGCGTGCACTGCGCTACCTCAGCCAGGCCGCAGAAAATTCCGCGAAACGCCTCGGTCACGAGGAGGCGACCAATTATCTGTCCCGTGCACTCGGCATTCTCGACCGTCTGGGAACGACCGATCAGTATGGGCCGCGCACCAGCCTGTTGCGACAGCGGAGCTGGGCGCGGCGCTCGGCGGGGGATCTCGCCGGCTCGGTTCGCGATCTCGAGGAGATGATCGCTTGCGCCGCGGAGGCGGGGCAGCTTCGCCATGAGGTTAACGGGCTCCTGGCCGTGAGCCGGTTCTGCCTTCATGCCGACCGCCGCATGTGCCTTCACGCTTCCAACGAAGCGCTTGCCAAGAGTGAAGCGCTTGAGGATGACGCCTTCAAGGCTCTCGTGCAGGGTAGCAGCGCCAGCATCAATCTCTGGCTGAAAGGCTGGCAGGAGCAGGATGCTGCACTTTGCGAGAAAGCGTTGCACGTAACAGCTGACGCGCGCGATCACGGCACGCTGATCCGGCGATACGGGATCGAGGGAATCCTCGAATGCTTGCGGTCGCGTTACGAGGAATGCCGTCGCTCGGGAACTGATGGCAAGAAGCTCGCGCAGGAGGTCGGCGACGTCTACATCTTTGTGCTGTTCAACGTGATGGAATCGACCGCGCTGATCCATCTTGGCCAATGGCGGCGATTGCAGCGAGAGACCATCGCCGCGCTGGCGCTGGCGGAGAGAAACGCTAACCGCCCGGCGATCGCCCTGTGCCGCCTCACCTTGGGGTGGCTCCACGTCGAGGCGATGGATTTTCATGGTGCGCGCGAGCTCTGCGAGAGCATCGACCAAGCGGTGCTTGAAGAAAATCCTTTCGCCTTCTTCTTTCAGCGAGCCGTTCTTGCGAAGGTCTTCGTCGGACTGAACGAGCCGCAGCGAGCGCACCTGCAGTTCGATGACGTCATGCAACGGCTGAATTCCGACGGCATCATGATGGATTACACGATCTACGCGCAGCTACACCATTGCCTCTGCGAACACTGCCTTCAGGTTGGCGATATCGCACAGGCGCGGACATCGGCGACAAAGCTGTACGAGTACGTCGCGCCCGCGCCCGATCGCAATCATCTGGCGCAGGCGCACGGGCTGCTCACCCGGGTTGCGCTCGCTGCGGGCGATTTGGAGGAGGCAAGGGCGGAGCTCTCGCGTGCCCTCTCAACTCTCGAAGATACCGACATGCCGCTCGCCGCTTGGCGGGTCTATCGGGCGGGTGTGGAGGTCTGCGAGAGCCTCGGCAAGCCGGCCGAGGCGGCCAGGTACAGAGCTCGCTTCGAGGAAGTCATACGAACCCTTGCCGGGAATTTCGAACCTGATGACCGATTGCGGTCGTCATTGCTTGCCGCCCTCGATGCGCCGGGGGCGCGCTGAGCCAGCCGGCGCCGAGACGGCCGCGTCTGGCAGATGGTTGCAAAAGCTGAAAATCGAACGACTCTCAAAATTTCGCGAAAGTCGATTCTCAGGAGTCCCGGAGCCAATCATCCGCAAGGGTTCGTGGGCCGTTCAACTGGCGAACCTAAAGGAGAAGGACGCTGCCACCAAAGTAGATGCAGTTATCCGTTCGCCAACAGATAGCAAAGCCAACTTGAATTCGGCTCGCCTCCGTGTAACATCGTGGGATGCTTGCCATTGCTCATTACACAATGTCCATTTAGCGCACTGTGTCAGCCACAGGCATGTCGCCCGATCGGAGCAGGCTAGGGAGCTTCCGTCATGCCGCCTATTCTGTCTTCTGCAGGGTCCCCCCGACCATCGCGTAGCGACCACCTGCTGCGCGTCGGCGAGATGGCACTTCGTTTCGGCGCGGAGGCGTATGGCCAATGGTGGACAATAGCCAGTCGCAATTGGGGATACGAGGTCGACCGTTTGGTGCGGGGCGCGATGACATCCGTGCCGCCGGAGGCGTTGCTGCGGGATGTGGTCAGCGGCTACGTAAATTGCCTGGGTGAGTTGGCGACGATAGCGCCGTCGGCGGCCGAAAAGGCGGCGATGGAATTAACCCGGCGACCGGATGCGGGTCTGGAGCCCTACATTGGTGACGAGCACACCGGGCCGGAACCGGATGGAGAGATTTTCCAGGTGGACGGCAAACCGTTCGCGATGCCGGCACGGGTTCTGGACGCGTCGCAGGGATGGGCGATGTTTTTCGTGGATATCAAGGCGGCTAACGATGCGCTTGGCGAAGAAGTGCGCGAAATCCTGTCGGCGTTCGATGCGGGCGGCGGGCGGACGCCGCTCATGATTGTCGGGGTGGATTATCGCAACAGCGATTTTGGCGTTTATCCGGAGTTCGTTGTTGCGCTGACAGTGACCGTGAAGGGCGATCCCGCAAAGCAATTGTTCGCCTATTACCTGGCGATTGTCGTCACGCAGGAGTTCACCAAAGAGGCGGCCCGCATCGCGTGGGGGCTGGAAAAGACCGTCTCTCCCAAGCTTGCGGTCCGTTACGCCGCGGACAACGTGTTGTTCGGCGTTCCAAGCAGGAAGGGGAAGGCGTTGTCGATCCGATTTCCGCGATTCGGCGATGCACGGTCCTTCGATCTGCCGACCTTTTCTATCTCTCGACGTGGAGCGGGTACGGAACGGCAGACCTATTGGGCAATGACGACGAAGAGCGGCAGTGGAGAGGGAACGCAGATCGGCGGCACGGTGAGACTTGAATTGGGCAGGTCGGGAGACGGCTTGTGTCTGTGTGCCGACGGCAAGTCGGTTTGCGTATGCGAGATGCTACACCGTTTCGACATCGCAGACAGGTTGCCAGCCGCGAATGGTTGGACGGAGCGGCAGACCGCCGTTTACGGTCCGCCGCGGTTGCTGGATTTTCCTCGATGAGTTGCAGCGTCTCATCTCATCCGTTGGGAAAAATCCGGGAGAAATTTGCGCGCATCATGGAGTCGGTTACCGAGACCGTCTTTGCGGCCCAGGCCGCAGGGCGTAGAGCCATCGCGAGCGCCGCTGGAAGAAGTGCCGGATAGGAATCTGGCCGGATGATATCGATCGGAGCGCCAGTCTTGTGCTTGCGGCGCAATGCCTCCGCCGCCAACAGGCCGCTGACCACGGCTCCCTCGACCGTGACGACATCGATGAAGGTCTGGCAGAAATCGCCGGCCAGAAAGAGGTTCGAAATCTCACAAGTCGCCTTTGGGCGGGAATTCCAGCTGCCAACCTGGTTGACGAAAAGCTCTTCGCCAACATTGGTTTGAACATGGCAGCGGGCGTAGTCCACATCAGCAAGCTTGAAGTCGAGGAAGCGTTGCAACTCCTTGAGCATTATGTCCTTGATGACTTTTTCCGGATAATCAGCGATCAAGTCAGCATTTGAGGAGATGACGTTAAGCGCCGTGCCTCCTCCCGCTGGCCAGTCGCTCCAGACCTGCGAAATGTCGAGCAGACTGAGATTGTATTTCGAGCCTAGAAGCAGCGTGATGCTGCTGGTCAAGCCTGGGATCTTGCGCTTGAAATACGCATCAAGGGAGATCATCGGCTCCGATCGCAGCTCGCGAACCGTTTCAAGCTTTGGTGCGCAAGCCGCGACATCGGGGCTGACGAGGCATCCGAGCGGGCCCGGCGGTACGGCGAGCACCAGATCTCCGGGAACGTCGATCTTCCACTTTTTGCTTGCCCTCGGCCTGTCGTTGCGGTGGGTGGTCGGCTCCTCCGGCATCTGGCCGAGTGTCAATTCGCGCACCTGGCCATCCCTCAGGTGAAGGGTTTCCACCCGCGTTTGGAAATAAATCTCGAAGCGGCGCTTAAGAGTCTTTGCACGCGCTTCCAGGTGACGTCTCCACGGCTCGAAGATGGCGTCGTTGGTATTCTGCGTGAGCAGCCACAAGGATGGAGTCGGGTCAGGATACCCGTACTTTATCAAGCTCTGATAGCTTCGCGCGGAAGAAAGGTAGCTTGGCGAGGCGAACGCTTCCGCCAAGGTGCGGGCTGAGGCTGCTATCGAACCTTCAGTGCTGTAGCCCCTGGATCGGAAAAAACCGCTAACGGAAGTTTGCTCCAGCACAGTCCCAGACATCGATTGCGTGCCGATGAGGTCGAGCAACGAATACGCCGAGAGGAATTGGTCCGCAGGCGACGCGATGCCGTTCAGCATGTTGGTCAAAACGGTCGCGGGCGATCCGGGATTGGTGAGATATGGCCGCGTCTGTTTGTCTCCCGGAAAGCGGCAGCCGATGACAGGGCTTGGTATGAATTTGTCGACGGCGTCGACCTCCCTCATGAATTGCCAGAAATTATTGTACCAGTTCAGGTACATGTGGTAGCAATGTTCGTGCGGATCGGGTGTGTGGCTGTCCCTATGGGCGCCAAGCTTGCCGCCGAGAAAATTGTTCTGCTCATATAATGTTATGTCGAAACCCTGCTCCATCAGTCGGGTGGCTGCGGACATACCGGCTAAACCGGAACCGACTACAATTACTTTTGGCATCTCGCCCTCGAGTTGCGCTAAATAATACTAGGATTGTCGCTTCTCGTTGATTGCAAATCAATGGAATACTACCGGATGCAGGCAAACTATCGGACAATCTTCACCGAAATGCTTCTGGCCCAATCGGCCGCGGCGGGCGCGTTCGCCGATGCCACTGGCCGCTATGCCCAGCTAATGGGGCAGGCGTATCAGGAAGCGCTCCTGACGCTTGCTGCGGAAACACAGCCCAAAGGCGGGGCTGTCGGGCCTGCGCGTCCGGTGGATGGGGCCAGGATTTCCGGAGCATCCCGGCCGGGTTTGTCAGACCTCTGTCGTGGCTTCGCTGGCCTGCCGCGGGTTTCAATGATGGAATTCCTTTCGCGATATGACAATTTGCGTGGACGGCGCGCCATGGGCCGGGATTGACCGTCGTCTAAATTGCCGGGAAACAAAGTGCTGGTTGCGCTCCGCAACCGCGCACGCCACCCAGCGCGACGCAGGGTCGGGTAACAGTGCGACGCACAGGTTTTCAGAATGTCAAAGGGAGAAGGCATGCTTGGTTCTGGTCCCAGTCGATCGGCGCACGACCCTCTCACCGGCATTTTCATGGCAATGCGTGACGCCTGGTTGGCGGGTGCTGGCCTTCGGGAAAACATGACCGTGCAATCCGCGGCCGGCAATCCGGGGGCGGGCTTGCTCGGGGCAGCGCTGCTAGGGCCCGTGATCGGCATGCTCGGCGCGATGGCTGATTTGGCCGCCGCCAATCGCCAGCGATTCGACCAGTCGAGCGCCGAGGGGGCGATTGGTTTGCCGCCGGGCGGCCAGGAGAATTCGGTCGCCACTGATTTCGTGGTGCCAATGAGCCACGCCATGATGATCGCCGCCAACAGGTCGGCCAGTTACTGGTTCGGGCTGGCTCAAATACTCGCAAGTCATCAAGCGAGGTTCGCTCAGGCGGTTGGCGTCAACGCGGCCGACGGCCGTGCGTCGGGAGCTGAGCGCCTCCTTGCGGCCGATGAATTGCGTGCATTGCTGCGTGAGGTGGGGGACCTGGCTGTCAGGGAGGCGCGCATTTTGCAGAGCGAGTTGAGCAATTTGGATGAGCGCTTAGCGCAGAATTTTCAACAACCCGACCTGTGCGGATCCTACCGCAGGCGCTGGCGCAGTAAAATCTAGGACGGCGCGTTTCAAACATGCCAGAGCAAACGACAAAATCTGTCATTGCGCGACTTGGTTTCGAGACGGAGATGGCCGACTTGCGCGAGCGCATTGCGCGCTGGATTGACGGTTGCAGCGAGGAGTTGCGCGAAGCGCTTGAATGGCAGTTCCTGACTGGATCAAAATACTTTCGTCCCCTGACGATCTTTTCCTGTTATCGGGCAGTGCGCGAAGGGCCGATCCCCGAACAGATCATGCAATCGGCTCTGGTGATCGAGCTGTTTCACAATGTTTCTTTGATCATTGACGACATCGTTGATCGTTCCCCGACGCGGCGCGGTCGGGCCACCATGCACACCAAGTTCGGCGAACTATCGGCTTTGATGACTTCGGGCTACATCGTGGCGGAGGGCTATCTGCAACTGAAGGATGACCTAACAGGCATTGCATTGTTTTCGGAACTGTTGAAACGATTAGGCGTGGCTGAATGCCTGCAGTGGCGGCTTCGTCGTCAACCGCTGGGAGTTGAGGACTGGCGCAAGATCGCCGGAGAGGACACCGGCTCGATGTTCGAGGTGTGTGCCTGCCTGGGCGATCGGTCGGGCAGGCTGCGAACTTTTGGTGGCCTGCTGGGGCTGCTCTATCACGGTTGCGACGATGTTGGCGACGTGAAGGGGCTGGCCGCACTCGGAGGCGGTGGGGAGGAGGACTTGCGCGATGGCATCCTTACGCTACCTGCGGCGCTGGCAATTCGCGATCCCGCGGCGGTAAAGCTATTTTGCGACCCGGAAGGCGGCAATCTGGCAGAGCTGGGCAGGCACTTCGTCGCCAAGCTGCCCGAAGCAGAAGCTTATCTCGACCAGATCGCCGAGGAGGGGCGAACCGAGGCACGATCGTTCGCTGTTGATCCCGCCCCCTTGATCGCGCTGATCGAGCAAACCCGGCAATTGAGCCGCTACTAGCCAGCGATTTCTGGTGTAAGGTCGCCAAAGTGGAAGCTGAAGAAACGAGCTTTTGATAACATAGCGCGCGCAACTTTGGATCGACGCTGCCCAGAGGGCGCCGAGGTGCAGCGTCGCGGTGATCAGAGCGAGCAAGTGCGCTAGGCTATCAGGGTTTTGGGACGTGCAAGCTCATGCAAAGTCTGGACGTCGGTGCGTGGCTTGAAGAGCTTGGGCTTGGCCAATACCGGGCCCTTTTTTCCGATCAGGCGATCGACAGCGATGTTCTGCCTGACCTGACAGGCGACGATCTGGTGCATCTTGGTGTACCGCTCGGGCACCGCAAAAAGATTCTTAAGGCTATCGACGAGCTTCTCGGGCGGGAAACGACCGAACAGCACGCGCGCAGCAAACTTGTGCGGACGTGGCCTGACGCTGAGAGACGACAGTTAACCGTGCTGATCTGCGACATGGTCGAGTCGACGGACCTTGCCTCCAAGCTGGACCCTGAAGAGCTTCGCAAGGTGATGGGCGTCTACCTCGATGCGTGCGTGAATGCTGTGACCTCCCTTGGCGGTTTCATTGCCAGATACACCGGAGACGGAATCGTCGCCTATTTTGGCTATCCGGCCGCCTTGGAAAATGCCGCGGAACGGGCTGTCCGCGCGGGCTTGGAACTCGGGCAGGTTGTACCAAATCTGGCCCCGTTACCAGATGTAACGTTGCATGTGCGAACGGGTATCGCGACAGGTCTTGTTGTCGTTGGTGACCTTCTGGGTGAGGGCGCAGCCAGGGAAGAAGCGGTTGTCGGCGAAACCCCAGCGCTCGCCGCACGGCTGCAGGGTCTTGCTCCCCCCGACGGCGTAGCTATTGCCGGCAGCACACGCCGGTTGGTCGAGGGCATGTTCGAGCTTGAATTTCTCGGCATGTGCGACTTGAAGGGTCTGCCCGGCCTAAGACCTGTATGGCGCGTGCTGCATGAGGCAGCGGCCGAAAGCCGCTTCGATGCTACACACCCCGCCGATCTGACAGAAGTGGTTGGCCGGGAGGATGAGCTGTCGCTGTTGCTTGGGCGATGGCGGACCGCGTGCGAAGGCGAGCGTCAGCTGGTCCTGCTGACGGGCGAAGCAGGAATCGGAAAGTCGCGATTGTGCATGGCCCTTGCGAGCCGGATTGCAACAGAGAGCCATTTCATTATCCGCCTGCAGTGCTCGCCGTTCCATACCGTTAGTGCGCTGCATCCGATCTTCACCTATTTTGAACGCGTGGCCGGACTGACGCTCGGCATGGAGCCTGAGGAGAAACTGAATCGATTGATTGCTGAGATGCAGAAGTCCGGAAATGTGGCGCCCGAGACGATAGCGCTTTTTGCAGACCTGCTGTCGATACCCATTGGCGATCGTTTGCCCCGACACGAGGGAGCACCCGAGAAGTTGAAGAGCCTGACACTTGATGCTCTGGACGATTGGGTCGTGAACCTGTCGCGGTTGAAGCCAGTATTATGGATACTGGAAGATGCGCACTGGATTGATCCGACAACGGTCGAGGCAATCAGCCACGGCTTGGGCCGGACAAACAGCGCTCGCATCCTGGCCGTAATAACGCACCGGCCGGAATTTCACCCCCCGTGGACCGGCCGTAGCCAGGTTGCTTCGTTCAGCCTCAATCGGCTGAGCCGACGGCAGTCGTACGAGTTGGTCCGACGGGTGGCGAGGAAGGATTTAGCCGATGCACTTGTTGAGCAAATCGTCTCCAAGGCGGACGGGATGCCTTTATTCATCGAGGAATTGACGAAGGTCGTAATCGACTCCGGCCCGTATGAGGCGAGTACCGGTTCCTATGACGACAAGCGGGGATCTGGTGAGTCGATGATACCGGTAACGCTGCAGGATTCATTGCTTGCCCGTCTTGACCGGCTGACAGAGAGCAAATCCGTGGCGCAGATTGGTGCGGTAATCGGGCGGGAGTTTTCATTCGAACTGTTGGCCGCGGTGGTGCCATCAAAGCCCAAGGAACTTGAAGCTGCTTTGACACTGCTTGAGGCGGCGGACCTGATCAGCGCGCGAGGAAATCCACCGGAGGTGATCTACACATTCAAGCATGGCCTCGTACAGGAGGCTGCCTACTCGACGTTGCTCATCAGTCGGCGCCAGAAGCTGCACAAACGCATCGCCGACACGTTGCAGAGCAACTCTGCCCAGATAGCGGAGGCGCAACCGGAATTGTTGGCGCACCATTTCACCGAAGCGGGCCTCATCTCGCAAGCGATTGATTGGTGGGCCCGCGCCGCTTCGCGGTCGGCAGGCCGATACAACAACATTGAAGCGGTCAGCCAGTTTCACCGTGCTTTGGGCCTACTCACGCACCTTGCGGATGGTTCATCGACCCAACGCCGGGAGTTCGAACTAAGGATCGCCATGATCGAACCGCTCTATGCGACGAGTGGTTATTCCGGGACGGAGGTCGAACAGAACTACGGCCGGTTGCTCGAACTTGGTCAGGATCTCGGAGAAACGCGGCAATTGCTGCGGATCTTGTGGGGCCGGGCCGGCGGCGCCCTCGTACGGTGCGACTTTCCACGCGCTCTCGAGTACGTGGGGAGTTTTCTCGAACTGGCGCGCCGGGCCGAGGACGGGACATCGGCGGCACAAGGGGTTCGGATCAGGGCAATGATTGCGCTGGCGAGCGGCGAACTGGTGACGGCGCGCGAGCGGTTCCTGGAAGTGATAGAGGAGTTTGAGCGCGAAGGCACGGCGACGACGCTCGGTAACTATCTGACGATTCCGCGTCCAACGACCCTGGCACAGTATTCGATCGCCGCACAACAACTCGGTCGTCTTGACGAGGCAGAGGAACTGTGCGTGCGCAGTTTGCATGAGGCTCGTGAACGTGGACACCACCTGACGAGCTGCTATGTAATCTATCATTGCGCAATGAAATCAATGGTTGAGCAGGATCCTGTGGCGGTCTTTTCGCTCGCTGAAGAGCTTGTCGAGATCATGAACCGGCATCATGTTTTCTACTGGGAATGTTTTACGGAGGCGCTTCTAGGTTGGGCTTCGGCCTCAACGGGCGCGTTGGATACCGGCTTGGCGCGACTGCAGCGCAGCAGGGAAATCCGAGATCGGGTGCAAACCAGGATCTGGCTTCCCTATTTCCTGATCAGCGAAGCCGATATCCTGATGCAGAACCAGAGAAACGATGAGGCTATCGCCTTGCTGGATCGAGCGGCGGCGGAGGCCGATGCAACTGGGCAGCGTTACAGCGAGGCGGAGGAATTTCGCGTACGAGCCTGCGCCAGACTCTCTCAGGGCGCATCGCTTGCTGAGGTAGAGGCTTTGTTCCGTCGCGGATTGGAAACGGCACAAAGGCAGAATGCGAGACTTTTCGAATTGCGGACCGCGACAAGTCTGGCGCAGGTCTGGCGGGATGCCGGACGAATTGACAGCGCGCGCACGCTGCTCTCGGCGAGGTATGGTGGGTTCACGAATGGCCACGGCACTACGGATCTGCAAAAGGCTCGCTCGGTGTTGGAGAGTATAAGCTAGTTCTCACCGCAGATGGTTGTCATTCATCTGGAAACGGTCGCTATGCTTCAGTAGGCTGCGCGGCGATACGAGAAAGATGCTTTCACGATAGTGGGTATCGGGCTGTAGGGGACCCCCGCTACCACAGGCCACGTTTTTCTGCGCCAAACACTCCTGACGGTTGCGGTCGGAGCTCGCTGGCGCGAATTGTGTTAGCTGCGAAGGTGGTGAGGCTTGCCTCTGAGAGCTGACGTTCTCGTGCCAACCAGGCGCTTCGGATCCGGGCCAGACATGCAGCTTTTTGAGCTTCGCCGACCTTATCAATGCCTATAACAGCCAGCGTGTGGGCACGAGCACTGTTGAAATGCAGATCGCTGCGGGTGCGCTAGAGCAGGCCCGTTGAATGGGCCAAAACGCGCGAGCAGTTCGGGCGGCCGATCGGCGAGTTCCAGGATCGTAATGGATGGTCGCCGATATTTTCCAAATGCGCGCCTTGAAACTGCAGAATAATCAAGCGGAATTCGATTCCGCGCGCCCGCTGAGGCTCACGAGCTTAGAACGAGGTCTAGCTGATGAAGCCAGCGCGCTTTCGCTGTTCAAGTTGGTCAGCGCCGGTTAACAAGCCGATCAGCTCCTGAGCCTGTTTGGGGTAGGCTGCGGTGGTCGTGATGCCCGCTGTGTACATGGTTGCGAGCTCGCAGCCCGGCGGCAGTGAGCCGGACAGGGTTACACCCTTGGTGCTGATGATCTCGGTTGATTGCGTGCAGCCGATCGGACGCCGCGCATCCGAGGCCGCCAGTTCACGCATCGCGGTCGCGCCGTTCGGGAAAACCCGGAGGCGGGCGGCAACCTCATCGGCGATGCCGAGCTGCTGAAAGACACTTGCGACGTGAATTCCGGCCGTCGAGGTCTTGGTATCCGGTACGAAGATCGCGTCCGTGGCCCGCAGGACCTCGCGCAAATCCGCGGCATCCCTGACGGCGGCCTGGGGATCGCCGGTACGGACGGCGAGGGCGGTTTCAACCAGCCCGACATTGGCGATCGAAGGCGCTGCGATCAGCTTCTCTTGCGCCAGCTTGGCGAGGAGCGCCGCGGTCAATATGACGATGTCAGCCGGCGTCCCCTTGCGCAATTTTTCCGCCATGAGGCCGACAGCGCCAAACTCGCCTGCGATGTCGAAGGCGGTTCGGGCCTTGAAGGCGGGTGTCAGGCTGCCGACGAGGCCCTGCGCTGCGCCGCCGCTCAGAATGTTCAGGCTGTTCATGAGCTCAATTCCATCGCAGCGATGATCCTGTCGCGCGTGATCGGCAAATCGCGCACCCGCACGCCGAGCGCGTCGAACACCGCATTGGCGATGGCGGCTGTGACGGGGCCGTGCGCCGCCTCGCCGGCGCCGACCGGGTCGATTTCCGGGCGCTGGATCAATTCGACCTCGACATCGGGCACCTCGCTGAAGCGCAGGATCGGATATTCCGTCCAACCCGTGCTGGTGATGCGTTGCCGGTCGAAGCGGACGCGTTCCTTCAGTACCCAGCTCGTGGCTTGAATGGCGCCACCTTCGATCTGGTTGACGACGCCATCCGGATTGATGGCCTCGCCGACGTCGACGGCCAGCGTCAATTTCCTGACGGCAATCTCCTCGGCGCCCTCGATCTCGGCGATCGCAGCACAATAGGCGCCAGTGTTCTTGTAGCGGGCAAAGCCGATGCCGTGACCGATGCCGGGCTGCTTCTCCGGCTTCCACTTCGCGCGCTTGGCCACAGCCCGGATGACATCCCTGGCCCGCTCATCCCGCAAGTGGCGCAGCCGGAACGCGACCGGATCTTCGCCACGCTCGGCGGCGATTTCATCGAGGATCGATTCGATCGCAAACACATTGCCCTGTCCACCCAGCGTCCGCAGCGCCGAAGTGCGAATGGGCATCGTCGTCAGGCGATGGCTTTCTATGCGCCATGACGGAAAATCATAAAGCGGGATCGAGTTGCGATCGCCGCCGCCGCCATTCGCCTGCGGCGGATTGGTGGAGATCATGCGCGGAAACGGCTCTGCCAGCTCGAATCCCGCCAGCAAGGCGGGCTGTGCCGCGCGCCCCGGCCGCGCCGCGTGACCGTTGCTCCAGATCGAGTGTCGCCAGTCGACGATTTCTCCCTGCGCATCGAGGTCCGCTTCAATCTCGATTGCCATCGCCGCGCCAAAGGGTGCGTCCGACATCTCGCCTTGTCGCGACCACTGCATCCGCACCGGACGGCCGCCGGCGGCCCGGGCTAGCAGTACGGCGTCTAGCGCGACATCGTCGGCGGCGTTGTGACCGTAACAGCCGGCGCCTTCCAGATGCTCGACGGTGATGTTCTCGACCGGCAGTTTGAGAACCAGCGCCAGATCGGCGCGCAGGAGATAGACGCCCTGGCTGTGAGTCCAGACATGAACGCGGTCGCTGTCCCACTGCGCCATCGCACAGGACGGTGCGATCGACGCATGGGCAATGTAGGGGCGGGTATATTGCCGCCGAATGGTTCGCGCCGCCGCGCCTGATGATGAAGCCGTTTTCTGGTCGATGATCGTCGCTTCCGATGGCTGCGCTTTCAGGAATGAAGCCAGATCGTTTTCGTCGGGAAGGGGCTCGCCGTCGGACCAGACGGCGCCCTTGCGCAAGGCTCGAACGGCCAGTTCCGCGCCACGCTCGGTTTCGCTGACGACGCCCGCGAAACTGCCATCGCGCACGATGGCGACGAGACCGTCCACCGCACGGGCACCATCCTCTCTCAATTCCGAAAGCTTCGCGCGCGCGTTCTCAGGCCGCAGCACGCGGCCATGCAGCATCCTCGCCAACGCCTGATCGTGGATGAACCGCGGCCGGGCAAATACCTTGTCTGGTATGTCGATCCGGTGGATCGAGTTTCCGGCCAGCGCACGGCGCGTTGCGATCTTTGGCGTCACGCCTGATGTGGCGTTGTGATCGAGCGAGACCTCATCGGCAAGTTCCCAATAACTGGTCCTGACATTGCCAGGGCCCGAAATGGTGCCGTCCTCGATTTCGAGCGCATCGATATCGACCCCGAGCCGTTCTGCCGCATGCTGCAGAAATATCCGGCGAACCTCGGCGCAGGCATAACGCAGCGCGCGGCCCGACTGCTGGATCGAGAGGCTGCCCGAGGTGACGCCCTCGTTAGGGCTGGCGGCAGTCGACGCCCGGATCATCTGCACGCGCGACAGGTCGACATCGAGTTCGTCGGCGGCGATCTGCGCCAGCGCCGTCACGATGCCTTGCCCGATCTCCACCTTGCCTGGCGAGACCGTTACTCGTCCGGCGCTCGAGAATTTCAGCCACGACGACAGTTTCGGATTGGCCGCGAGGCTTGCCGGCAATGCGGGCTGAGACGGAGCGTCGACCTGCTGGTTCATCCTGCCGCCATTTCTTCCGCTGCGCGCAATACCGCCCGCACCATGCGCTGATGCGAACCACAACGGCAGAGATTGCCGTCGAGCGCTTCCTTCACCTCCCGGTTTGTCGGCGACGGATTTCGCTTCAACAGCGCCGCTGCGCTCATCAGGATGCCGGAGACGCAATAGCCGCATTGCAGTGCCTGCTCGGCGATGAAGGCGCGCTGCAGCGGGTGCGGCCGCTCGCTCGTACCCAGCCCTTCGATGGTCGTGACATCCTTGTCCGCGACCGACCACAGCGGCGTGTCGCAGGCCGACACCGCGCGATCTCCGATAATGACATTGCAAGCGCCGCATTCACCGGCGCCGCAGCCGAAATGCGGTCCGGTCACTCCGAGCTGCCCGCGCAGAATATCCAGCAAGGGCCGGTCGGGATCGGCGTCGACCATAGTCTCGACGCCGTTGAGGCGGAATCGAACGCTCGGCATCGAGGGCGAACCTTCTCTCGCAGCTTCTTATTATTGCGGCGGCTTGTCGAACTTTTTGACAACCTCCGCCCATTTCACGATATCGCGGCGGAGGAATTTGTCGAATTCGTCTGACGTCATTGAGATAGGGACGACACCTTGCTGGGACCACAGTTTTACGATGTCAGGTCGCTTCACAATGTCGTTCACGGCCGCGTTGAGCTTGTCGATAATCGGCTTGGGCGTACCCGCAGGCGCCATCAAGCCGAGCCAGATGGTGGCCTCATAGCCGGGAATGCCGGCCTCGATCGCCGTCGGCGCATTGGACAGAACGGTTGAACGTGTCTTGCCCGTTGTAGCCAGTGCGCGCACCTGGTTTTCCGCCACGTTGGGCGCCATCGCCGGAACGGCGTCGATCATCATCTGAACCTGGCCGCCGATCACACCGCTGCGCGCTTCGCCGCTGTTGCGGTAAGGTACGTGCACCAGGTCGATGCCGGCCATGGCTTTGAACAGCTCGCCCGCCATATGATACGGCGTGCCTTGGCCTGACGAGGCGTAGTTCAGTTTGCCAGGTTGCGATTTGGCGAGCGCAATGAATTCCTGCAGCGTCTTCGCCTGCACGGACGGATGAACCACGATGACGAGGTCGGAATAGTTCACCGGCGCGATCGGCGCGAGATCGCGCATCAGTTCGTATTTGCGTTGCGGCACCAGCGATTCATTCGCGGTCTGGGTGTTCGACATCATCAGCAGCGTATAGCCGTCCGCCGGCGACTTGACCGCTTCCTGCGTGCCGATCACCCCGCCGGCGCCGGTGCGGTTTTCGACCACGAAGGGCTGGCCAAGGCTTTCCTGCAGGATGCTGCCGATCTGCCGGGCGGTGACGTCGGCGGGTCCCCCGGCGCCGAAGGGAACAATCACCTTCACGGGACGCGACGGATAGTCCTGCGCCAGGCCGGGCGTCATCAGCAGAGATGGCACCGCCAGCATTGCCGCCAGCGCGAGCGCCGTTCCCAAGCGCATCATGTCAACCTCCCGAACTCTGTCTTTTTTTGAAGGGCCCGTTTACCGGCCTCGTGCCAAGTCTAGCTATCCGCGGACTGATCGCTAGTCCCAGAATCAGATATTCGTTGCCGCATTCTTGCTCTCGACCGGGACCGTCGCCGCCGCCCAGACAAGCATGCGAACTTAGAGCCCGGGAGGATGACCTGTGGCAGTAAGAGCGAAGAACCGTCGGTTTCCGACGGCGTTCAAATTGAAGGTGATCAAGCGCATGGAAGGGGGCGAAGGCGTTTTTGCCTGTGGCTCGCAGTAGCGCGAAATCCCAAAATGGCCCATCCTGCGCAGGTCGGCTTAGCTGCGACAGCAAAGCGCCATCGGCGATGGACAGCCGCCGATCCATGGGAATAATGAACAGGGTTCAGGTAACTTCGCCACCAGCGCGGGGAACGAAAACATGAAACACCCAGGGATTTCGCGCCGCGATATGCTGTCCGGCGCCGGCGCCGTTCTCGCAGGCGCAGCATTTTCCACGCGCGTGATGGCCGCTGCCCCTCCACCGGAGACGGTGACCCCGGCGCTGATCGACGCGGCAAAGAAGGAAGGCAAGGTCATCTACTACACCTCGACCGATCTGCCGGTCGCGGAGAAACTGGCCAAGGCCTTCGAGGCGAAATATCCGGGCATTGCGGTACACGTTGAGCGTACCGGCGCCGAGCGCGTGTTCCAGCGCATCGGCCAGGAATACGCCAGCAACATCCACGCCGTCGATGTGGTGAACTCGTCCGATGCCGCGCATTTCATCGTCTGGAAGCGCGACGGAATTTTGGCGCCTTACGTGACGGAAGACGTCGCAAAATTCTATCCGGCCGAGCACAAGGATCCCGATGGCCAGTTTGCCAGCTTCCGCGTTTGGCTCAGCATCATCGCCTACAACACCAACATGGTGAAAGCGGAGGACGCGCCGAAGAGTTTTGCCGATCTGCTCGATCCCAAATGGAAGGGCAAGATCGTCAAGGCGCACCCGGGCTACAGCGGCACCATCATGACCGCGACCTACCAGATGCAGCGCGATCTCGGCTGGAGCTATTTCGAAAAGCTCGCCAGGCAGAACATCATGCAGGTGCAGTCATCGGCCGATCCCCCCAAGAAGCTCGATCTTGGCGAGCGCGCGGTGATGGCCGACGGCAACGAATACAACATCTTCCAGATGAAGGAGGCGGGCCGTCCGGTCGAGCCGGTCTATGCCACGGAAGGATCGCCGCTGATTATCGGACCGAACGGCGTCTTCAAGAATGCTCCCAATCCCAATGCGGCAAGGCTGTTCCAGTCGTTCAGCCTGAGCCGGGAGGCGCAGCAACTCATCGTCGACGTCGGCGGCCTCCGCTCGGTGCATTCTCAAACCGTCGAGAAAGCGGGTCGCACGTCGCTCAAGGACATCAAGACCATGAAGGACGACGCGGCGGCAGTAGAGAAGGAAAGCGAGGCCATCAAGGCGCGCTACACCAAGATTTTCCGCATTTGACCGGCATGCCCTCCGGACTGCCCACGGTTTCGGTCGCCGAAACGTTAGCGGAAAAGATCGTCGCGCTCAGGCCCGGCGCATTGCCTGCAGCGACCAGGCGCAAATGTGAGGATCTGCTGATCGATGTGGTGGGCCTGTGCGTCACTGCACGCAACCAGGATTACGTCGAAAGCGCCTTGGCAGGTTGCGATGATGACGGCCCATGCACGGCGATCGGGCACCGACGCACCCTGAATGCTGCAGGCGCCGCTTTCGTCAACGGCACGGCCGCGCATGGCGAGGATTTCGACGACACGTTCGAGGGCGGTCCGGTGCATGCCGGCGCGGTGATCGTGCCGGCGGTGCTCGCCGCCTGCGAGCGGCATAATCCGGAAGGTCAGGCGGCGCTGATCGGGATCGCGGTCGGCACCGAAGTGCTCTGCCGGTTGAGCCTCGTGGTGCCGAAGGCGGTTCACAAGGCCGGCTTCCACCCGACCGCGATTTTTGGCGCGATGGGCGCGGCCGCCGGCGTCGGCGCAGCGCTCGGCCTCAACGCCAGGCAGATCGTCGATGCGCTCGGCATAGCCGGCAGCATGGCCGGCGGCATCATCGAATATCTCGCCGAGGGCGCCTGGACCAAGCGACTGCATGCCGGGTGGGCGGCGCAATCCGGCATCCGCGCGGCGCTGCTGGCGCGGGGAGGGTTCGTCGGACCACGCACGGTGTTCGAAGGCGTCCACGGGCTGTTCCACGGCTTCGCGCACACCACGGATGGCGACTACGCCGCGCTGATCGGCGATTTCGGTGCACGCTGGGTGACAGACATGCTGGCGTTCAAGCCCTATCCATGTGGAACGATGGCGCAGCCCTTTATCGATTGCGCGCGTCGGTTGGCCGCGCGCGGCATCAAGCCGGAGGAAGTCGCCGAGGTCGTCTGCGAGGTGGCGGAGGCAACGGTGCACCGGCTGTGGGAGCCGCTGGCCGACAAGCAGCGCCCGCCCAACGGCTATGCCGCCAAATTCGCCGTGCCCTATCTGTTGGCTGCCGGCTTCGTGCATGGCGGCGTCGGCCTAGGCGCATTCACCGAAGACGCGATCCGCGACCAGCGTGTGCTGGCGCTCGCGGCCAAGGTGAAATACGTGATCGACCCGGACAATCCCTATCCGAACAACTATACCGGCCACATCCGCGCAACCCTCACGGACGGCAGCGTGGTCGAAGACCGGCAGCCCCATCTTCGGGGTGGCGCGCAGGAGCCGTTGACGCGGCAAGACGTGACCGACAAGTTTGTGCTCAACGTCAAGCATGGCGGCTGGAGCGCTGCACAAGGCGATGCGGTGTTGGAATTGATGGCCAGACTGTTTGATGGCCGCATCGATCTGGGCTTGTTGCGCCACTGATTGTCGTCATGCCCGGCACAAGGCCGGGCATGACGTGGAGAGAGCGGATGACAAAAGAACTTGTAGGCAAGGTCGCTATCGTCACCGGCGCAGGCCGCAACATCGGCCGCGCAATCGCTCTGACGCTGGCGGAAGGCGGCGCGTCCGTCGTGGTCAATGCACGCAGCAACCGCGTCGAGGCCGAGG
Organism: Bradyrhizobium sp. CCBAU 051011; assembly: GCF_009930815.1. Classification (NCBI taxonomy): domain Bacteria; kingdom Pseudomonadati; phylum Pseudomonadota; class Alphaproteobacteria; order Hyphomicrobiales; family Nitrobacteraceae; genus Bradyrhizobium; species Bradyrhizobium sp. CCBAU 051011. The sequence goes on along the minus strand of NZ_CP022222.1, from coordinate 8,870,070 downwards.
CCGTAGCGCGCGAGATCGAGGCCGCAGGTGGCAAGGCGCTGGTTCATATCGGCGACGTCGCCGACCCCGGCGCCGTGCAGGCGATGGCAGATGCCGCCGTGAAGCAATTCGGCCGTATCGATATCCTCGTCAACAATGCCGCGTTGCGCCGCGAAAAGCCGTTCGCCGAGATGGACTATGCGGCGTGGCGTGAAATCCTCGACGTGACCCTCGACGGTACCTTCCACTGCGTGAAGGCCTGCCTGCCGGCGCTGCGGCAGTCCGGCGCAGGAACCATCATCAACGTCGGCGGCCTCAGCGCGCATACGGGAGCGAAGAACCGCGCGCATGTAGTGACGGCGAAGGCGGGCATCATCGGGCTAACGCGGGCGCTGGCCCATGATCTCGCCGACGACGGCATCACGGTGAACTGCGTCGTACCTGGCCTGATCGGCACGCCACGGCCGAAGGACAAGCCGGAGCCGGCGCATCATCTGACCCATCAGACCATCACCGGCAATCGGGGACTGCCGGAAGACGTCGCCGCAACCGTGCGGTTCCTGTGCGGGCCCGGGGCGCGCTACATCAACGGGCAGGCGATCCACGCCAATGGCGGCGCCTATTTGGGCGCCTGATGCATGGCTAAAGGCCGTTTTTGCTGGTGCATTGTCGGATAAAGCCCCTCGGCGACCGAAGCATTTGATGTTACCTAGAAACGCATGAACCAGCATGCCAAGGTCGATATCCGTCACTCCACCTGTCCGCACGATTGTCCGTCGGCCTGCGCGCTCGACGTCGAGGTGATCGACGGCCGCTCGATCGGCCGGGTCCGCGGCTCCAAGCTGCAAACCTACACGGCGGGCGTCGTCTGCGCCAAGGTCGCGCGCTACGCCGAGCGCATTCACCATCCTGACCGGGTGCTCTATCCGATGCGCCGCACCGGACCGAAGGGCTCGGGCCAGTTCGCGCGGATTTCCTGGGATGAGGCGCTCGACGAAATCGCCGCGCGGTTCGATCAGGCTGAGCGCGAATTCGGTGCTCAGTCGGTCTGGCCCTATTACTACGCCGGTACCATGGGGCTCGTCATGCGCGACGGCATCAACCGCCTGTCGCATGTGAAGAAGTATTCGCGTTTCTACGGCACCATCTGTGCGACCGTCGCGCGCATCGGGTTTGCCATCGGCACGGGCAAGATCGCCGGCGTCGACCCGCGCGAGATGGGTGTCTCCGATCTCGTCGTGATCTGGGGCACCAATCCGGTGAATACCCAGGTCAACGTGATGACCCATGCCTCGCGCGCCCGCAAGGAGCGCGGCGCCAAGATCGCGGCGATCGACATCTACAACAACGACACCATGAAGCAGGCCGATACCAAGATCCTGCTCCGGCCCGGCACCGACGGCGCGTTTGCCTGCGGCGTCATGCATGTGTTGTTCCGCGAGGGGTACGCGGATCGCGCCTATATGGATCGCTACACCGATTGCCCCGACGAACTCGAGGCGCATCTCAAGACCCGTACGCCGGAATGGGCTTCGAAGATCTCGGGCGTGCCGGTCGAAGAGATCGAGGCGTTCGCGCGCCTGGTCGGCCAGACCAAACGTTCGTTCTTCCGTCTCGGCTATGGCTTCACCCGTAGCCGCAACGGTGCGGCGCAGATGCATGCAGCGCTGTGCATCCCGGCGGTGACGGGAGCCTGGCAATATGAAGGTGGCGGAGCCTTCTTCAACAATGCGTCGATCTGGAAGTTCGACGAATCCATTATCGAGGGGCACGACGCGATCGACCGCACGACGCGCTGGCTCGACCAGTCACAGATCGGGCGTATCCTGACTGGCGACGCTGAAGCCTTGAAGGGCGGACCGCCGGTCAAGGCGATGCTGATCCAGAATACCAATCCGGTGACGGTGGCGCCCGAACAGGCACTCGTGCGAAAGGGCTTTGCGCGCGAAGATCTGTTCGTCGCGGTGCATGAGCAGTTCATGACCGAGACGGCCGTCATGGCCGATATCGTGCTGCCGGCGACCATGTTCATGGAACATGACGATCTCTATTACGGCGGCGGGCACCAGCATATTTCGGTTGGGCCCAAGCTGATCGATGCGCCCGGTGAGTGCCGTTCCAACCATGAAGTGTTGCAGGGCCTCGGCCGGCGCCTCAACGCCGTGCATCCCGGATTTGAGATGACGCCGCGCGAACTGATCGACGCGACGCTGAAGAAGAGCGGCCACGGCGATATCGAAACGCTGGAAGCGGATCTGTGGCGCGACATCCAGCCGGACTTTCGCACCTCTCACTATCTCGATGGCTTCGCGCACGCCGACAAGAAATTCCACTTCAAGGCTGATTGGGCGAATCCCCCAGTCGGCACTCCGGGCCTGGGCCCCTGGGCGCAGATGCCGTCGCTGCCCGACCACTGGACGATCATCGAGGAGGCGGACGAGAAGCATCCGTTCCGCCTCGCCACCTCGCCGTCGCGCAGCTATCTCAACACCAGTTTCAACGAGACGCCGGGATCGCAGGCGCGCGAGGGCGTGCCGACGGTGATGATGCACCCGGAAGATGCCTCAGCTCTCTCCATCATGGATGGCGACGCTGTGACGCTCGGCAACACGCGCGGCGAAACCACGCTGACCGCCAGGCTGTTTGACGGCGTGCGCCGCGGCGTGCTGATCGCCGAATCCATCCATCCGAACAAGGCTCATATCGGTGGCCGCGGCATCAATATGCTGACCGGTGCCGAAACGATCGCGCCGATCGGGGGCGCGGCGTTCCATGACAACAAGGTCTGGGTCAAAAAGATGGCGCCAGCTACTGCGCGCAAGAGCTAAATCGCGCTTGCAGTCCACCGTTATCCTGCCGCAAATGCTAACCAGCATTTTGCAACGAGCGAGCAGGACAATGACCGATTCAAGCAGCGTGATACGCGAAAAGCGCGGGCAGGCGTTCTGGATCACCATCAACCGGCCGGACAAGCGCAACGCCATCAATGCCGACGTCGTCGCCGGCATCGCCCGTGGTTATCGCGAAGCGCATGATGACAAGGATGTCCGTGTCATCGTGCTGACGGGGGCGGGCGACAAGGCGTTCTGCGCCGGCGCCGACCTTCAGAACAGCGGCGCAGCCTTTGCGATGGATTTTTCGCGGCCGAATGTCGACTACGCCGATCTGCTGCGCCTGTCGCAAAACGCCACCAAGCCCGCGATCGCCCGTGTGGGTGGCGCCTGCATGGCCGGCGGCATGGGCTTGTTGTGCATGATCGACATGGCCGTCGCCGCCGATCATGTGATCTTTGGTCTGCCCGAGGTGAAGGTCGGCGTGTTCCCGATGCAGGTGCTGAGCCTGTTGCAATCGATCGCGCCGAAGCGGCTGGTCAGCGAGTGGTCGCTGACCGGCGAGCCGTTCGACGCGCATACGGCGCAGGCCGCCGGACTCCTGAACTATGTGGTGCCGACGGCTGAGCTCGACGCCAAGGTCGAATGGCTGGTCAGTCGCATCGTCGACAAGTCGCCGACCGCGATCCGCCGCGGAAAATATGCGATGCGCGCGATCGCCTCGATGTCGTTCGACGAGAGCATCGCCTACACCGAGAGCCAGATCGCGCTATTGGCGATGACGGAAGATGCCAAGGAAGGCCTCAAGGCGTTCGGCGAGAAGCGCAAGCCTTCCTGGCCGGGGCGTTGATTATCCGGCGCTGGCCTTCAGCCCGGCAGCTTCGATGCCCGCGACGGCGCAGATCTCGTCATTGTCTGATGTGTCCCCGCTGACGCCGACGGCACCAAGGAGCGTGGTGCCGTCCATGATAAGCACGCCGCCGGGCACCGGCACGAGGCGTCCCTGCGCCAGCGCGTTCACGGCGCTGACGAAATAGGCCTGCTCCTGGGCGCGCTGGAACAGCGCCCGCGATCCCATGCCCATCGCGAGCGCGCCATAGGCCTTGCCGTGCGCGATCTCGGCCCGCATCAGGCTGGTGCCGTCCTGTGCGGCCGTGACCTTCACGCAGCCCCGCGCATCCAGAATGGTGATGACCAGCGGCTTCAGCTTCTTCTCGACACCCTTGGCGAGGGCGGCATCGAGAATCTTGCGGGCGAGGTCGAGGGTAAGTTCAACCATAAATCAGGTCCTTTGCGATTGAGTGGGGATTAATGCTTCACTTGCGCGCTGTCGAGGCTCATCGCGAGCACGCGGGCGACATGCAGCGCTGCACGGTTCGTGCCATCCTTGATCTGATGCCGGCACGAGGTGCCGTCGGCCACGATCAGCGAACCAGCATCGGCGCGGCGGACCGCCGGCAGCAGCGATAGCTCCGCCATCTCCATCGAGGCCTGATAGGTGTCGGCGCCGTAGCCGAAGGCGCCGGCCATGCCGCAGCAACTGGATTCGATGGTTTCGACGTTGAGCTCGGGAACGAGGCGAAGTACCTTTTCGACCGGCTTGAAGGCGCCGAATGATTTTTGATGGCAGTGGCCGTGAACCAGCGCCCTTGTTGGCATGGCGCCAAGCGGCAATTTCAAGCGGCCCGCTTCCGCCTCGCGAACCAGGAATTCCTCGAACAGCAATGCATGCGCGCTGATGCTCTTCGCCTCATTATCCGAGCGCAGCGAGAGCAGTTCGTCGCGAAGTGTGAGAAGACAGCTCGGCTCCAGCCCGATGATCGGCACGCCGCGTGCGGCGAATGGCGCGTAGGTCGTGACCAGCCGGTTCAGTTCACCCCGCGCCTGTTCGACGAGGCCCGCGGAGAGGAATGTCCGCCCGCAACATAGCGGGCGGGAGCGATCGACGGGTCTTGGAATATGCACGCGATATCCGCCTTCAACCAAAACCCGCAAGGCGGCGTCGAGATTTTCACGTTCATAAATGCGGTTGAAGGTATCGGCAAACAGCACGACCTCATGGCCATCTGCGGGGCCGAAGACCTCAGCGTCAGCCTTGAACACGTCGCGGCGGAAAGCGGGCAGGGCGCGTTTGGCGCTGATGCCGGCAAATTTCTCGAACAACGTACGCAGCAACGGGCTGCTGTTGCGCCAGTTGGCGAGCGGCGCGAAGCGTGATGCCATCTCCGCATAGCGTGGGAGATAGCCGACCAGCCGGTCGCGCAGCGAAAGGCCGTGCTTTGCCGCGCGGGCGGCCAGCACTTCGATCTTCATCTTTGCCATGTCGACGCCGGTCGGGCATTCATGGCGGCAGGCCTTGCAGGACACGCAGAGTTTCAACGTCTCCATCATCTCGTCCGAAGCCAGCGCATCCGGCCCGAGCTGGCCCGAGATCGCCAGCCGCAGCGTATTGGCGCGGCCCCGCGTGACGTCCTTCTCATTGCGGGTGGCGCGATAGGACGGGCACATCACGCCGCCCTCGAGCTTGCGGCAGGCGCCGTTGTTGTTGCACATCTCGACGGCGCCCTGAAAACCGCCGCCGGCGCCGGGATAGGCCGACCAATCCAGCGCGGTTTTCAGCTCGCCGACGCGATAATCCGGCCGATAGCGAAACAGGTTGCGGTCGTCCATCTGGGGCGGATCGACGATCTTGCCGGGATTGAGCAGGTTCTCCGGATCGAAGCGCTGCTTGATCTCGCGGAAGTCGGCGACGATGCGCGCGCCGAACATCGCTTCGTGGAATTCGGAGCGAACGAGGCCGTCGCCATGCTCGCCGGAATGCGACCCCTTGTACTCGCGTACCATCTCGAACGCCTCTTCGGCGATGGCGCGCATCGCCTTGACGTCCTTGTCGAGCTTCAGATTGAGAACGGGGCGCACATGCAGGCAGCCTTCGGAAGCATGCGCGTACATGGTGCCGCGGGTGCCGTGCTTGGCGAAGATGGCGTTGAGCCGTTCGGTATAGTCGGCGAGATGCGGCAGCGGCACGGCGCAGTCCTCGACGAAGGAGACCGGTTTGCCCTCCTGCTTCATCGACATCATGACGTTGAGGCCGGAGGTGCGGAAATCCGCGATTGCCGTCTGCGTCGCGGGTTCGATGACGTCGACCACACCGCCCCATTTGCGCTGCGGACGGCTCCAGCCGAAGCCGAGGTCTGCCATCAATTCGGAAAGCTGCTTCAGCTTTTGCAGATTGTCGGGTTGATCCTCTTCCGCAAATTCGACGATCAGCAGTGCATCCGGATCGCCGCGCACGGTCGCCTCGATCACGGGCCGGAACATCGCGATATCGCGGCCGAGTGCGATCATTGTGCGATCTACCAGCTCAACGGCGATCGGCCGCAACTTCACCAGATGCTGGGCCGCATCCATCGCCTCGTAAAAACTGCCGAAATGACAGACACCCAGCATCTTGTTGCGGATGGTGGGCCACAGCTTCAGCTCAACCTGCGTCGTGAACGCCAGCGTGCCCTCGGAGCCAACCAGGATGTGGGCCATGTTGTTCGGCGCATTGCGCGGCACCAGCGCATCGAGATTGTAGCCGCCGACGCGGCGCTGCACCTTCGGGAAACGCTCGGCGACCTCGGCGGCCTCGCGCTCGCCGAGATCAAGCATGTCGCGGAATAGGGCAAGCCCGCTCTGCGGCGAGTTCACCCGCGCGAGGTCCCGCGGCACTTCGCCGAAATGGAGCAGCGTGCCGTCAGCCAGCGCCGCATCCATCGATAGCGTGTTGTCGCGCATGGTGCCGTAGCGCAGCGAACGGCCGCCGCAGGAATTGTTGCCGGCCATGCCGCCGATGGTGGCGCGTGAGGCGGTGGAGACGTCGACCGGAAACCACAGCCCGTGCTTTTTGAGCTGGCGGTTGAGGTCGTCGAGCACGATGCCGGGCTCGACCACGCAGGTGCGATTTTCGACGTCCAGCGAGAGCAGGCGGTTCAGGTGCTTGGAGAAGTCGACGACGATGCCTTCGTTGATGGTCTGGCCGCATTGGGAAGTCCCGCCACCACGCGGGGTTACGATTCGTCCCTCGTCCCTTGCGACTGCGAGCGCCCGCAGGGCCTCGTCCATGGTCCGGGGAACCACCACGCCCAGGGGCAGGATCTGATAGAACGAGGCATCCGTCGCGTAGCGGCCGCGGCTAAATCGGTCGAACAGGACATCGCCGGTAATATTTGATCGTAGCCGGCGCTCAAGCGGTGACGCGTTCTTCATCCCAAATCCTATCGTCCAAGAGGATTACTTCGGCAATCTCTCAAGGAAACAGATGCAATTTATCTTGGGGTGGCGTCAATTGTGAATTCATAATCCATTGAGGGCTAGCCCTTTGTGGCATCGGCGATTGCCCCCTCGGACACCCCATTGAGGTGCTCGACTGCCGCGGTCCGCTTGTTGCGCAAATGTTGGAACAGGATGTCGGCCAGCTCACTGCCGGCCCGACGCCGCAGCGCATCCAGGATCGCTTCGTGCTCGCGCATGGCCTCGGTCCAGCGTTGCCGTTCGCGCGCGAAGTTGGCGGAATAACGAACGCGGCGGATCCGGCCGGCCAGGTTGGCGTAGGTGGTGCGCAAAGTCTCGTTGCGGGATGCCGCGACGATCCGTTCATGGATGCGCTGGTTGGCCTGAAAGTAATTGTGCATGTCGCGATGCAGGTAGTGGCCGTACATTTCGTAGTGCAGCCGCTCGATCTCAGCGATCTCTTCGTCGGTGACGGTCTCGCAGGCAAGTCGTCCGGCAAGGCTTTCAAGGCCGCCCATCACGTCGAAAAGCTCCTCCAGATCGCGCTGGCCGAGCTGGCGCACGCGCGCGCCGCGGTTCGGCAGTAGCTCGATCAGGCCTTCGGCGGCCAGCACCTTGAGCGCTTCGCGCAGGGGGGTGCGGGAAATTCCGAACATTTCGCAGAGCTGCCGTTCGGGAACGCGTCCGCCGTCTGGAATGTTGCCTTCGACCACATAGTCGCGAAGCCGCGACAGGATTTCCCCGTGGAGCGAGGGCTCGGCACGGTCCGAGTCGCCACTATCGGCGAGTTTGGCGATTGGCACCCCGGATTCGGGAATCGTCGATTTCATAGGCGCAACCGTAGTTTGCGGAAACACCAGCGTCGATGGCAGAATTGCATGTAAAATATCATTTACATACAGAAAAATGAATGCAAAATTGGCGTCAGGACGCGACGACGGAGGTTATCATGCGGCAAGGACGGCATTTTTTGCAGATTCCGGGACCGAGCCCTGTCCCCGATCGCGTTCTTCGGGCGATGGACATGCCGGTCATCGATCACCGCAGCGCCGAGTTCGGCCTGCTCGGGCGCACGGTGCTGGAGGGCTCCCAGAAGATTTTCCAGACCTCCGGACCGGTCGTGATTTTCCCTTCGTCGGGTACCGGCGCCTGGGAAGCTGCGATCGTCAACACGCTGTCGCCGGGCGACAAGGTGTTGATGGTGGAGACCGGCCACTTCGCCACCCTGTGGCGCCAGATGGCTGCACGGTGGGGAATTGACGTCGACTTCTTGCCCGGCGACTGGCGCCGCGGTGCGGACCCTGCGGTGATCGAAGAGAGGCTGGCGCGCGACACATCGCACGCGCTCAAGGCGGTGATGGTCGTTCACAACGAAACCTCGACCGGTGCGACCAGCCGGATCGGCGAAATCCGCGCGGCGATGGACCGGTCCGGTCATCCGGCCTTGCTGATGGTCGATACCATCTCCTCGCTCGGGTCGGTCGAGTACCGGCACGACGAATGGAAGGTCGATGTCAGCGTGAGCTGCTCGCAGAAAGGGTTCATGCTGCCGCCCGGTCTGGGCTTCAACGCGATCTCGGACAAGGCCCGTGCTGCTGCCAAGACCAACAGAATGCCGCGGTCGTATTGGGATTGGGAGGAGATGCTGAAGCCGAATGCGAACGGCTTCTTCCCGTACACCCCGGCGACCAATTTGCTTTACGGCCTGCGCGAGGCCATCGCGATGCTCCTTGAGGAGGGGCTCGACCAGGTCTTCGCGCGCCATCAGCGGTTGGCCGCGGCGACGCGTGCCGCCGTCAATCACTGGGGACTTGAGGTGCTCTGCCAGGAGCCAAAGGACTTTTCTCCTGTTCTCACCGCCGTGCTGATGCCGCCGGGGCATGACGCCGACCAGTTCCGCAAGGTCGTGCTCGACAACTACAACATGTCGCTCGGCTCCGGACTGTCGAAGGTGGCCGGCAAGGTGTTCCGCATCGGTCATCTCGGTGAGTGCAACGAACTGACCTTGCTTGCTGCGCTGACGGGCGTGGAGATGGGATTGTCAGTCGCCGGAATTCCCTATCGGGCCGGCGGCGTCGATGCCGCGATGAAGTATCTGGAGCAGCGCCCGCAAGGCAATTCCCCGGCGCATCTCAAGGTCGTCGGCAGCTAGTCGGCAGCTCGCGCCTGCCCTCGCTTCTCCAGCCCTGCTTCTTGTGCATTGACGTGCGGCGTCCGGCGGGCGACAAGCCCGCCAAATGGTGATATTCGAGCGGCTCGAAACGCCAGGCCTAGACCGGGAAGGACGCCCATGACTGTGCATACTGGACGGCATTTTCTGCAGATTCCGGGCCCGACCAACGTGCCGGACCGGGTGCTGCGGGCCATGGATATGCCGACCATGGACCACCGGGGTCCCGAGTTCGCCGAGGTTGGTTATGCCGCTCTGGCGGCCATGCAGCGGGTGTTTCGGACCAAGCAGCCGGTGATCATCTACCCGTCGTCCGGCACCGGCGCATGGGAGGCGGCTCTCGTCAACACCCTGCAGCCCGGCGACAAGGTGCTGATGGCGGAGACCGGGCAGTTTGCCGTGCTGTGGCACGGTATCGCCGAGAAGTTCAAGCTCGAAGTTGATTTCCTGCCCGGTGACTGGCGTCACGGCGCCGACCTTGAGCAGATCGAGGCGCGGCTGTCGGCCGACAAGGCGCACAACATCAAGGCCGTGTGCGTGGTCCACAACGAGACCTCGACCGGCTGCGTCACCCATCCGCAGGAAGTTCGCAAGATTCTCGACCGCGTCAATCATCCCGCGCTCTTGATGGTCGACACCATCTCGGGTCTCGGCTCGTTGGAATATGAGCACGATGCCTGGGGCATCGACGTCTCGGTCGCCGGTTCGCAGAAAGGTCTGATGCTGCCGCCGGGCCTCGGCTTCAATGCCGTGTCGGAAAAGGCGCTCGCGGTTGCGAAAGCGAACCCCGCCATGCGTTCCTATTGGGACTGGCAGGAAGTCATCGCCATCAACAAGGCCGGCACCTGGCCCTACACGCCGGCAACGAACCTGCTGTTCGGTTTGCGCGAGGCGGTCAAGATGCTCGAGGAGGAGGGGCTGGAGAACGTCTTCGCCCGCCACAAGCGCCACAGCGCCGCCACGCGCGCGGCCATCAAGGTCTGGGGCCTCGAAACGCAATGTCAGGAGCAGGGCGCACACTCGCCCGCGCTGACCGGCGTCGTCATGCCGGAAGGCCATGACGCCGATAATTTCCGAAAGGTCGTGCTCGAAAACTTCGACATGTCGCTCGGCACCGGCCTGAACAAGATCAAGGGCAAGGTGTTCCGGATCGGCCATATCGGGCATTTCAACGATCTGATGCTGATGGGCACGCTGTCGGGCGTCGAGATGGGCCTCGATCTCGCCAAGGTGCCGCATCGCGGCGGGGGCGTATTGGCGGCGATGGAAGTGCTGAAGGGGCGTGACGTCGTCGCGATGCCGAAGGCCGCCGTCGCCTGATATCGTTTGACCGAAACAAAACAGAGAGAGCTGCGATGAACGCTCCGGTAGCTTCGACCGAAGACCTGATCTATTCCGTCGAGGACGGGATCGCCCGCCTGACGTTCAACCGTCCGCAGGCGCGCAACGCGCTGACCTTTGCCATGTACGAGCAAATGGCTGTTATCTGCGAGACCGTCAACAATGATCGCTCGATCAAGGCGATGATCCTGACCGGCGCCGGCGACAAGGCGTTCGCGTCGGGCACCGATATCTCGCAGTTCCGCGCCTTCAAGACCGCGCAGGATGCGCTTGACTATGAAGCGCGGATCGACCGCGTGCTCGGCGCGCTGGAAGCATGCCGGGTGCCGACCATTGCGGCGATTGCCGGCGCCTGCACCGGCGGCGGCGCCGGCATCGCGGCGTGCTGCGACATCCGCATCGGCACCGAGACGACGCGCATGGGTTTTCCGATCGCGCGCACGCTCGGCAATTGCCTGTCGATGTCCAACATTTCCCGGCTCGTTTCGCTGGTAGGTCCGGCGCGGACCAAGGACCTGATCTTCAAGGCGCGGCTGGTCGAGGCTCCCGAGGCGCTGGCGCTCGGGCTGCTCAACGAAGTGGTGCCCGATGTCGAGACCCTGCAGCGCCGCGCCGATGAGACCGCAAAGCTCGTCGCGAGCCATGCGCCGATCACGCTCGAGGTCACCAAGGAAGCGGTGCGCCGCATCCGGCGGACTCTGACGCGCGACGAAGGCGAGGACCTGATCCTGCGCGCCTATATGAGCGAGGATTTCCGCCAGGGCATGGACGCGTTCCTCAACAAGCGCTCGCCGAACTGGAAGGGCAAGTAGCCTTCGCTGTCGTGTGAGTGGCTCCATGAAGGCGCGGGCCATCCCCGCGCCTTTTTGCGTATGTCGCATACTCATGCGAAAGTCATACGCAGTAAGGTTGCCGGTCGGCTTGAACTCGCCCGCTTTACCCCGCACAATGGCGCAGCGGGAAGTGCCTATTTGTCTAAATACAACAATTACATAGGGATGAAACTCGTGGGACATATCCTGAAAGTCGCGGCCGCTATGGCGGCCATGATCGCAACCGCCCCGGCGCTTGCCGCCTGGGAGCCGACCAAGCCGGTCGAAATCGTGGTCGCAGCCGGTGCCGGCGGCGCTTCCGACCAGATGGCGCGCATGATGCAGGCGGCGATCCAGAAGAACAATCTGATGAAGCAGCCGATGGTGGTGTCGCTCAAGGGCGGGGCGTCCGGCGCCGAGGCGCTGATGTACATGAAGTCCAGCGACGGCGACCCCAACAAGGTGCTGATCGCCTATTCGCTGATCTACATGCTGCCGCTGTCGGCCAAAATCCCGTTCAACTGGCGTGACCTGACGCCGGTGTCGGTGGTCGCCCTCGATCAGTTCGTGCTGTGGGACAATGCCGAGGGTCCCAAGACGGTGAAGGACTTCATCGCTGCCGCCAAGGCGGCGAGCTCGCCGTTCAAGATGGGCGGCACCGGATCCAAGCGCGAGGATCACGTACTCACTGTGTTCATGGAGCAGAAGACCGGCGCGAAATTCTCCTATCTGCCCTACAAGTCCGGCGGCGAGGCGGCGACGCAGCTCGTCGGCAAGCACACCGAATCCAACGTCAATAATCCATCCGAAAATCTCGAAGTCTGGCGCGCCGGTCAGGTCCGCGCGCTGTGCGTGTTCGACAAGGAGCGGATCTCCTACAAGACCAAGGTCACGGAGACGCAATCCTGGAACGACATCCCGACCTGCAAGGAGGAGGGGCTCGACGTGCAGTATCTGATGCTGCGCGCGATGTTCCTGCCCGGCAAGGTGACGCCGGACCAGCAGGCGTTCTATGTCGACCTGTTCCAGAAGGTGACGCAGACGCCGGAGTACAAGGACTATATGGAGAAGCAGGCGCTGAAGCCGATCTTCCTCACCGGCAAGGACATGCTGAAATTCCTCGAGGAGGACGACAAGCTCAACACCTCGCTGATGAACGAAGCGGGCTTCGTCGCGAAGTAGCGCATTGCTACTCCTCCGCGTGGCCGTATCCGGCCATGCGGAGGCGTACCTTCTCGATTTCCTCCTTTGAGAGGAGTGGCGGCGGGCCGATCTGCAGGCAGCCGTGATATTGGCGCGCCAGCGTCTCGACCTCGACCGCCAGCCACATCGCCTTTGAGAGCGACGGCCCGACCGCGATCATGCCGTGATGCTCGAGCAGGCAGGCCAGCCGTCCCTCCAGCGCGCGCACGGCGTGTTCTGACAGCTCCTGGGTGCCGAAGGTCGCATAGGGCGCGCAGCGGATGGTGTCGCCACCGGCGACGGCGACCATGTAGTGCACGGGCGGAATCTCCATGCCCATGATCGCCAGCATGGTCGAGTAGGGCGGATGGGCGTGGACGATCGCCTGTACCTCCGGGCGGGCCTTGAGGATGTCGCGGTGAAAGCGCCATTCGCTCGACGGCCGTTGCGAGGGATCGTGATTGCCGTCGAGATGCATGTAAACGATCTGGTCGGGCTTCATTGCCTCGTAGGGGGTGCTGGTGGGCGTGATCAGCATGCCATCGCCATGGCGCAGGCTGATATTGCCTGACGTTCCCTGGTTGATGCCGAGCGCATTCATGCGCAGGCAGGCGTCGATGATCGACTGGCGTTTGTCCCGGTCCTTGGTGGTCGGCATGTCAAGCCCTCTTGAAGGGGGTGGACAATGCTTGATTATTGCGTCGCAGTATAGTCGAACATCCCTGTGAACTGCTGATCGGGAGAAGTCATGACGCGCGCCGTGCTTGGCATCATCGGCGGATCCGGCATCTACGACCTGCCGGGGCTGGAAGACGTCCGCGAGGAGACCGTCGAGAGCCCCTGGGGCGAGCCGTCCGCACCGCTGACGCGCGGTGTCATCGCCGGGCTTCCGATCGTGTTTCTGCCGCGGCACGGCAAGGGACACGTGCTGTCGCCCTCCGACATCAACTACCGCGCCAATATCGACGTGTTGAAGCGGGCGGGGGTTACCGACCTGGTTTCGCTCTCGGCCTGCGGCTCGTTCAAGGAGGAGCTGGCGCCCGGCACTTTCGTGCTGGTCGATCAGTTCGTCGACCGCACCTACAAGCGCGAGACTTCGTTCTTCGGCAAGGGCTGCGTGGCCCACGTCTCGATGGCCCATCCGGTGTCGCCGCGGCTGCACGTGCATCTGGCCGCAGCCGCCAAGGCCGAAGGCATCGCGGCGGTGCAGGGCGGCACCTATGTGTGCATGGAAGGGCCGCAGTTCTCCAGCCTCGCCGAGAGCCTGACCTACAAGGCGCAAGGCTATGCTGTGATCGGCATGACCAACATGCCCGAGGCCAAGCTCGCGCGCGAGGCCGAGATCTGCTACGCCAGCGTGGCGATGGTCACCGATTACGATTGCTGGCATCCGCATCATGACGCCGTCACCGTGCAGGATATCATTCGCGTGCTGAACTCGAATGCCGGCAAGGCCAAGGCGCTGGTCGCGCGTCTTGCCAGGGATTTCCCGCGTGAGCATGAGCCCTGTCCCGTTGGATCGGACAAGGCGCTCGACACCGCCTTGATCACGGCGCCGGAAGCACGCGATGCCAAATTGCTCGCCAAGCTCGATGCGGTGGCGGGCAGGGTGCTCCGGTCGTGAGGATGTCTCCCAGCGGGCGCGCGACGCGAAGGGCGTAGGACATGAAGGTCGACGGCCGGCATTTTCGCAGTATCTGGCTCGAGGACGATGGCTGGACCGTCGGCGCGATCGACCAGCGCCGGCTGCCGCATGAATTCGTGGTGGCGCGCATCACCAACGCCGAGGACGCGACCGAGGCCATCCGTTCCATGCTGGTGCGCGGCGCGCCGCTGATCGGCGCGACGGCGGCCTTTGGCGTGGCGCTTGCCATGCGGGCCGATGCTTCCGATGCGGCGCTCGATCGCGCCTACACTATGCTGCTGGCGGCCCGGCCGACCGCGATCAACCTGAAATGGGCGCTCGATGAGATGGCGCGCCTGCTGCGCCCGTTGCCGGCATCGGAGCGGGTCGCGGCTGCCTACCGGCGGGCGGTCGAAATCGCCGACGAGGATGTTGCGATCAATCAGGGGATCGGCCGGCATGGTCTGGCGCTGATCGAACAGATCGCCGCGGGCAAGCGGCCGGGCGAGGTAGTCAACGTCCTGACCCATTGCAACGCCGGCTGGCTCGCCACAGTCGACTGGGGCACGGCGACGGCGCCGATCTATCTGGCGCATGATCGCGGCGTGAAGGTCCATGTCTGGGTCGACGAAACACGTCCGCGCAATCAGGGGGCTTCGCTGACCGCCTGGGAACTCGGCCACCACGGCGTCCCGCACACGGTGATCCCCGACAACACCGGCGGTCATCTGATGCAGCACCGCATGGTCGATCTGGCGATCGTCGGCACTGACCGGGTGGCGGCCAATGGCGATGTCTGCAACAAGATCGGGACCTATCTGAAGGCGCTTGCCGCGCACGACAACGGCGTGCCGTTCTATGTTGCACTGCCGTCGCCGACCATCGACTTTAGTATCGACGACGGTCTCAGGCAGATCCCGATCGAGCAGCGCAGCGCCGACGAAGTGACGACCATGTCCGGCCGCACCGCGGACGGGCGCGTTGAGACCGTACGCGTGGTTCCCGACGGCTCGCCGGTGGCCAATTACGCCTTCGACGTCACGCCGGCACGGCTGGTTACGGGGCTGATCACCGAGCGCGGACTGCTGCGTCCCGATCGTGCTGCACTTGCGAGCGCATTCCCGGAGCGCAGCGCCGGACATTGACGCCAGCGGCGTCGGCACGTATCCCCGTTTGCGTCTGCCGCATCGGGGGTCACCGTCTCCATGTCCAATACCGACATCGAAATCGTCGTCGAGGATCCGACCGCGCCGGAGGCCAACTCGCCTCAAGTGGTGAGCGTTCGCGTCGTTGACGTGGTCGTCTCGCTGCTGCTGCTCGCACTCGCAATCACGCTCGGTCTTGACAACTGGCGCGCTGGAGCTGGTTGGGAATCCACCGGTCCGCAGCCCGGCTATTTCCCGTTCTACCTTTCGATCATCCTCGGTGGCGCCAGTCTCTACGGGTTGGTCGCCGCGTTCCTGTCGCGCACGGAGGCCACTGAAAGCTTCGTGACGCGGGCGCAGCTTCGCCGCGTGATGGCGGTGTTCGTGCCGACGATTCTGTTCTGCCTCGCCACGCAATTTCTCGGGCTCTATGTTGCGAGCTTCCTGTTGATCTCCGGCTTCATGTATTTCGTCGGCAAGATCGCGTGGTGGAAGTCGCTGCTCACCGCCTTTGTTTTCACCGCCGCGATGTTCGTGACCTTCGATGTCGCCTTCGATGTCATCATGCCCAAGGGCCCGCTCGAAGCGGCGCTCGGCCGCTAACGAGGCGATGGGACTAACGCCATGGAAGCCATCGGCCTCTTGATGCACGGTTTTGCCGTGCTGCTGACCTGGAAGACGCTGCTGTTGATGATGACCGGCCTCGTGCTCGGCATTTTCGTCGGCGTGCTGCCCGGCCTCGGCGGCCCCAACGGCGTCGCCATCTTGCTGCCGCTGACGTTCTCGATGGATCCGACGTCGGCGATCGTGATGCTGTCCTGCATCTATTGGGGCGCGCTGTTCGGCGGCGCCATCACCTCGATCCTGTTCAATATCCCGGGCGAGGCGTGGTCGGTCGCGACCACCTTCGACGGTTATCCGATGGCGCAACAGGGCAGGGCGGCTGAAGCGCTTACGGCGGCCTTCACCTCGTCCTTCATCGGCTCGCTGGTCGCGGTGATGCTGATCACCTTCCTTGCGCCGATGATCTCCTCGTTCGCGCTGAGGTTCGGGCCGCCGGAATTTTTCTCGGTTTACCTGCTCACCTTCTGCTCCTTTGTCGGGCTCGGCCGCGAGGCCAAGCACAAGACTGTCATTTCGATGTCGCTCGGCCTGCTGCTCGCCGGTATCGGCATGGATACCGTGTCCGGCCAGTTGCGCATGACGTTCGGTTCGGCCGAGCTGCTCCGCGGCGTCAACTTCCTCGTTGCAGTCATCGGCCTGTTCGGCATCAGCGAAATCCTGCTCACGATGGAGGAGCGCCTCGCGCTGCGCGGCCATGCCGCCGGCATCTCCCTGCGCGTCGTGCTGTCGGTGTGGAAGGACCTGCCGAAATACTGGGTGACGCTGCTTCGTTCCTCGTTCATCGGCTGCTGGCTCGGCATCACGCCGGGCGGCGCGATCGCCGCATCGTTCATGGGCTACAACCTTGCCAAGCGTTTCTCCAAGGACCCGGACAGCTTTGGCAAGGGTCGCATCGAGGGCGTGTTCGCGCCGGAGACGGCCGCGCACGCCTCCGGCACCGCGGCGCTGCTGCCGATGCTGGCGCTCGGTATTCCCGGCTCCGGCACCGCGGCGATCCTGCTCGGCGGCTTGATGGTGTGGGGCCTCAACCCCGGTCCATTGCTGTTCGTCGAGCACAAGGATTTCGTCTGGGGCCTGATCGCGTCGATGTATCTTGGCAATGTCGTCGGCCTCGTGCTGGTGCTGACGACGGTGCCGATCTTTGCCTCCATCCTGCGGGTGCCGTTCGCCGCGGTGGCGCCGATGATCGTGGTGTCCTGCGCGATCGGCGCCTTTGCGATCCAGAATGCGATGTTCGACATCTGGCTGATGCTGGGCTTTGGCGTCGTCGGTTACGTCTTCAAGAAGATCGGCATTCCCTTGGCGCCGTTCACGCTGGCGCTGGTGCTCGGCAACCGCGCCGAGGACGCGTTCCGCCTGTCGATGATCGGCTCCGGCGGCGACATGAAGGTGTTCTGGTCGAATGGCCTGGTCGGTTCGATCACGACGCTGGCGATCATCTTGCTGTTCTGGCCGATCATCGACAAGGCGTTCAGCGGCATCTCGCGCATGTTGCGGCCGGCGAAGGCGTAGGCACAGGCGTTTGACGCGAGACGGATCGTCATCCCCGCGCATGCGGGGATCCAGTACGCCGCGGCTTGTCGGTTCAATCACTGACGTCTCTGGAATACTGGGTCGCCCGGTCAAGCCGTGCGATGACAACGGAGTATGAGGTCGCATTCTCGCGGCACGTTCTGCCCGAGGTTTGCATCTTCTTTGCCCACCTGAAGATCAGAGGGCGCAGGGAAGACCGGGTGCTTGCTGCACCCGAGGTCTCGTGTGCCGTTGCGCATAGCAAGAAACGCACACGAGCATACAGGTACAGCGGGGCATCCCGGCCTTCCCTGCGCAATGGCTTTACGGCTTACTTCGTGCTCTTCCCGGAGAACGGCTCTTTTGCCTCCGTCGCTTCACGAGACAACTCGTGAAACTTAACGCCAGCACCGCGGCGTCCGAACCACACGACTTCGCCGTACGCCTCACGTCACGTACGTCGTCGTGACATCAGCGTCCATCGCATCTCACCGCACGTTCGTGACGATCGCGAAGCGCCCCTCATCTGCCGTGAGACGGGCGCAGTTATGCGACTGATTTGGGTAGGAACGAAAGCGGAATATTTTTGATTTCCATGCTTGACACGATTTCTGGAAATCAGAAATGATTTGCCCGTCGTGCCCTGACGCGCAAGAGGCGCGCCCGTCAAACCTCCAATCGAGTGCCTGGCAACGACTCTCGCAGATTGATGCGTTCCCCACCAGGCTTGCTGACGTAAAGATGGCTTTCCAATACGGATTGCATGTTCTCAAACATCGAATAGAGGTCGTCGCAATAGACCGACGGATTGTCGTAACCATTCTGCCGGGAAAAACGATGCGGAAGATAGCCTCCGCCGCAGGCGTTCATGAACTTGCACTGTAGGCACTTTTCGCAAAGATGGATTGAAGCATCGCGCGCGGCTTTCCAGCGACTCTCGTTTCTGACGTCGTCGATGGCATGATCGAAGATGTTGAACCTGGTCTGCGTGAATCCGTCGCCCGCAATCCGCAACACATCGTGAGCCTCCACGGTGCCATCGGTCATGACGGTGCAAAGTTCGACGGGCTTGTGGCCCACGCCCTCGGTGGGCGAATTGTTGCCGAGCAGGGCGGTGATCATGTCCGAAATGATCCGGATATTGGTTGTCGGCGCACTGCGATTGGCCGCCAGCCACACGTCGAGCAGACCATTATAGAACGAGGCGATGGATGCCGGCTTCTCATCCACCGTCGCATCGGGGATCATGATGTCATAGCTTGATATCCCGCATGCTGCGAAGAACTCGACATACTGTGCCGGCGGGTAGGCGGGATTGCAGACGGCCAACGCCATTACGCCAATGTCGCGCGATACCAGCATGCGGGCGGCACGTTCCACTGCGGCGTGGGTGCCTGTGCCTCGAAACGTGCGGCGGTGAATGTCGTGAATATGTTCTGGTCCATCAAGGCTGATCGCAACCGAGATGTTGCGCGTCTCGAAGCAGTCCAGCCATTCCTCGTCGATCAGTATGCCGTTGGTTGTGACCGCGATGGGTATTTCGCAGCCTGTTCGTGATGAAATGTCTTCACAGGCCTCGGCAAAACGGTGGAAATTCTCAACGCGCCACAACAAGGGCTCGCCGCCGTGCAGAACGATCGGAAAATCGACCAGGGAGTTGCTCGCGACATGCTGTTCGATGCGCTGCAATAATTGATGCAGCACGTGGCTGCTCATCAGCTTCGGCTTGTCGTAGACAGCCGCGTCGCGGAACCAATAGCAATAGGAGCAATCAATGTTGCATCTCGTCGCCACCTTGACCAGCAACTGGGTGATCGGCTGGTCTTGAAAGGCAGCAGAATCCGAAGAATCTGAATCGTCAGCCGACATGCCGGCACCGAAATGGGCTGGATGAAATGATTACCAGTCTTCGACTGGTCTAGTATCCTCGGACAAATCCGCCTCTGCGGAACGCGCCCACACCCGGAGCATATCCGGCCCTGCGAAAGGCGCCTGCACGCGCCCCTTTGGCAAATGCCCCTCGTCTGAAGGCAATTTCGGTAGCCACAGGGTCGGTACCCTGGCCGCGCAGGTCACTCAGCAACGCGTCGATGCCTTGATGATCGCTCTGTATTGTTGCGCCTGGCCCGTGCAGTTGTAGGAGGCCCGCCAAAACCTTCAGCGTCGTTATCGCCATGGTTATGCTCCTCTTTTCGCGAAGCAGCCGAGGGATCGAACGAAAGGCTAGTGTTCAACCGGTAGAGTAGGGAGACAGTATGCCTCCTTTATTGTAGCCGAAATGTGGTGGGCCGGGGCGACTGCTTCTGGCGCAAAGCGAGCTGCCTTCCCCATCCGCGCTGGGCGAGTTCAAGTTCTCGCAGCGTCACGTGAATGTTGCGGCCAGCGAAGGCGTCGCCGGGCGGACAGTCGTTCCGCCATCGCTCTTCAGCGGATAGTCGTCGATTCGCTCCTCGCACCCGGCGAGGCTGTGGAACCCTTCCCGATTATCCCGTCATGATCGCTGGCATGCACGCCAGAGATAAGATATCAGCGGACTCGGGACGCCCTACGAATCCGCCCGCTTTTGCGCAGCCGACCATTGGAATGACGCCTCTTTCGCAACTGACCCGTCGCAATTTCCTGATCGCAACGCAAGATGCGTTGGCGACCGCAATGCCGATACCGACCAGAACATCGCCGAGGCTGCGCAGGACGCGAATGTATCTCGCGGATTGCGAGGCGATGCTGGTGACGCAAAGCGAGCACGGCATGACGCTGGTGGTGCGCGCCGGCGAGGCGATCCACGTGCCGGCGCTGCCGGTCAAGGTGCGCGACGTCTCCGGCCCGGGCGATACGGTCGCCGCGGCGCTGGCGCTGACGCTTGCCGCCAGGGCGGACTGGGAGACGGCGCTGCGGATGGCGAATGCGGCGGCTGCTGTTGCGGTCGGCAAGAAGGGCACCGCTACCGTGACGCCGGCGGAACTGCGACGGAAAATTCTCCCGCATGCTTCGCTGGCGGCGGAGGAAAAGATCGTGCCTGCCGGCGGCGATCTCGATGCGCCTCTCTCGGACTGGCGAAGGCAGGGGCTGCGCATCGGCTTCACCAATGGCTGCTTCGACATTCTGCATCCCGGCCGCGTCAAGGTGCTGACGGCCACGCGCGGCGCCTGCGACCGGCTGATCGTCGGCCTCAACAGCGATGCCTCGGTGAGGCGGCTGAAGGGCGAGGGACGGCCCGTGCAGGACGAGCGGGCACGGGCCGAAGTGCTGGCAGCGCTGGAGGCGGTCGATCTCGTCGCGATCTTCGAGGAAGACACGCCGATCGAATTGATTGCGAAGGTGAGGCCGAGCGTGCTGGTCAAGGGCGGCGACTACACGCGCGAGCAGGTCGTCGGCCACGAGATCGTCGAGGCCGCCGGTGGCGAGGTCGTCCTCGTCGACATTCTGCCGGGCCACAGCACAACGTCGCGGGTCGGCCGTGCGAGGGGAGGCGGGGCGTGGGCGTAAGTGCGGTGCCTGTACCGAAGCCACGGATACGGGGGGATTGGCGCGACCAAGCAACGCGGATGATGGTCGCGGATGTTTTCGCGATTCTGGCGGTACTGACGCTGCCGTGGTCGACCAGCCTGCCGGGAATTTTCGTGTCCTGTTGGCTCGGCGCCCTGGCGTGGGTGACGGACTGGCGGGCGTTCGCGCAATTGCTGAAGCAACCGATCTGCTATTTGCCGCTTGGCTTCGCCGGTCTTGCCGCCGTCGGAACGCTCTGGTCGGACGCGCCGTGGGGCGCGCGTCTCTACGCCGTAGGTCCCACTCTCAAGCTTCTGGTGTTGCCCGGCTTGTTCTATCATTTCGAGCGCTCGTCGCGCGGAATGTGGGTCTTTATTGCGTTCCTGGTTTCGTGCACATTGCTGATGCTAGTGTCCTGGATCGTCCTGATCGAGCCAAGCCTATCGCTGAAGCCTGCCGAGCAGGCAGAGCGCGGTATCTTCGTCAAGAATTATATCGACCAGAGCCAGGAATTCGCGCTTTGCGCGGTGGCGCTGGCCTACCCGATCGTCCGTCTCTTGCAAACGAACAGGCGGTGGCTGGCGCTGATGCTGGCTGTGATCTCGTTCGGCTTCCTCGTCAACATGTCTTTTGTGATCGTTTCGCGCACGGCGATGGTCACGATCCCGGTCATGATCGCAGTATTCGCACTGCTTCACCTAAAATGGCGAGCTAGCCTGATGATCTTCTGCGGATTAGTCGTCCTGACGGGACTGGCTTTTGCCGTGTCGCCACTCCTGCAGCGGAAGGCGGCGGCTATCGTCAGCGACTACCAACTGTACAAGCAAGACAATCTGGTTACATCGGTCGGGCTGAGGCTGGAATATTGGCGGAAGTCTCTGCAGTTCTTTGCTGCCTCGCCGGTCGTCGGTAACGGGACGGGCGCCACGCTCGGGCTATTCCAGAGGGCCGCCAGCGGCGGGGCGGATCGCGCCACGGCCCAGGTCATTGGCAATCCTCATAACCAGACGCTAGCCGTTGCGGTTCAGTGGGGTGCCGCCGGGATAATCGTGCTGTATGCGATGTGGTTTGCGCATCTGCGACTGTTCCGCGGCGAGGGTCTCGTGGCCTGGGTCGGACTGTTGGTCGTGGTGCAAAACATCTTCACCTCGATATTCAATTCACACATCTTCGATTTCCACGAAGGTTGGATGTATGTGCTCGGCGTTGGAGTGGCCGGCGGTATGGTGCTCCAAGCCAGATCCCGTGGCGAGGCGGGGGAACCTTCCGAAATTGTCCGGCTGTGATCGCTGGCATGCGCGCCGGAGATAAGATATCAGCGGGCGAGGGGACGCACCTCGCGAATCCCGATCGTTCCCGCAGCCGGCCATTGGAATGACGCCTCTTTCGCAACTAACCCGCCGCAATTTCCTGATCGCAGCGCATGATGCGCTGGCGACGGCGCTTGCGCTGCTGGCAAGCTTCTACCTGCGCTTCGAGGGCGGCGAGGCCTTCTACGCCCGCTTGCCGCTGTTGCTGCGCATCCTGCCGCTGTTCGTCATCTTCAGCGTGGTGATCTGTTACGTCTTCAACCTGACGACGACGAAATGGCGTTTCATTTCGCTTCCCGACGCGCTGAACATCCTGCGCGTGGCGAGCGTTCTGGCGGTCGCGCTGATCGTGCTGGACTATGCGTTCATCTTCGGGGCATCGAGCAGCAAGGCGCCGGTGCTGTTCGGCCGCATCACCATCGTTCTCTACTGGTTTCTCCAGATATTCGCGCTGAGCGCCCTCCGTTTCGGCTACCGCTATTTCCGCTACACACGCGTTCGCCGCCATGCCCGGACCGAAGGCGCCTCAGTGACCCTTTTGATCGGCCGCGCCGCCGACGCGGAGGTGCTGCTGCGCGCGATCGAGAGCGGCGCCGTCAAGCAACTCTGGCCGGTCGGCGTGCTGTCGCCGTCGGCCGCAGACCGCGGGCAGTCGATCCGCAACGTGCCGGTGCTCGGCGGCATCGATGACGTCGAGGACGTGATCCGCGACTATGCCGGCCGCGGAAAGCCGATTGCGCGGCTCGTCATGACGCCGTCGGCGTTCGAGCCCGAGGCGCATCCCGAAGCGGTGCTGATGCGCGCCAAGCGGCTCGGCCTGTTCGTCAGCCGGCTGCCGTCGCTCGAAAGCGGCGACGTGCCGAGGCTGACCAACGTCGCCGTCGAAGACCTCCTGCTGCGGCCGAGCGAGAAGATCGATTACGCGCGGCTTGAAACGCTGGTGAAGGGCAAGGCGGTGATCGTCACCGGCGGCGGCGGCTCGATCGGTTCGGAGATATGCGACCGCGTCGCGACCTTCGGCGCCGCGCGGCTGTTGGTGATCGAACATTCGGAACCGGCGCTTTATGCGGTGACGGAGGCGCTGACGGCGCGCGCGGCCAGTGCCGTGGTCGAAGGCCGGATCGCCGATATCCGCGATCGCGACCGGATCATGAGCCTGATGCGGGAATTCAAGCCCGACATCGTGTTCCATGCCGCCGCGCTGAAGCATGTGCCAATTCTGGAGCGCGACTGGAGCGAGGGCGTCAAGACCAACATTTTCGGATCGGTCAACGTCGCCGACGCGGCGAAGGCGGCGGGCGCGACCGCGATGGTGATGATCTCGACCGACAAGGCGATCGAGCCGGTCTCCATGCTCGGCCTGACCAAGCGTTTTGCCGAAATGTATTGCCAGGCGCTCGACCATGACCTGATGACGCAATCGGCGGGCAAGCCGCACATGCGCCTGATCTCGGTGCGGTTCGGCAACGTGCTGGCTTCGAACGGATCGGTGGTGCCGAAATTCAAGGCGCAGATCGAGGCCGGCGGCCCGGTCACCGTGACGCATCCGGACATGGTCCGCTACTTCATGACCATCCGCGAAGCCTGCGATCTCGTGCTAACCGCGGCAACGCATGCGCTGACACCGGCACGGCCCGACGTCTCGGTCTACGTCCTCAACATGGGCCAGCCGGTCAAAATCGTGGAGCTTGCCGAGCGGATGATCCGCCTGTCCGGCCTCGAACCCGGCATCGATGTCGAGGTGGTGTTCACCGGCATGCGGCCGGGCGAGCGGCTGAACGAGATCCTGTTCGCCAGCGAGGAGCCGACGGTGGAGATCGGAGTCGCCGGCATCATGGCCGCCAAGCCCAACGAGCCGCCGATGCAGACCCTGCGCAAATGGATCGCGGCGCTGGAGGATGCGATTGCGCGGGATGACCGCTCCACCATCCGCGCGGTGCTCAAGGACGCCGTGCCCGAGTTCGGCTCGAACGCCGCCTGATCTTTTTTTGCTCGAAGGAGCCGGTCGACCTTCGGGCCTTGCAAACCGTTTCGAAAGCCATGACACAAAAGTCCGCTAAAGTCGTCGTCGTCAGCCAGCACTATCCGCCGGATCCGAGCACAACGGCGGCGATCATGGCGTCGATTTCCCGGCGCGTGGCGCAGGAGGCCGACGTCTTGGTGCTGTCGGGAACGGCGGGCTCCGCCGCCGCCGCGTCCGCCGACAAGCCTGATGTCGTTGAGGTCAGGAACTGGATGCCAGGCAAGGCCGCGCTGCTCAAGCGCGCCCTGGCTGAACTGCTGTTTACGGCGAGGACCTTCATTGCGCTGTTAATGAAGCTGCGGCGCGGCGACGTCACGCTCACCGTGCCTGCACCGTTCATGCTGCCCTATGCCTTCGCCGCGGCCGCCAAACTAAAAGGTGCCAAGTCAGTGCTGATCATGCACGACCTCTATCCCGACGTTCTCATCATGGCAGGTCTCCTGAAGCCGCATTCGTTGCTGGCGAAGGCAATACATGCGCTGAACGCGCCGATGTTTCGCGCGCTCGATGCCATCGTCATCATCGGCCGCGACACCGAAAAGCTGCTGCTGCGCTATGGCGGAGTGAGCCGTGACAGGATTCGCTTCATTCCGAACTGGACGACGCTCGCGCGCGGCGTTCGCGCGATCGATCCTGATAATCCGTACCGTCGTTCGCTTTCCGGCCGCTTCGTCGTCGGGCTGTCAGGCAATCTCGGCTTTACCCACGATCCTGTCATCGTCTTCGAGGCGGCGCGCCGGTTGCAGGGCGACAAGGATATTCACTTCCTGCTGTCGGGCTGGGGAGTGGGTTTTGACCAGTTGAAGGCCATGCAAGCCGAGGCGGGGCTTGTGAACGTCACCCTGGTCGATCGCGTCGAGGACGATCAACTGGAGACGTTTCTTTCGGCCGCGGACGCCTGGATCATCCCCTACCGCAGGAACGTCGCCGGCGTATCAGTGCCCAGCCGGTTCTACAATTTGCTGGCGATCGGCCGTCCCGTGATCCTGGTTTCCGAACCCGACGCCGAGGCCGCGCTGACAGTGACCGAGCATGATGTCGGCTGGGTCGTCGAGCCCGGCAACGCCGACGAACTGGCGAAAGCGATCAGTGGTGCGGCCAATTCAGTGGATCCTCAGCGGGCCGAACGCGCGACCGAGGTCTCCAAACGCTTCGATTTTGCCGCAGCCATGGCAGGTTATTGCGAGCTGATCCGCGAGCTCGCGCAGAAAGAGTCTATCGAGGCGCGGAAAATGCATGGCTAGATCCGTATTTTCGCTAGTGAATGAGGGCAAGACAATAGCGGCGCGCATGTCCGAACACGAAGTAGATCTAGCTATTTACAACTACTATGAGAAAGATCACGCGGCGTAGGAGGTAAGATAGTTCTGGGTTCGCGACGTCGTCGCGCTCTAGAATGACAGAGCTACCTGCTATGTGTCGATGTACATCAGTTGCCTCAGCCCGGCAGGAGCCGCTTCGGCAGGCTGAAGGCGATCCGGTAAAGCGGCAGGTCGTCGATCGCTCCGTGATCCTCAGCGGGAAGCGTCTTGCGCAGGTGAGCGAGGGCATCGCGGACTGCGGCTTCGTCCAGTCCCTCAATCAGCAGCAAGGCAGCAAAGGAGCTGTCATTGGCCCGCATGCCCTTTTCGCGAGTCTTGATCGATGTCTGTGCGATGTCGGTGAGCAGCAAGCGCGCGGCGACAATGCGGTCGAGACGCGCGATCTCGGCGACAAGCGGAGCAGCATCCCAGGATGGCGCCCCATCTAGGCGCAGCGGAGCGACGATGCCGCCCTGGCCGATGCCGGCCGAGGCCGCAACGCGGCCGCCGCCGCGCGCGAAATTGCCGAGCCGGGGCATGATGGCTTGCGACCATGGTGTCGGTGCGTTCAGCCGGGCCAGATAATCCGGCCCGCCGACGACGCGCTCATCCTCGAGCTCGTAAAGGATGAAGTAGCGGTTCACCGCGACGCCCAGCGCGCGAAAGATGCGGCAGGCCAGAAAACCGTTGATGCCGACGCGCTCGGCGGCATGTTCGCGCGTGATCCAGTGCGCCCAGTCGGTTTCGTCCTGCGGCGTCAGATCGCTCCAGATGGCGAGATAGCCGGCTCCCTGCATGGCGGAATTCCTTACTTCGGGCCGACGCGCAGGGCAGCCGGGAGCGCCGCGGGCAGCCTGCCGGCGCCCTGCAGCGCGGCCTGCATGGCCACGATATAGCCGTAGGGGCCGAGGCCGGCGATCACGCCCTTGACCGCGGCAGAGAGCTTGGAGTGGCGGTGCAGCTCGTCGCGGGCGTGGATATTGGAGATGTGCACCTCGTAGATCGGCCCCTCGAAGATCTTCATGGCATCGAACATCGCAATCGAGGTGAAGGAGTAGGCGGCGGGGTTGATGATGAGGGCATCCGCCGAGGTCCGCGCCGATTGGATCAGGTCGACCAGCACGCCCTCGTGGTTGGACTGGTGAAACGCCAGCTCCGCGCCGGCAAAGGCGGCGAACTCCTCGCAGGAGGCCTTGATGGCGGGAAGCGTGGTCGAGCCGTAGATGTGCGGCTCGCGGATGCCGAGCATGTTGAGGTTCGGGCCATTGAGGATCATGATGCGCATGGAATGCCTTTCACGGGAAAATGATGGGGCAGTGTAGCCAATCGCGGCGACATGTCAGCCGCCGAACCATTTCGCCGGCACGGACAGCGCGCTGAAGCGCGACGCCGAGACCGCGGCCGGACGCTGCGCGCTCATGTGAGCAATTGCGTGGAGCACGCGCTCGCAATACCCTGCGGTAGATCCGCCGGATTGGTAATACTAGCTTCCATTCGATGGCTTATTGCGTCGTCCGCTTTGACCAGCGTCCGGCACTCGTCGATTTGTCGGCTGTGGTACCCGCGGCTACTGCGTCAGTTTGATTGTGGCTTCCACACTGGAAAACAGGGGATTCGGGGCGCATATTGCGGCAATGGCATACTGGATCAAAGTAGCTCTTATCATTTTCGGTATTTTTGCCGGATGGGTGGCCCTTGGCGTTTTGACGTATGATGACAGCGTCAGGGTTGATTACGTGCGATGAGAAGGAAGAAACGATGACGATTCACCCAAACGCCCCCGCGACCTAACCAGCTCGCCAACTCGATCATCGACTTTGCGGCTCGCATATCGCCGACAACATCCAGACGGTCAGTCAATTACAAATCGGCGGGGACGACGCTTGCGGCCAGAGCCCGGCATTGTTTCCGGGCTTTTGTTCGCGAACCTGCCGCGTCGCCGCCTAAAGACGGGTGCGTTTCTCACACCACCCTGCGCTGGCGCAATTCCGAAATCTCTTCCTTGCCGAAGCCGAACTCGGCCAGCACCTCTTCGGTCTGTTCGCCGAATTCCGGCGGCCGCGCGGCCATGCTGCTTGGCGTGCGCGACAGCGACACCGGCTGGCCGACGAGCTGGATGTGGCGGTTCTCGTCGTTCGGCACGTGCTGGGCGATGCCGAGGTGCTTGACCTGCGCGTCCTCGAACATCTGGTCAATCGAATAGATCGGGCCGCAGGGCACGCCGGCCTCGTTCAATTCCTTGACCCAGGTTTCCGTCGACTTCTTTTCGGTGAGCTTGCCGATCGCGGCATTGAGCGCATCGCGGTTCTTCGAGCGCGCCGGCGCGGTGGCGTAATGGGGATTGGTGATCAATTCGGGCGCGCCGATCGCCTGCGCGCAGCGTTCCCAGATCCGCCCGCCTGTGGTGGCGATATTGATATAGCCGTCGGAGGTCTTGAAGACGCCAGTCGGGATCGAGGTCGGGTGGTTGTTGCCGGCCTGCCTGGCGACGTCCTTTTCCATCAGCCAGCGCGAGGCCTGGAAATCCAGCATGAAGATCTGCGCCTGCAGCAGCGAGGTCTGCACCCACTGGCCCTCGCCGGAGACGTCGCGCTCCAGCAGCGCGGTCAGGATGCCAAGCGCGCAGAACAGCCCGGCGGTGAGGTCGGCGACGGGGATGCCGACCCGCATCGGGCCTTCGCCGGGCGCGCCGGTGATCGACATCAGCCCGCCCATGCCCTGCGCGATCTGATCGAAGCCCGGTCGCTTGTGGTAGGGGCCGTCCTGGCCGAAGCCGGAGATGCTGCCATAGACGAGGCGCGGATTGATCCGGCGTAGGCTCTCATAGTCGATGCCGAGCTTGGCCTTCACGTCGGGACGGAAGTTCTCGACCACCACGTCGGCCTGCTCCGCGAGGCGCTTGAACACGTCCAGGCCCTTGGGGTCCTTCAAATTCAGCGTCATGGCCCGCTTGTTGCGGTGCAAATTCTGGAAATCCGAGCCTTGGCGCGGGCCGCCCGGCTGCTCGCCGCCATCTTCCAGCAGCGCGTCGATCTTGATGACATTGGCGCCCCAGTCCGCCAGCTGCCGCACGCAAGTGGGCCCAGAGCGAACGCGGGTGAGGTCGAGCACGGTGAAGCGGGAAAGGGCCTGCGAAGCGCGTGGGAAAGGCATTGAGAAACCTTATTTTTTTGGATTTTCGCGGATGGGAAGGAGGCAGCCCGGCCTGACTTAAACAAATCTGGCGATGATTTCCAACAGCTTGTTGGAGGCCGGGCCTGAGGGACGGTGTGGCGGCAGGTCCAGGCCGGAAGCCCGCCTGCGCGGCGAAGCGAATCCTACCTCCGCAAAACTACGGGGTAATACCGAAGATTTTTTGCTTTTCGCTGCAATGCGTTGAAATTGAAGCGCGTGCGACAGGCTGCTGGTAAACAAGCATTAACGAAGCGATTCTAGCGTCCCGTGTGCTTTTGCAATTTTCATGCTGCCGACGGGCTTTTCGATGAAGAAGAACCTTTCTCCGTTCGATGACGTCTGGACCTTTGCGGCGCCGGACGCCGGCAGCGACGCGTCCATCCCGCCGCACGAGCCGGTACACGACACGCTCGTGATCGATGACGGCGACCAGTTCCCCGTCGCGGCCGAAACCGTAACCACGGTCGTAACGAGCGCAGCGAAACCGGTGGCCTCAATCGCGACGCTGGCCGACTACCTCGTCAACGGCTTCTGGCAATACAACAGCACGATCGCTCATCACTGGGCCTCCAGCACCATCACCTACAATTTCAGTGCACTGAACTCGGCCGAGAAGTTTCTGGCCCAGTCGGCGCTGCAGGCGTGGTCCGAGGTCGCCAACGTCACGTTCGTCCAGACGACCGGCGCGGCGAACATCACGTTCAGCAATTCCGGTACGATGCAGGCTTATGCGAGCGGGACCTGGAATGGCTCGGGCGCGATCACCTCCATGAATATCGTGATCAGCTCCGACTGGGTCACCACCGACGGCGGCGCCAACGACGGCAAGACCGGCATCGACAGCTATGCCTATCAGACATACATCCACGAAGTCGGGCACGCGCTCGGGCTTGGCCATCAGGGGCCGTACAATGGCAGCGCGTCGTATGCGACCAACGCGACCTACGCCAACGACACCTGGCAATATTCGATCATGTCGTATTTCTCGGAGCCGAATTATTCCGGGAGTTCGTACCGCTACGTCGTCACGCCGCAAATGGCCGACATCTACGCGATGGCTTCGATCTACGGGGCGGCGACCACCACCAGGACCGGCGATACCGTCTATGGCTTCAACAGCAACGCTGGCGCGGTGTTCAACTTCTCTGCCTACAGCTCGGCGCCGGCGCTGACGATCTACGACAGCGGCGGCAACGACACGCTCGATTGCTCCGGCTATTCGGCGGCGCAGACCATCGACCTGCATTCGGGCGCCTTTTCCTCGGTCGGCGGCCTCGTCAACAACATCGGGATCGCGCTCAACGCGACCATCGAGAAGGCGATTGGCGGCAGCGGCAACGACAAGCTGACCGCGAGCGACACCGGCTGCACGCTGTCGGGCGGAGGCGGCAGCGATACGCTGATTGGCGGCGCCGGTAACGACAAGCTGATCGGCGGCATCGGCGTCGACACGATGACCGGCGGCGCGAGCGGCGACACGTTCGTATTCCTGCTCGGCGAAAGCTTGGCCACCAGCGGGCTGCACGACCGCATCACCGATTTCGAATCCGGAGCGGACCACATCGACCTCAGTGGATACGATGCGATCAGCAGCACCGGCAGCTACGATCAATTCAAGTTCCTCGGGACCGCGGCTTTCGACGGCGCGGCCGGCGAACTCAATTACTTCTACAACAGCGCCACCGGCATCACCACGTTGCAAGGCGATACCAACGGGGACGGCGCCGCTGACTTCGCGATCGACCTAACAGGGAATATCGCGATCACCCTTTCCGAACTGATAGGCGTCTATTCGACGCCGGTGGTGATCGAGTCGTTCGGGTCGACCAACCTGACCCAGGTCGGCAGCAACTACTATCTCTACAATTCGGGCGTAGGTCCGCAGTTGCAGTATTTGGGCGCGCCGGTTGTGACGGGGCAGATCTCGGGCTGGTCACCGATCGCGGCGGAACAAATCTCGGGCGGCTACCAAGTCGTCTGGAAGGCCAATGGCGCCGATCAATACACGCTCTGGACCACCGACAGCAGCGGCAAGTTCGTGTCCTACATTCCGGCGATGCCGGGATCCAGTTTGGTGTTGGAAAGCGCCGAGACCACCTTCCAGCAAGATCTGAACGGTGATGGCCTGCTCGGAATTCGCACCGCCGTGATTGAGTCGTTCGGCTCGACCAGCCTGACCCAGGTTGCGAACAATTACTATCTCTACAATTCGGGCGTAGGCCCGCAGTTGCAGTATTTGGGCGCGCCGGTTGTTGCGGGACAGATCTCGGGCTGGGCACCGATAGCGGCAGAACAAATCTCGGGCGGCTATCAGGTCGTTTGGAAGGCGAATGGTGCCGATCAATACACGCTCTGGACCACCGACAGCAGCGGCAAGTTCGTTTCATACATTCCCGCGATGTCGGGATCGAGCTCGGTGCTGGAATCGGCCGAGACCACCTTCCAGCAAGATCTGAATGGCGACGGCCTGATCGGAATCCCCACCGTCGTGATCGAGTCATCCGGTTCGACCAGCCTGACCCAGGTTGGAAGCAACTATTATCTCTACAATTCCGGCGTAGGTCCGCAGTTGCAGTATTTAGGCGCGGCGGTTGTTGCGGGACAGATCTCGGGCTGGGCACCGATAGCGGCAGAACAAATCTCGGGCGGCTATCAGGTCGTTTGGAAGGCGAATGGTGCCGATCAGTACACGCTCTGGACCACCGACAGCAGCGGCAAGTTCGTTTCATACATTCCCGCGATGCCGGGATCCAGTTTGGTGTTGGAATCCGCGGAGACCACCTTCCAGCAAGATCTGAATGGCGATGGCCTGATCGGAATCCCCACCGTCGTGATCGAGTCGTCCGGTTCGACCAGCCTGACCCAGGTTGGAAGCAACTATTATCTCTACAATTCCGGCGTAGGTCCGCAGTTGCAGTATTTAGGCGCGGCGGTTGTTGCGGGACAGATCTCGGGCTGGGCACCGATAGCGGCAGAACAAATCTCGGGCGGCTATCAGGTCGTTTGGAAGGCGAATGGTGCTGATCAATACACGCTCTGGACCACCGACAGCAGCGGCAAGTTCGTTTCATACATTCCCGCGATGTCGGGATCGAGCTCGGTGCTGCAATCGGCCGAGACCAACTTCCAGCAAGACTTGAATGGCGACAGTGTTGTTGGCGTTCATTCCGCGCCACTTGTTGCGACCGGTACAAGCGCTCTGAATTTAGCCTTTGCGTTGCAAGAAAATGCGGGCACTGTTGTAGGAAACGATACCTTCCTATTTGGGTCAAACTTGAGCGCCGGGTTGATTGCGGCTGACCGGGGCACGATGTTGCTCAACGAGTTTCCGGCGCTTGACAGCGAACTGATTAAGCTGTTTCAAGACACCCAAAGCGAGCAAGGCGCGGTTCATTGGATTAGCCAGATCGACGTATTGAGCGGTCCCGATGCACTGCCGGCGAAAGCCGAAATAGTCGCTATACATGCCAACGGCTTCATCTTTCACTAGCCAGTATAGTGAGGGACGGTTCCCGATCCGGATCAGTTCCGTGCGTTGCTGTTGCCTGTCGACAACTATCTCGGAACACTCCTTTGCACGTGCGTGCGCGGGCTTGGACGCCCAAGGCCGATTGCTGACGACGCTTGATTCAACTAACCCAAGTCGCCTAAACTGATTGTGGGACAGACGCATCAGGCATCCGTTTGTTTGCGCGGCCGCCTGCTTCCCAATCCATGGCAAGGCGGACGCGCAAAAGACCGGCTTTTCATCACGTGGTCCGTGAGTTGCGACGAAATCCCACCGCTCGCGATATCTGACGAGGACGCTGCGTGAGACTGTCAATCGTGACGACCCTGTACCAGTCGGCATCGACGATCGACGAATTTTGCCGTCGTGTGTTGGCTGCGGCCGAGTTCATTACCGACGACATCGAACTCGTTATGGTCAATGACGGTTCGCCGGACGACAGTCTCGCTCGTGCGCTTGCGCTGCATGAGGCGGATCCTCGGGTGGTGGTGATTGATCTTGCGCGCAATTTTGGGCATCACAAGGCGCTAATGACTGGTCTCGCTCATGCGACTGGCGATCTCGTGTTTTTGATCGACAGCGATCTCGAGGAGGAGCCGGAGCTTCTGACGCCATTTCACGAACGCTTGATGCAGGGCGATTGCGATGTCGTGTTTGGTGTTCAGGAGAGCCGGCGAGGCGGTTGGTTCGATCGAGTGGCGGGAGAACTGTTCTTTTCCCTGATCGACGCACTGAGCGATCAGAAGATTCCGCGGAACAACGTGGTGGCTCGCCTGATGACGCGCGACTATGTTCGGGCGCTCGTTCGTCATCTCGACCGTGAATTCATGATGATCCATCTGATGCAGCTGGCCGGCTACCGGCAGGTGCCTGTGGTGATCCGCAAGCATGATCATTCGCCGTCCACATACTCCTTCCGCATGCGAACAGAGATGGCGATCAAGTTCCTGACGACCACTTCGACGAGGTTGCTTTACCTGATCCTGTATCTCGGAATCTCGATCTTCGCCCTGTCCCTCTTCGTCATCGTCTACTTTGTCGGCCGGTATTTCGCCTCCGGGGTCGGCGTTGACGGCTTCACCTCGCAGATTGTTTCCATTTGGTTCCTTGGCGGTCTGATCACGTTGATTCTCGGAATTTTCGGCATTTACATTGCCAACATATTGGCTGAGACGAAGCGTCGTCCCTATGCGGTGGTCCGTCGCGTCCATCGGACCCCGGCGGCCCAATCCGAGCCGAAGGTCCGCAAGCTGGATCAAGCCCATTCCGTAGCCGGCGCGGTTGACGCCCATCATCATTCAAGGTTTGTTGCCGGCCAAGAGCGCAGTTGAGGACCAGGAAAGAATGCCACTACGCGTTACAGAGATATCCCGACAGGATTTCAACGAGCTGGTTTATTCGCGAGCGGGCGAGTTCATGGAACGCGTCAACGCGCCGGAAGCGTTCGTGGTCACGGCCTTCTATGATTCCGACCGCATTCGTGAGCTTCGGAATGCCGCGTTTCAAACCGGCATGACGTCAGACGCAAGCTGGCATCCACTGCACGATGACTGTCCGGATTATCATCGGCTGCACGACAACTATCCGAAGGCTCACGTCAAGCAGAAGATGCATGCCTTTTACTATCACGGCTGGTATCCGCACAATAAAGACAAGTTCGACTTCTTCTCGGACATTTTCGCGATGAAGAATTTTCTGGCGGGCTACCCGGAAACAGAGTTTCTCGGCAATATCCCGTCCGATCGCTTTATCGCGCGCGTCAATATTCACCACTATCCGAGGGGCGGGGGATATCAGGCCGAACACATCGACCCAGTAGGCAAGCATGCCCAGATCCAGACTCTCGTTGCCGCATCCGAATTCGGCCGCGATTATTCAGCGGGCGGCGTCTTCGCGCGGTCGGCGGCGGGAGCGGAAAAGGAGTATGTCGATCCCTACATGAAGCCCGGCGACCTGCTGGTGATGTCGCCTGGAATCCATCATGGCGTCGACCCGGTTGATCCGGACGCGGCTTACGAATGGCAGAGCAATGACGGGCGCTGGATGATCCTGCCCATCATCGTGAGCTCGGATTATCCCAATCCGGAAGCCACGAAGCCCGTGCAGGTCGGGACTGCAGCAACGTGAAATCGCCGAGCATGCCGATCGTCACCGCGCAAGACCATTTTGAAGATCTCAAGAATATCTTCGAGCACGAGGAGCTTCGCCGCTTCGCCAAGACCGGCATCGTGCATGTAGGCGCCGACGTCGGCCAGGAGGTCGCGCAGTATTTCAGCTATGGATTTCAAAACATCATGCTGATTGAGGCGAATCCCGAATGCTGCAAGGTTCTGATTTCGAAATTCGGCGACGATCCCAGAGTCAAAATTTTCAATTATGCGGTGTGCGACAGGTTGGGCGCGATCGACTTTCATATCCATACGAGCCGCTCCGGAAGCACCGAGCCTGCAAGCATTCTCCCGATGAAGCGGTTCAATGAAATCGTAAAGACGCTCCACACCGCAATGACGATTCAGGTTCCGGCCATCACGCTCGATGCGCTGTTCGAGGAAAACCACATGGCTTTTGGCGCCTACAACTTCCTCAACATCGATATTCAGGGCGCCGAACTTCTCGCGTTCCGCGGTGCGAAGAAGCTGCTTTCTTCTGTCGATGTCGTCGTCTCGGAAGTTAATGTCGTGGAAATGTATGAGGATGGCGCGCTCGAGGCAGATCTGGTCAAGTTTCTGGACAGCCAGGGATTTGATAAGAAGCACGCGGTCTACCACACCCTGTACGACGAGAACTCGACCTTTCCGGCGTGGGGAGAGGGGCTGTTCGTCAAGCGACCAAAATGACAGCCGACCAGTGATGAACGAAGCCACTTCGATCCGCAGCACGGTTGCGGCATATTATGCGTCCAAGCTTGCGACGTTCGGCCCGACCCCGCAGGGAGTCGACTGGAACGGCGCTGGTTCGCATGAGTTGCGACATCGGCAATTTCTTCGCCTGATCGCCGGCGACAGGGAAGCCTCCGTCCTTGACCTCGGCTGCGGTTTCGGCGACTTCCTCCGCTTTCTCCGGGCGGAAGGCCATCAGGGCCCGTTCATTGGCTATGACGTGGCGGCTGACATGATCGCCGAGGCAATGCGACTGCATGGCAATACCTCGAATTGCCAATGGCAGGTCGGAGCCGAGCCGGCAGAGACAATGGACTTCGCGATCGCAAGCGGCATTCTCAATGTCAAAGGCGACGTGCCGACCGAGACTTGGGCTCGCTACGTCCATGACACCATAGACATCCTCGCGCGCGTCGGTCGCCGTGGCTTTGCCTTCAATGTCCTCAGTCTGTCGAGCGATCCGGATCGGCGGCGCGACGATCTATACTACGCAGACCCGGGCGAGATGCTGACCTACTGCATGCGCCGCTACGGCCGGTCAGTGGCGTTGCTGCAGGACTATGGTCTTTACGAATTCACGGTGATCGTGCGAACGGTCTAGTCGCGCTCCAGCGCGGCAATGCCGAAGCCGGCGTCGCCATAACGGCCGCCATTATACAGCATCATCCGTCCGATCTCGGTGTCGAACACGAAGGGGTAGCAGATCATAGATCCTTCCCAGCCCTCCGGATCGCGCTCGATTCCAGCCTCATCGTCCCGGCGTGCCCACTTGATGCCGTCCTTGGAGATCGCCATGCCGATGCGATATCCCCAATCGTCGGCGCGATACGAATACCAGGCCTTGTAGCTCCCGTCGTTCTCCCGCAACGGACAGAAGCGCGCGATCGCGACCTCGCCGGGGTGCTCGAAGGTAAGCGACTGTACGCCGGCAAGGTCCCAGCGAACGCCGTCCGGCGATTCGGCGTAGCGGATGTCATAGGAGGGCAGTGGGTTTGTGGCAGTCTGCCTCCACGGTCGACCGGACTGGTACCACATTCGCCACCGTCCGTTTTCAATCAGGACGGCGGGATCGGCGATGAATACCGGCTCCTGCATGCAGCGATCGAGCACGGGCCCGGCGCTGATCCGCTCGAACGGGCGATCCGGATCCCCGCTAGGACGTTCGGCAATGCCGACGGCGACATGGAAGCTGACGGTGGCGCCAAGATTCCATCCCTGATAGTAAAGCCGCTCCACGCCATCATTTTCCACGATCCAGCACCCCATGGCGCCGCTGTCGTCGAAACAGCCGAGCGGCCCCGGCGTCAGCAGAGGCTGATCCGAGCATCGCAAGATCCTGGTTGGATCGCGAATATCAATATCGAGCCAACTGACGTTGGATCGGTTCTCTCGGTCGCGCGGACTGAAATAGATCCGGTAGCTATAGTCGCCCAGTGTCCGGGCGATCGGGACGATGCCGTGGCTATGCAGCCATTCCGAATGCGCATTGGCTACGAAAATCCGTCCTAGTTTCTTCCATCGCATTTCCGGGATCTTTCAGATACGCCGCAGCCGCGTGCTCGGCACCGGCGAGCGTTCGGTGCCACGCGGCGCGATGACAGAAAAGTCGGGCTGATCTTCGAGTATCAGTGCTCCGGCGCCGATCACGCACTTCTTTCCGACCGTGACGTGATCGCGGAAGGTGGCGTTGACGCCGACGAAGCTGCCCTGGCCCACCCTGACGCCGCCGGAGATCACAATATGAGAGGCCATAAAGACATCGTCTTCAATGACCGAGTGGTGACCAATATGGTTGCCGCTCCACAGCGTGACGTTGGCGCCGATTTGTGCAAAGGGCTGAATGGTATTGTCCTCAAGGATAAAGCAGTTCTCCCGGATCTGCAGTCCGGCGAACAGGGTGGCCCGGCTGCTCACGTAAGACACCAACTGGTACCCCGCGTTCCGGGCGGCGGCCACCTTGGCGGCACGCAAATCGTTGATCCCCGAATAGCTTACAGCGACGAACAAACCAAAATTCAGCGGCGGGAATGTCTCCGTCAACCGCTCAAACGGTACCAGCGGGCGTCCACGAAATTGAGTATCCTTGATATAGGCCTCGTCGACCGTGAAGCCGACCACGTCATATTCGCTGTCGTGGGTAAAATAGAAATCGGCGAGTTCAGCGATCTCTCCGTTGCCAAACAAGACGATTTGCCGCATCGCGATGAATCCTCAAGCCAATAGTGATACGAGAACTAGTAGCTGCGGAGAAGCTGTCAATCGCGCAGCCGGCAACGCAGAATGGATTCCCAGCCTACATGCAGCTTGCGCCCGCACGCAAAACAAAATCGGACCTTTAAATGTCCTATCTCTAAGGTTGTGTCAGCAACACGATACAATCGCTATTTTTAAAAATTCGGCAACGTCCATCGATTTCCGCGGACGCGCCTGTGCCGTCGGTCGTGTTGCCGTCGACTGATTGATACATACGGGGCAACGGTATCGCTTGCGCCAGTGGCGTTACCCCGTAATTGCAGAACGGCAGGCGCGCAAAGTCGCAGACGGAACTTTCTTGTTAGCTGTAAAGTGACGCGACTATTTCCGAGCAAAGTCGTGAACGTTCGGACAGGAATGGGAAAAGCTCCGGACGATACTACCAGCTGGAGCTTTAGCCTGGAATGCCGCCTGCGGTCAGCCC
Organism: Bradyrhizobium sp. CCBAU 051011; assembly: GCF_009930815.1. Taxonomy (NCBI): domain Bacteria; kingdom Pseudomonadati; phylum Pseudomonadota; class Alphaproteobacteria; order Hyphomicrobiales; family Nitrobacteraceae; genus Bradyrhizobium; species Bradyrhizobium sp. CCBAU 051011. The sequence continues at coordinate 8,832,217 of NZ_CP022222.1, read as the reverse complement.
GCTCGATCCGCCGGAGAGGTAGCGCGGAGCCTGCTGTCCGGTATGGAAAAGCAGATCTAGTATGGTGACCGCATGTTCAAAAGCGCCATGAAGCTGCGGATACTCCGGATACCCGTCATAGCTCATCCATTCCGGTGTGATGCCGGCTGACGTGAACAGCGATTCGTCGAAATAACTTTTGGCCGAGGGGCCGCTGACGTATCGATCGGCTCCGGCGGCCTGGCAGATCGCCAGAAGACGTTCTGTTTTCTCGCCTTGCGCGGGATAGGCTGAGTCGCTGACGATCCTGGTCGTAAGCCCGAGCAGCTCGGCGATACCGGCCACGAACAACGTGTTGACGTCGCTCAAACGCGCCAGCTTGTCTGCGCGCTCATACCAGCCCTTTACTGTGGGCGCGAGTTGCTCGAAAAAGGGGGCACGCTTGTAGGCGAGTTCGAGCGCTCGCCAATGCTTGTCGGCCCACGGCTTTTCGATTTCGACCTGATCGATCGGCTGTTCGAACCGCCCCTTCGCGATCACCGGAATGGTGAGCCACTGCACGCCGTTGGCGGTCTTGATGCGGTTGCGGTTGTGCCAGTGCCGCTTCACGTATTGCGCACTGTCGTAAATGACATACTCCTCGCAGCGGCCGATCAGGTCGAAAAAACCCTTCCACGGGATGTAGCAGGACTGTATGATGCAAATGCGCAAATGACAGCTCAGCGAGACGGGTGTTGGATTGTTCGGAAAAGATTTCGGCCGTCATGCCTGATCGCAAAATTCTCACTGGTCCTCTGGTCGGTCAATCTGCAACTCCAGTCTGGCAGCCGTTTCGGGCAATCATGACGGCGTGGTCATATGGAACTCGGAGCAAATCGCGAAAAACGCGGGTTTGAACATTAAAGTCCAGTCCGTTCAGCAATCCAAGGTACCCTCTTGAGTTCGGATATTCATGCCCGAATCCAGCCAATTGAAGAGCTTCGCTATCGTGTGCTGTCCAGAAAGCCAAACGGGGTCCAGCGTGATGAGCTTCCCGTCGTCCTTCAAGAGAGGCTTCAGCGATCTGAAGAGAGCGGCGGCTTCGTCATCGCCAAGGTGGTGAAGAACTCCCGAGACATTTATCAAGTGGAACGCTCGTTCCTCCTGCTTCAGACCATGGGCGACATTTCCGACGATGAAGCGGCCACGGTCGCCGTACACTTCCCGCGCGTAGGCGATGTGCTTTTCGTTCAGATCGATGCCGGTGTAGTCGATCGGGGGGAGATAGGCGAGAACATTTGCCGGGCCACAGCCGACGTCCAGCATCTTCATGCCGGCCTTTGGCTGCAAGACGTCGTTGACGTATCGCGACATAGCCCGATCCGCACCCAGCGAAAACATCAGCCCTTTGTAGATCGATGGGATCGTAATCAGCCGATAAGCGCCAGAAATTCGCTGCGCCAATTTTAGAGCCTCCGGGCTGTGCGCTTTCTGATGCGCTGATAAGTGGTGGACCAGTGGTGTATCACCACACTGCTACAGTAAACAACCGCCATGCTCCCGAACCCGGGGAACCGCACGTGTCCTCACGGTCTCCTTTGGCGCGGTCAGGATTTCGAGCTTTGCGCGACTAAAGTCGCCGGCACTTGACGAGACGAGCAACGCTTGCGGCTTGACGGAAATCGCAAGGTGGCCGAAGTCGTCGTTCACGTTCCAATCGCCCGGCAGGCGGACTTTTTTCGTCGCTTGCCGTAGCCGCCCCAAGCCTTCCAGGAATCCGCCCACACCCAATGTTCCGCCAAGGGTATCGGCCGTCAATCGGCAGGACTACATGCAGGCGTCGCGGATTTTCCCCACCAGGCGACTGTTCGTCTCGCTCCGCATTTCCTTGTGCATGACGCTCGCTTCGACGGAAGCTTTGACCAGGTCGGCGGATGAGTAGGATCAATTCCGAGCGCGCGAGTTGGTCTGACGCGAGAACGCATCACCTACGCCGGGAATCGAATCGAGAATCGGAATTCCCGGCCGCTGCTTGTTGCCGTCTCGATGATCAGGCCGGCTAACAGCACGGTCTAGCCGCTAAAGACCGCGATCGAGCTCTTGACGCGCCGCTACGAGATCGTTGGCGTCAGCGATCCCGCACTTCATATTTTCATGGCGTTGCGCAGTACGCGCAACGAAGCATGTTGGGTTTGCCTCTCGACAAGTTGCCTTGTATTTCTATTTCGGCTGGCATGACCGATCGGCAACATTTTGGTCGCCGTGCGCGCGCATGGTTCCCTTGGCCAACGTTCTGTGCGCGCAATACGATGGTGACTTCCCGATTTGCCCCGCTGTTGATGGCGCCCGTTGTTGCCGCTAGGGTGACCGCAGATCCGAGCGCGCTGCAGACGGCCGGTGGCGGAATAAGCATGATCAAGTGGTCCCATATTCTCGTTCTGGTTCTGCTGTCCGACGGAGCGGTTGCGCTCGGCATGTCGTCTGAACTGATGGCCGCGACCTCGTCCGCATCGGATATCTTGTCGAATGACCGGCCAAGGGATGCCGCAGAGATTGTCGATATCGGAGCCGTCAAACCGATCGCGCGGCCGAACCGGAAAACTGTCAAACCGGCGCAGGGCGGAAACCTGCTGAGGTCGGTTCCGCTCTCCGCGCTGTCAGGCACGCAGGAGCGACTGAATTTCTCAGCCTCCAGACGGCCGCCGCAGCGGGCCGTGGTTGCTCGGTCGGTGGAGCAGGTGGCGGCTCCGCCACCTCCAACGGCCGGACCAGAACACCTGACGCTAGCACTAATCGGAGCCGTCGTTGGAGACAGCGATGCGATTGCCGTTTTTCTCGACCGGACCAACCAGCGGATCGTCCGCTTGCGGCAGGACGACGCCCATGCGGGTTGGGTGCTGAATTCAGTGGTCGGCCGCGCATTCACGCTCAAGAAGGCCGATCAGGTCGAAACGCTCGCTGTCCAGCGCCGGAAAGCTCCAGCGGCTGGCGCAAGCAGCCCCAAGCCTGCATCGGCGCGGTGCCGCCGCTTGCCTCGGGCGGTTTCGACGCGTCCTCTGCGCCGTTCGGTTCGCCGCACGACACCAAAGAGCGGCGAGGCGGGCGGTCTATAACATGCATTCAATGGCGCGGCCGAGTTGAATTTAACAATGACAATCCATCACAACGGACAGCCGACGTTCGCGCATGGCTTCCAACAGGCTACGTCGGCTAGGACCTGTAGAGAGGATAAAGCGTTCGGTGGGATTTAACACGACCGCGATAGATGACGACAGCAAGGAGGAGAGTTCATTTTCCGCCTCAGCAATGCAATGGGCCGCATTGATAATGTCTGTCGCCGCAAGCTTGGCTTTGCTCGGCTGGGTCATGCTGCTTTGCCGATCCGGTTTCGACTTCAGCGACGAAGGCTATTACCTGAACTGGATTTCAAATCCTTGGAACTACCCTTCCTCGGTGAGCCAATTCGGATTTGTCTATCATCCCCTCTATCGACTCGTCGGCGGCGACATCGTCTTGCTAAGGCAGGCCAATGTCCTTGTCATCTTCGCGCTTGCCTTCGCACTCTGTGCGACCATACTTCGATCTGTGGCCGTAGTGCGCATCGACGTTAGGTCATCGCTGCCTATCTGGGGCGCCGCATTGGCACTCGTCATGGCGGCGGGCTCATTGACGTTTTTCGGCCTGTGGTTGCCGACACCGAGTTACAATTCGCTGAGTTTTACATCCTTAATGGGAGTAGCCATTGGCGTACTGTTGACTGGCCGCAAACGATCGAAGTCCGTTCTCATCGGCTGGATCCTGATCGGGGCAGGTGGCGCGCTCTCGTTTCTGGCCAAGCCCACCTCGGCCGCGCTGCTCGGATGTGCCGTGCTCATCTACCTAGTTGTTGCGGGCAGGTTTTGGCTGCGTGGTCTGCTGGTCTGTGTGCTCATAGCCGCAGTGCTCTTGATCGCTTCGGCGATGATGATCGACGGATCGCTCGCCAAGTTCGTCAATCGCGTCCTAGATGGGGTGCGACTTGGCAGCCTACTCACGCCGGATCAACCTTTCGCGCGAATGTTTCGTGTAGATTCCTTCCATTTTGGCGGAGCACAGCGAGCCAATTTTGCTTTGCTGCTAGCGATAACCTTCACTGCGATGTTCCTTGGCACGCGGGCAGGTGCTGCCGCAAGAATCGGCGTCGCCGCGATAGCGATCTTTCTGACGGGATTGAGCATGGCGGTCAGCACGGGCGCGCTATTGCCGAACGTTCCCTACCATCCCTTTCAGCCTATGCAATTTTTTGCGATCACCTTCGCAGTCGCATTATCTCTCTTCTTCGCTTCGCGGCGGGAATATCGAGGCCCTTCGCGCAACGCGGTTGCACTCGCGGTCTTCTTTATCACTTTGCCGTATGTCTATGCATTTGGGACTGGTAATAACTACTGGGAACAGGGCGCGCGCGCGGGGCTTTTCTGGTTGTTGGGCGGCGTTGTCATCGGGAGCGAGCTAACGGCAAAAAATGCGGCATGGCGTAACCTTACTCCCATTGCTGCTGCTGCCCTCCTGGTCACGGCCGGCGTCGTCTTGGCCGCGACGCAAAATCCTTACCGACAAACACAACCCTTGCGGCTACAGACGAGCCCGGCTGAAATCGGGCCAGACAATGCCACTCTTTTCCTGACCGATAATGCGGCCATTTATATCCGGAAGTTCAGGAGAATCGCCACAGATAACGGGTTCAAGACGGGAGATCCCTTGCTCGATCTCAGCGGCCGAAATCCTGGATTGGTCTATGCATTGGGCGGACGCCCACCCGGAGCCAGCTGGATACTTGCAGGATATACCGGGAGCTATGAGTTCTTCAGTGCTGCTCTCGCGAGCGAAAGTTGCGATGTCCTTGGTGCTATGTGGATACTCACGGAGCCACCTGCGTCGTTTTCAGCGAGTTTGCTTCAGCCATATGGGATCGACATTTCACGAGATTACCAGGAAGCTGGATCGGTCCGGTCCGTGCGAGGTGCCTCGCGGACTGAATTTGAACAGTTTCTACTGAAGCCGTCTCGCAATCACGATGTTGCACGTCAGGCTTGTGAACGCGCTCGACTGATCGGTCGATAGCCAATTATCGCGGTACGATGCATATTGGCCGTCCCTCATCCAGGCCGCCGGCAAAATGTCGAGCTAATTCAGAAGAATGCACGCAGCGTGTCGTAGACCCGCTGCTGCTGTGTTTCGCTCAAACCGAACCACATCGGCAGCCGGACTAGCCGCTCCGAGAGTGACGTTGTCATTGAAAGGTCGCCATGGGCGCGTCCGAACCGCGAGCCGGCCGGCGATGAATGCAGCGGAACGTAGTGAAACATGGCGGCAATTCCGTGCTGCTTGAGCTCGCCGAGAACCCGCGGACGGTCCGCGTCTGACTGCAGGAGCACGTAATAAAGGTGACCGTTATGTTGGCAATCGGGCGGGACGATCGGCCGGCGCAGAACCCCGCGTTGCTCGAGCGGGGCTAACATTTCATGGTAGCGGTTCCAGTTCGCAAGCCGCCCTGCGGTGATGCGCTCCGCATGCTCGAGCTGAGCCCAAAGGAAGGCGGCCGTGATTTCGCTCGGCAAAAAGGAGGAGCCGACATCCTGCCAGGTATACTTGTCGACCTCGCCGCGAAAGAACCTGCCGCGATCGGTGCCTTTCTCACGCATGACCTCGGCACGATTCACCAATTCGGGATCATTCACCAGGAGGCTGCCGCCTTCGCCCGAACTGATATTCTTGGTTTCATGAAAGCTGAAACTACCGAGATCGCCGATCGCCCCTAGAGCGCGACCTTTATAGGTTGCCATGACGCCCTGTGCGGCGTCTTCAACGACTTTGAGATCGTAGCGGTTGGCGATCGCGAGGATCGTGTCCATTTCGCAAGCAACACCGGCATAGTGAACAGGTGCGATCGCGCGCGTTCGAGGAGTAATGGCGGCCTCGATCAGCTGTTCATCCAGATTGAGCGTATCTTCCCGGATGTCGACAAAGACCGGCACCGCGCCGCGCAACACGAAGGCATTCGCCGTCGACACGAATGTGTAGGAGGGCAAGATAACTTCGTCGCCGCTTTTGAGGTCCAGCAACAGCGCAGCGAGGTCCAGCGCAGAAGTGCAGGAGTGCGTCAGCAGCGCCCTGGCACAACCGGTCTGTTGTTCGATCCATTGGTGACAGCGCTTCGTGAATGGTCCATCGCCGGAGAAATGATGATTGCGTTGGGCCTCCGCGACATAGCCAAGCTCTGTGCCCGTCGTGAAAGGTCGGTTGAAGGGTATTGGTTCAATCATCACTTTTGCGCGCTATCCACTCATTCACAACGGAGCAACGCCATCATCGGGCGATCAGCGAAGAAGTATCGACGAGAGAACGCAGATAGCGTTGATATTCGGTCTTGGGCTCGGGATCGATCAGGCCCTCGAATGCTGCCTGGTCAATGAATTTCATGCGCCATGCGACTTCTTCGGGGCAGGCGATTTTTAGCCCTGTACGCTCTTCGATCACTTTGACGAATTGGGACGCTTCAAAAAGATCCCGATGTGTGCCGCCGTCGAGCCAGGCAACGCCGCGGCCGAAAAGCGTCACCCGCAAATCACCTGCCGCGAGGTAGTGACGATTAACATCGGTGATTTCGAGTTCACCGCGCGCAGACGGCCTAACCTCATTCGAAATGGCGACTACGCGCTCGTCGTAGAAGTAAAGACCGGGAATCGCGAGGCGCGATCGCATCGTCTTGGGCTTTTCTTCCAGGTCAACCGGGCGTCCCGTCTCGTCGAGCACGACCACGCCAAAGCCTGATGGATCCGCCACTTCGTATCCGAATATGGTCGCACCGCTTTCATGGCTCATCGCCTGCGACAGTAAACGAGGCAGGCCGGCCCCATAGAAAATGTTATCGCCCAGAGCCAGCGCCACATTGCAGCCGGAGATATCGTTGGCCGCTATCCGGAAACATTCCGCGATACCGCCGGCGCGTTCCTGCGTGCGATATGTGATTGCAATGCCCCAGCGGGTGCCGTCGCCCAGCAAGGTGCTGATCTGATTGAGCGCGTCCGGGCTGGAAATGATGATGAAATCTCGCAAGCCCCCCAACATGAGGGTAGTCAGAGGATAGTAGATCAGTGGCTTGTCAAAGATCGGCAACAAATGCTTGTTGACGACATGGGTAAGCGGAAACAAACGGCTCCCGTTGCCGCCCGCAAGGATGATGCCCTTCCACTTCTTCATCATCTATTCTCGCGAAGCGACCCGGGTGATGATCCTAAACCGAGGCGGTCCTCAGAGCACACATCGCCCATCGTCCAGTCCGGATGATCCAGATACCAATCGATGGTCTTTGACAACCCGCTTTGAAGACTCTCCTGTGGTTGCCAGCCAAGCTCTCGCTTAGCTTTGGTAGAATCGATCGCGTAGCGATAATCGTGGCCCGGCCGATCGGCAACGAACTGAATGCGTTCGGCATGAGGTCGACCGTCGGAACGCGGTCGACGTTCGTCGAGAAGCGCACAAATTGCTATCGCAAGGTCTATGTTGCTGATCTCGTTCTGTCCGCCAACGTTGTAATTGCCGCCGGTCCGACCATTCGCGCAAACAGCGAGAAGCGCAGCTATATGGTCATTAACGTAAAGCCAGTCACGGACGTTCCGGCCCTGGCCATAAATCGGAATCGGCTGGCTCGACAGGGCCTTGCGAATGATCGTCGGAATCAGTTTCTCACGATTCTGAAAGGGGCCGTAATTGTTCGCACAATTGGAAATAATCGCTGGAAGTCCGAAGGTCGCGTACCATGCTCGCGCCAGGTGATCACCCCCTGCCTTGCTCGCCGAATAAGGTGAGTTTGGCTGATATGCTGTGGCCTCCGTGAAATGCCCTTGGTCGCCCAGACTGCCGTAAACTTCATCGGTCGACACTTGAATAAACCGGAAGTGCGCCCGCTCTTCCGTATCCAGATGGTTCCAATAGCCAAGCGCGGTCTGCAGCATCACGAATGTGCCGTGAATGTTGGTATCTATGAATTTGCCGGGGTCATCGATTGAGCGATCCACATGCGTCTCTGCGGCAAGATGAAAGACCGCTTGGGGCGCGAAGTCTCTGAATGAGGCGACGATTCCACTTTGATCGAGGATATCCATTTTCTCGAAGCGGTAATTGGGCGAGTCGGCGACGGCTGCGACCGTCCGAAGATCACCGGCATAAGTCAACTTATCGATATTGAGGACCTGGTGACCGGCCTCCACCAAGATTCTCACCGCTGCGGAGCCGACAAAGCCGCAGCCGCCAGTGACCAGAACTCTCATTGATAATCTTATGGTTCTACGATTGGACGAGCCGGGTTGATTCAGGGGTAAAGACCGGATGCTGTTTTAATCCTGACAAGTCTTCGAGACGATGTCAAAGACGATGCAGTAGCCTACCACCGGGACCGCCGCCGGCGGCAGCGAGAAGCGACCTGACGCGATCCTTGGCGCCGCACCTTTTCGGCAGCGCTACTATCTTACGAACGGGAGTTGCATCGATCTCGGGCGGCCGCGGCCCAGGCCGCTTCCAGCGGCACTTTCGCAGCGGTCACGACCGGGCGATCTCCGGCATCGCGGAGGAGAGGCGCGGCGATATCGCGCGCGATCGAAAAGCGCAAGGTCTGGCGGCGACAACGGCCTGGCTGCTTGAGCATGCCCTCGCAACGATAGGCGCCGCTTTCGGGTGAGGATCGTGAGCCCGCCGGTCTCCGTCATGATCTGGGCAAGGAATTGCGCGGCACGGGTTTTCGTCGTCAGCTTCGCCTTGCGCTCCGTAGCCGGCCATCCCCTGACGATCGCGGCGACGAGGCCGGACCGAGCTCGGGAACCGGCAATAGCCTTGATTTGCGCCACCGGAACCTGGCTCACAGCAATCCCTCGCCAAAAGACGAATGAGGCATGGTGGATATTCTCGTTCGCTGTAGGGGCTTGCGCCCAAAATTTGCCGTGCGGTATTGGACAATCTATCCTAAGTGGGGGGTGTGTGTGGTAGGGGTGGGCGCCATAGATCAGGCGCAGTATGGCCTATGGGGATGTAGTATGGCCTATGGGGATTGAGGGTGACGGCATTAGACAACTCGCATGCGCGCGCGCGCTTATTCCCGCAAGAGCCAGTACAGATATCGGCTTTAGTGCTGATATATCTCGCGCTGCTTTGCGTCTCGCTTGTCGTTGTTTCCGAAGACGTAAACCCGGCATTCCACATCGGATACAATCGTCAATTCTTGACAGCGGCGTCTATTTCCGTGGCGGCCTTAGGCTGCTGCTTCCAGCTTTTCTCGATCGCGCGCTTTAGCTTCGGATATCTGGTCAGCTTTTACATGCTGAGCATCGTAGCCGGCTATCTCTGGCTGAGCTTCTTCACGCCGCTTCGATACGATCTAACAATCGCGAGATGGTCTGCCGCGCTGTCGCTGATCGCCTTTTTAATCCCCGCAATGTTTGTGACGAAAGCATTTACACCACGCTTCAAGCTGACAGTGCGCCGAGTCGATCAAGTCGTCTATGGCGTTCTGATCGTTGCCGCTCTTACGGTGGCATATGCATCATCCTTCGATTTCCATCTGATCGGATTTATCGAAGGTGAAGCGCTCCGGTCTCAATTTCAGTATCCGGCATGGCTAAATTATCCAATTGGCGCTTCTGTATCGGCGGCCTTGCCGTTCTCTTACGCGTGGGCCGTTCATCGACGGCGATACGGTCTGGCCGCTATTGCGCTCGCCATCGGAGCTTCATTCTATCCCGTCACGCTGAACAAGTTGACCTTGTTTGCACCATTGTGGCTCATCGGACTCACGGTGCTGTTGAAGTTCTTCAGTGTCAGACTGTGCGTCATACTTTCTCTTTTCATTCCGCTCGCTCTTGGGCTTATCATAAAGACTTTCGACGCTTCTGAAGTCAGCTTGCCGTTTAGACTGGTCAACTTCAGAATGATCGCGATCCCAGCAAGCGGGCTCGATCATTACAATCATTTTTTTTCAAATCACCCACTGACGCATTTCTGTCAGATCCAGGTCATTGGAAGGCTGTTTGATTGTTCGCTGCCATCACAACTTGGCGTCTCCTTAGCCGCCCAATATGCGACCGGTAATTACAACGCCTCCCTCTTTGCTTCCGAAGGCATCGCTTCCGTAGGCCCATACTTCGCGCCAATCGCTGCTCTTTTGTGCGGGCTCGTGATCGCGGTTGGGAATAAAGCATCCGCCGGATTAAACCATCAATTCGTTTTCCTTTCCGGATCAATACTAGCCCTCGTCTTAATGAATGTTCCTTTATCTACCGCCATGCTCTCGCACGGTGCAGTAATTCTATTTGCTCTTTGGTTCGCGACTCCACGAGAGGAGGGCTTATGACCGAATTTGAAATGACGATTTCGGAGAGGGTTCCTAGCCGTCCAAAAATATCAGGAGGAGATACGCGGACAGCTATGTACGGCGTCGTCCTCGCCTCATTGCTCTCCGCCAATGCCATCTTTGTTTTGATCTATAGCGCAGCTGGAGTGACGGGAAATTCCATCTTAACGGGCGGCTTTTTTGTGGTCTGCGAAGTCTGTCTTTTGTCTATTGCCTATCGGCGCGACATCGAAATGAGTTCAGCGGATTGGTTCTTCGCTGCGTTTCTCGTGTCGATAATCGGATCGCTCATCATAAACGGTGATACAGCCCCGACCAAAAATTGGGTGATTTTGGCGGTGTCGCTTGCATCGTATGTTTGCTGTCGCTTCGTCCGCTCAGAACATCTCGCATGCCTAAAGACGACCTATCTCTGGATTGCGTCACCAATTGTCGCCATCGGCACAGTCATAACGGCCTATTTCCTCATCTTGCAGTGGAACGATCCGCACGGCAAGCCACTCGTGTTCGGATTTGATGCGGCCACCAACTTTCTCGGTGCATTCGGGTTTCTCTTAATAGCCTTGGTAACGACACCATTGACGCCGCGGCGCAGAGTAGTCCTGACCGCGTTACTGTTCCTTCCTGTCGCCATTTTCGCAGCAGCGATGGTGAGATTTTATTTTGTCGCGATAGTTGTCGCGCTCCTTCTGGCGGCCGTCCTAAGTTCTGGTCGGCAACGGGTTTACATCGCCATCATTATTGCCACTGTGCTCGCTGGCTCAACGGTAGGTTTATTAGCTCGATTCGACACGGCGAAGGTCTTGATGACCTACGCAACCCAGGAGACAGAGATTTCAACCATCCAGAAAACAGTGGCTTCCACCCAACAGAAACACAATCAAACTGAGATGGTCGAAAAGATCGTTCTCCCAAGTTGCAACCTGGACTTAGACCTGAACAACTCGGTCGCGATCCGTAAGGCGTTATTGCGCGATGCGTTTTATATTATTCCTAGTGCCGGACTGTTCGGACTCGGCCTCGATAGCTTCCTCACCCTTTCGTGCATTAAGGGAACTGAGGTCCACAACACGATATTGCAATCCGCAATCGAGTTCGGCTGGCTTGGCGCTCTGTCTCTACTGATGTTGATTGGCGTCGCAGGATACAGACTGCTGCCGCTCTCAAAGAAAGACGACGGCGCTAGATTTGTTTTTTGCTCACTGGCCTACGTCACCATCGTAAGCATGGCCCACGGACGTGTTAGCCACGATCTGTTGCTTTTCGCATTGATTGGGCTCGGTGTAGGAATTTACGAACGGGATACACAAAAGCAGCCTGCGGCATTAGTTTCCAGTTAATAGGCGGTGCTCAAGCCATGCAGCCACGGCGACGCTGTAAACCCATTCAGAAAGAGGTATTTCGATGTGGCAGCACCCTGTTCGCCCGGAAGTAGAACTTGAACCACCGCCGCCTCGCCCGACGATGCCCGACCGCTTATCCTGGTTTTCCGGTGCAATCATCCCGCGCGTTTTCTTAATGTGACACTATCAACATCGTTGCTTTCAGGCTGCCTTGGGCTGTTGCTTTAGTATCTGACGTCACGGAATTATTTTAGAACGGTCACTGATCCCCAAAGCAAATGGTGGCGCCACTTGAGTAGTATATCCGACCAAGGATCCTGATCATGGATCGTGAGACGGCGACTTCTGCGGAGCCAGAAACCAAAACCAAGAAATACAGCTTCATATCTTGCGCTGTTCTTTTGGTCGCATTCTTTGCGTTATTCTTTTTTTCGTTGGCAATCGTGTCCGACTACTCACTAAGTTTCCACGTTCGATACACTGTCGCCCCTCCCCAGGCAGGCATGTATCTGGCGCTAGCCCTGACAAGCCTGATTTCTCCCGCGTTTGTGTTTGCGAGATTCAGTTTTGGCTACTTTGCCGGTTTCTACATGTTCGCAATGATTGCCGGATATTTTTGGATCAATGCTTTTAGTCTTTTTGGTTACGATCGCTCCACTGCGCTAATCTCTGCGACCGCGTCCTTAGTCACATTTTTGATACCAGCACTTTTTGCCCCCGCACCAGCGAAACCGTTTTTTGCTCTGTCGTCCAAAACGTTCGATCTTGTTCCTATGTCTATTCTGGTCTTTTCTGCTTGTATTCTGATAGTCTGCTACCTCAGCGGATCTCGCTTCGTTGGACTTAGCGAGATGTACCGATATCGAAATGATTTAGTGCACTCGCGGATTGTTGAGTATGCCATAGGCAACATCAATGGCGCTCTAATTCCCTTCGCGTTTGCTTGTCTTCTAACGCGCAGGCGTTGGATATTGTTGGCCCTGCTCATCGCAATCTCGTTGATGTACTATCCTGTCACCTTGACTAAGGTGACGCTGTTCCTTTCGGGTTTTTTGATTTTCGTTGCGATCATGGCGACGTTTGTCAAAGAGGCGAAAGTGGTCGTTATCCTGTCTCTACTCATTCCGCTCACTATCGGTTTAATAGCCCGCGCGTTCAGTTCGGATTTTAGCGACACGGTTTTCGGTACTATTAACTTTCGGATGTTGGCGATACCGTCCATCTCGCTAGAACACTACTATGAATTTTTCTCGGATCACCCATTGACCTATTACTGTCAGATTTCGTGGCTCAAGGGATTTATGGACTGCCCGTACAATGATCAACTTGGAACGGTAATGGCTAACTGGTTTGGCCTTGGCAATTTGAACGCTTCGCTTTTCGCCACCGAAGGGGTTGCATCGGTCGGCCCTATCTTGGCTCCACTCGCAACCCTTGTCTGCGGCGTAGTTATTGCGGTTGCCAACAAGGCGTCATCAGGATTGCCCAAGGAATTCGTTCTCGTTTCTGGCGCCACAATCCCACACATTTTGCTCAATGTGCCGTTATCGACGACCTTGCTTTCGAATGGGCTTGGGTTGTTGATGCTTCTTTGGTATCTGACGCCACGAGATTATTTCCAATGCAGAAGATTTCAGGTCAAGCGCCCGAAATTTGTTCGCTATGGTTGTTCGCCGGGGTAGGGCCCGCTCTCAATCAGGTTCAGCATGGCCTTCACTTCGTGGCGGTCGGCGTGTTCGTCGGGCGTGGTTTCACAACATGATCCACACGCAAGTCTAGGCGCATTCGGTTCCATGCCGGATGCGTCATCACTGAACCACCTGAGCATCGATGGTCCGGAAGCGGGTTCCCGAGCGGGATTGTGTTCGGCACTGTTGGGAACAGCTAAGGGAGCGACCATCGGAGTGAACAGGCCCTTTTCCGGCTTTCGTGGCCGGACCAACACGAGAAATGGGAAAAGCTAGCCAGGTTTAAGTCGATCGCTTTTTTTGTGAGCCAGCGAACACCCAAGCCTCTTGATTAGTTTGGACTTTCGCCAGTAATGGACTCCCCGAACTCTGCGGACCGTGGTAGTCCGGCAGGAACCCTGTGCTTATTTTCGCGCCAGCCCGACGTCGGCTCATAGGAAAGCTTTCATGATAAAATTTGGCCTGCTCGGCTGCGGACGCATTGCGACACGCCACTCTGATCTGCTGGGGGGCGGTCACGTCGATGGCGCTAGCCTCGCGGGCGTCTGCGATCCGATTCGCCCGCGTGCTGACGCGATTGCGTCGAAGTTCGGCGTGCCGGCATACTATAACATCGATGACTTTCTGGCGCGAAAAGAGATCGACGCGGTAACGGTCTTGACGCCAAGCGGAATGCACCCTCCGCATGTCATCGCCTGCGCAAGGGCAGGAAAGCATGTAGTTGTTGAAAAGCCGATGGCGCTGCGGCTGCAGGATGCGGACGACATGATCCGCGCCTGTGACGAAGCCGGCGTCAAGCTTTTTGTCGTCAAGCAAAATCGCTTCAACGTTCCCGTGGTTAAGGCACGCGAGGCGCTGGAGGCCGGTCGATTCGGCCGTCTCGTTCTTGGGACAGTGCGCGTGCGCTGGTGCCGGGATCAAGCCTACTACGATCAGGACGATTGGCGCGGCACTTGGGCCTATGATGGCGGTGTGCTCACCAATCAGGCCAGTCATCATATCGATATGCTGGAGTGGTTTTTTGGCGATGTCGTGAGCGTTCATGCGCGCGCGATCACGGCGCTTGTAAAAATCGAGACTGAAGACACCGCTGTCGCAACGCTGAAATTCCGCAACGGAGCATTGGGCATCATTGAAGCGACGACTGCCGTACGCCCAACAGATCTCGAAGGCTCGCTCTCGATCCTGGGAGAGAAGGGTACGGTCGAAATCGCGGGCTTCGCCGTCAATCAGATCAGGCACTGGCGGTTTGTCGACGAACTGCCCTCAGACAAGGACGTGGTGGAAAAGTTTTCCGTGAATCCGTCGAACGTCTACGGCTTCGGCCATCAGGCCTATTATCAGCATGTGATCGATTGTCTGATCAATCAACGTGCCGCACTAGTGGACGGTCTTGAGGGGCGCAAGAGCCTCGAACTGATTTCCGCGCTTTATGAATCGATCGAAACCGGGCAGGAAGTCGCATTGCGCTTCACGCCCCGGTTGAGCCGATTAGGGGTGGCGTCGTGAACCAACCGGACCTGCGCCATGTTGGCGTGCGCGACGTTGAATTTGGCGCGCGGGTTAGCGTCATCGAGCCCTGCAATCTGTATGGCTGCAAAATCGAGGACGATTGTTTTGTCGGGCCTTTTACGGAGATTCAGAAGGGCGCGCGCATTGGCGCCCGCACGCGCGTGCAGTCGCATGCCTTCATCTGCGAGCTGGTGACGATCGGCGATGACTGCTTTGTCGGTCACGGCGTGATGTTCATCAATGACACGTTTTCGACCGGCGGCCCGGCGGGCGGGCGCAAGGAACTGTGGCGCGAAACCGTGGTCGGCAATCGGGTTTCGATCGGGTCGAACGCCACGATCATGCCGGTTCGGATCGTCGACGATGTCGTGATCGGGGCGGGTTCGGTGGTGACCAGGGACATCACGACGGCCGGTACGTATGCCGGCAATCCGGCGCGCCGGCTTTGTCAGCGGAATAAGGATCACAAATGATGCCCGTACCCTTTGCGGATCTGCAGCTTCAGTATCAAAACATCAAAGCCCAGATCGACGGCGCGATCGCCGCGGTCATTCGCGACAATGCGTTCATTCGCGGACCCTATGTCGATGCATTCGAGCGGGAATTCGCAAGCGCGGTGGATATCAAGCACTGCGTGTCATGCGCCAATGGCACCGACGCGCTGTATCTCGCCATGGCCGCGCTGAAGGTCAAGCCCGGCGATGAAGTCATCACGACGGCTCATTCGTGGATCAGCACGTCGGCGATGATCACGCATGCCGGCGGCACTGTGGTGTTCGCGGATACCGATGGAACGACATTCACTATCGACCCCGCTGCGGTTGAGGCCGCGATCACGCCGCGCACGGTCGGCATTATCCCGGTGCATCTGTACGGGCAGCCGGCGGATATGGACGCGATTATGGCGATCGCGCGCAAGCACAAGCTCTGGGTGATCGAAGATTGCGCGCAGGCGCACCTAGCGCGCTACAAGGGCCAGCAGATCGGCACATTTGGCACGGCCGCAACCTATTCGTTCTATCCCGGCAAGAATTTGGGCGCGATGGGCGACGCGGGCGCCGTTGTCACCAACGACGGCGCGCTGGCGGAGCATATGACCATGCTCGCGCGCCACGGCGGCCTCATCAAGCATCAGCACCACATCGAAGGCATCAACAGCCGGCTCGACGGCATGCAGGCGGCGATCCTATCGGCCAAATTGCCTCACCTGACTGAATGGACCAAGGCGCGCCAGGATGCCGCCAAGATTTACGACGCCGGCCTCAACCAGATTGAAGATGTCGTAGTACCATCAATCGCGGCGGGCCGCACCCACGTCTATCATCTCTATACGATTCAGCATCCGCGCCGCGACGCGTTAGCGGTGCATTTGAACGCCAACGGTGTACAGACAGCGATCAACTATCCGACTGCGCTGCCGTTTCTCGCAGCGTACATCCGGTTCCGTCATCGTCCCGAGCAGTTTCCTAATGCGTATCGCGATCAAAGCCGGATCTTGTCGCTGCCGATGTTTGGCGAAATCACGAGTGATCAACAGATCGAAGTCATCGATCTGATTCGAACGTTCTAAGATGCAGACGCATCCGAAGCAGATAAAGGCCTGATCGCTGATATGGCAGAGCCAGACAGCAGTTTTCGTCTGTTGGGAAATTCCGCGTGGAATGCGGCGGCCTTTTTGATCGGCGTGGGATTGAATCTGTTGATCCTGCCGTTCGTCGTTTTCCGTCTGGGCCTCGCTGCATTTGGCGTCGCAGGTCTTGTGACAGCCTGCGTCGCGCCCGCACTGGCATTCAGCAACTCCCTCGCGCTATCGACGGCGCGAGAACTTGCCCAGCGGTTGGCGCCGGATGAGCGCGACGATGCGCGCCGTTTCTTCGCCACGGCATTGCTCCTGGCAGCCGCGATGGGCGGATTGATCGTGATGATCCTGTGTTTGGCGGGCCCGCCGCTCGCCCGCCTTGCGTTCAACCTGAGCGGCAAAGCCGCCGACGATCTCGGACTGGCCTTTGTTTTCGGCGCCGGCGGATGGTTATGCCAGTGCGTTGCAGCGGTGTTTCTGGCCCTGTTTACCGCGCGCCAGGATTATCCACGGATCGCTTCGATCAACATTATCAGCGCAATTATCGCGACGGCATCGATGGTGGTATTGATCCCGCGCTGGCCGCAGGCCTCAACGTATCTTGGCTGTCAGGCGTTGGGTTTTGCGACGAGCCTGCTTGCAGCGCTTGCGCTTTCGCGCAGGGTTATCGGTGGATGGCTGGCGCGTCCCGCGCTTCATCGCGGCCCGCTCGGCGATCTCGTCAATTTGGGAGTTTGGCAATTAGCTGCCCAGGCTGGCGGCATCATTGCGGGGCAAGCGGATCGGTACCTGCTCGGTGCGTTGCTTCAGCCCCAATTTGTCGGCTTTTACACCATTGCCCAGAGGCTCGAAGAAGCTATGTATATTGGCATCTTGAAAGTGGGCGAAATCCTGTTCCCGTTCTTTAGCACACTGCAAAGAGAATCCAGCGATCGGAAGGCCGATCTGCTGTTTCGGTCTTCGTGGGTCCTCAACGTGCTCGCCGCGAGCGCGCTGGGTGCGCTAATTCCCGTCGCCGGCCCGCTGCTTCATCTCTGGACCGGCGCGGAAGTGGCCGCCGAAGCCCAGCGGGTGCTGGTGGTGCTCTCGATCGCAGGAATGCTGGGATGCAGCGCGAACGTGTTTGCATTCTATCTGCTGGCCAGCGGCCGATCCCGTTCCAACGCGTTGATCTCTTTTGTTACAGCCGTATTTACGCTGGCCACCAGCGCGGTGGCTTTGCCCTATTTCGGATGGCAGGCGGCGGGCTGGAGTGCCTGCATCGGCATGATGGCCCAGATCGTCACGATCATCATCTTGCTGCGGCAAAGTTTCAGCCTCGTTGGCATGTGGTCGCGGATGGCTCACTTTGTATTGCTGCCATTGGGAACGGGCATCGTCACGGCACTCGTGCTGCGACATTCCGTTAACGACACGTTGTCCAACCAGGCCCCACATTGGTGGTATGTTGGGGGGCTATATTGCCTGGCGGCCGGTATTATCTTTGTTGTCGTTGTCGCCGCCTCGCGAGCCGGTCCGCACGGCGCGGCTTGCTGGCGGGATCTGCGCGTCATTGCAAGTCGCTTTTTACCTGTAAAGGCGGCGTAACCATGTGCGGGATTGCAGGCATCATCGATTTCCGCGGCAACCCTGTTGAGCCGGCGGAGATTTCGCGCCTGACGAATCTGTTGGCTCATCGCGGCCCGAACGGCGAGGGCACCTGGTTCAGCGTCGATCGAGATGTCGCCTTTGGTCACCGGCGGCTGGCGATTATCGATCCAGGAGCGGGCGGCTACCAACCCATGTTGTCTGACGATGGTCGCCATGTGATCGTCTTCAATGGCGAAATCTACAATTTCCTTGAGCTTCGGCGCGAACTCGAGGCGCAGGGCGCGATCTTCCGCACCCAGTCGGATACTGAGGTCATTCTTGCGGCGTGGCGAGCGTGGCAGGAAGGGATGTTGTCGCGCTTCAACGGCATGTGGGCCCTGACCATCTATGACACCCAGTCAAAGGAACTGTTCCTCGCGCGCGACCGCTTCGGCATCAAGCCGCTTCTCTATGCGATGTCGCCGGAGCGCTTTGTCTTCGCATCGGAGCAGCGCGCGCTCGTGCGAAGCGGTCTGATCAGGACGTCGTTGGATGTCGACGTCGCTCGGCGACTTTTGCTGGATGCCTTTAGTGTAGAAGGTAGCGAGCGGACCCTCTGCCAGGAGGTGCGTCGGTTGCAGAGCGGCCATTGCCTGTGGCTGCGTCCGGGGCGGCTGGAGATCCGGCGCTGGTGGCGCACGGTCGATCATTTGCCGGAGCTGCCGAAGACCGAACCTGAGCGCGTCGAACGGTTTCGCGAATTGTTCCAGGATGCCGTCGCGCTGAGAATGCGCAGCGACGTGCCAATCGGGACTTGTTTGTCGGGAGGATTCGACTCGTCAGCCGTGATCTGCTCCATGGCTGCGCACGAAAAAGCCGGGATGGGACCGCGCGACAGTACCTCGTGGCGCCATGCTTTTGTTGCGACATTTCCGGGCGCATTGAACGACGAGCGGCCCATGGCCGAGGAGGCGGCCGCATGGGCGGAGGTCAATCCGACATTCCTCGAAATCGGCCGGGCCGACGCGCTGACCGAGCTCGACCAGATCCTCGACGACAATGATGACGTCTATATCGGGCTTCCAAGCGCAGTCTGGTTGATCTATCGAGAGCTCAGCCGCAAGAACGTGCCGGTGTCGCTCGATGGCCACGGGGCGGATGAGTTGATGGGGGCCTATCTCCAGGATGGCCAATCCGGAGCTTTTCGGATGAGAAATGCCCTCGCGGGAATTTCCTCGAATTCAGCGCTGGCCAGGCGCGGTGTGGATCTGTTGCGGGCGCTGATGATCAAACGCCAAGGGCATTATTTTTTGCGCGGCGGTCTGCGCCAGGTTCCCGGCCAGTTCAGTCTTGTGGGCGATGACGACATGCTGCCGCGCGATTGGGGTTCGTTGAACCGGCGCCTTTATCGAATGTTTCACGGCACTGTATTGCCGACAATCCTGCGAAACTTCGATCGCCTCTCGATGGCCCACGGCATCGAAGTCCGGATGCCGTTCATGGACTGGCGCTTAGTTGCCTACACGATGGCCTTGCCGGAGACGAGCAAAACGTCCGATGGCTACACCAAGGTCATTGCGCGGCGGGCAATGGAAAATCAGATGCCGGAGTCCATCCGTATGGGACGCCGGAAGGTGGGCTTCAACTCGCCGATGCCGGAGTGGCTGAACGGCCCTCTTTCTGGCTGGACGGCCGATTTGCTCGACCAACAGGTTCCAGTGTTTTCCGAATTGGTGGATGAGCCCCGCCTGCGCCAGACGGTCAGCCGCCTGACGTTCTCGAAGACATGGGACTGGGAATTGGTCGGGCGGATTTGGCCGTATTTAAATATGAAATGGATGCTGGCAAGGTACGCGTAAGCTATGCGTTTATTCCAAAACAGCGGGATTCACAGTTCATACCTCCATCGGCTGAACGAGTTGTCGGCAAACGACGGCAGCTTTGGGGGACGGAGACGACAGCTCATAAATGATCGATTTGGGGCTCTGCACTGTCTAAAACCCGTATTGGATGGCGACAGTGAAACATTCTTCACGAACGGTGATGACAGAATATTACAGCTGGCGTGGGCGCGAGAGCACAACTTGCGCCGGAAGAGTCTTGCCGATATCTTGCTTGCGCAGATCGAAGACCATCGCACAGAAATTTTCTACAACACCGATCCAACGCGATATGACAGTTCATTCGTCCGACGGCTTCCGGGCTGTGTAAAGAAAACAATCTGTTGGCGTGCAGCTCCGTCAGGCGGCGCAGACCTCTCAGCTTACGGTATGGTTGTCTGTAACTTTCCTTCAATTCTGGAGGACTGGCGGCGCAAAGGCTGTAAAGTTGGATATTTCTATCCGGCCGTGGACCCTGAGATGGAGGGATACGGAGATGCTGAAAAAACGATAGATATTCTGTTCGTTGGCGGCTACTCGCGGCACCACTCAACCCGCGTCAAGGTTCTGCAGTCTATCGCAGGTCTAAGCCCGGACTGGAACGTGGTGTACTGTTTGGATGCCTCCCGGATGACACGACTTGCGGAAAGCATTCCTGGGCTGCTTTTTCCGCAGCTTCGAGACCTGCGCCGTCCGAAAGCCATTAAAGAAATTGCCAGGGCTCCGGTGTTTGGTCGAGATTTGTATCAATTAATCGGCAGCGCGCAGATTGTGCTCAATGGCGCGATAGACATGGCGGGCGATGACAAGGGCAATATGCGATGCTTCGAAGCTATGGGCTGTGGTTCTTTGCTGCTCTCTGACCATGGGATTTATCCTGAAGGGATGAAGGATGGCGAGACGATGTTCACCTACAAAAGTCCGGATGAAGCAGTCAATCTGGCTCGTCACATCTTATCAAACAAAGAAGATGCAAATCTTGTTGCCGCGCGAGGAAGGAAAATGGTGGGTGATCTCTATAACAAGACTTTGCAGTGGCAGCGTTTCGTTGAAATTGTTTCTCTGATCTAGAAAGAACGGCATGCATACCGGCGCGATCGCGTTCAAGATCAAATCCGCTATCGACGCGGCGGCGTTGCCATTGTATTGGCTGCGCGGCCGGCTTCCCTGGAGTGCCGGTTATCACACAAGCAAAAGACGGGCTATTGAGGCGGCGATAGATCAGCGCGCCGTTACAAGGGGAACGAACCTGGCGGCAGGGTTCGGGGTTGCAATTGATGAACGGGTTGTCGAATACCCGTGGCTTTTTGGTCATCTGTCCGAGATAGGAAAAGGAAGGCCTCGGGTGCTCGACGCCGGATCGATCCTGAATCACGATTTTATTCTTAACAGGGCGCCATTGAAAGGCTGCGATCTCACCATTATGACCTTGGCGCCGGAGAAATACTGCCAATGGTACGATGGTGTTTCTTATGTGTATGGAGATTTGAGGGAAACGTTTTTCAACAACCAAACGTTTGATATCGTAATTTGCATTTCAACGATCGAACATATCGGGCTCGATAATACGCTGCTCTATACATCAGATCAGCAATGCGCCGAGCGCGACGAAACAGGTTTTCTCGCTGCCGCCCGAGAATTCCGGCGGATACTAAAGCCTGGGGGAACGTGTTACGTCTCCTTTCCGTTTGGCTCGCGTCAAAACCTAGGTTGGTATCAGGTATTCGATGACTCAATGGTGAAGCAACTGGTAGACGCATTCGGGCCGACCTCCTATGAAATCGAATATTTTCGCTATTCGCAGGACGGTTGGCAACGTTCAGACGCAGAGGGTGTCAAGGACGCCGTTGTTTTTGACGTACACAGTGGACAAGGTAGGGGCAATGATCGCGCGGCGTCGTCGAGAGCCATTGCTTGTTTGCGTCTCGTTGCTTAGCGAATAGTTCCCCGTTTAAACTTTCTTGCGCGAGCCACCAAAATTGCGGTCAAGGCGTTGGGATGGAGATGGATCCAAAAACACTGTCCTGGGAAAACGCTGTGATCTGGCTTCGCAACCAGCCGAGCCAGCGGCAGCTTGTGCTCGACGCTTTTTACGATGACCCTCTGATCGCCGCTGCGGAACGTTATTTCTGCAGCGACGAATGGCAGGCGGTTTCACAGCTTCTGCAGGGACGGACCGGCACGGCACTCGACGTGGGTGCCGGACGCGGCATTGCAAGCTATGCGCTCGCACGCGAAGGATTTGCGGTTACTGCGCTCGAACCTGATCCCAGCGCCATCGTTGGAGCTTCGGCGATTCGGGCACTCGCAGCCGAGGCCAGACTGCCGATCAAGGTTGTCGAGGAATTTTCCGAACGCTTGCCATTTGCCGATGATACGTTCGATATCGTGTTTGCGCGGGCCGTGCTGCACCATACCCGAGATCTGGATAGTGCATGCCGCGAAATGTTTCGTGTGCTGCGCCCGAATGGAATTTTCATCGCCGCGCGCGAACATGTGATCAGCAAGGAAGCTGATCTCGGGCAGTTCCTCGATCAGCATCCGCTGCACCATCTCTATGGCGGCGAGCATGCATTTCTTCTCGACCAGTATACAAGCGCGCTCAATGATGCGGGTTTTGATACTGTCGACGTTCTTCGTCCGCTAAAAAGTCCGATCAATCTGTTCCCGTACACGACCGATAGTCTGCGCACCGCCGTCGTGGAAAAACTCTCTCAAAAAATTCCGGCAGGGCCCCTGTGGCGCGTCGCACTCGGTCGCAAACGCGTCTTCACATCGCTGCTCTGGTTGGCCGAGCATTTCGATAATCGGCCGGGGCGGCTCTATTCGTTTGTCTGCCGCAAGGCGCGACCATGACCATGTGGGTCACCGGGGCCAATGGTTTCATCGGTCGGCACCTCGTTCGGGTGCTGGCGGATCAAGGTCATGCCGTCCATGGCATTGGCCATGGCGCGATCGAAAATGCTGACCGGGAACGCATCGGCTTGAGGGAGTGGCTAAACGGCGAGATTGACGCGGCCAACCTCAACGCGCTCGCAAGCCGGTCGGGAACGCCATCGACGATCTTTCATCTGGCCGGCGGATCGTCGGTCGGATTGTCGATCGCCCAGCCATATGAAGATTTTTCGCGTACCGTTTCCAGTACGGCCCGATTGTTGGAATGGCTCCGCGGCTCCGCATCGGATTGCCGCCTGATTGTTGCGTCCAGCGCGGCGGTCTATGGCGCCCGGTACAACGGACCTATCTCCGAGGATGCCGAGCCGATTCCGATGTCCCCCTACGGGCAGCACAAGCTAATGATGGAACAGTTGTGCAGAAGTTACGCCATCACTTTCGGATTACGCAGTACGGTTGCGCGATTGTTCTCGGTCTACGGCCCCCATTTGCGCAAGCAATTGCTGTGGGACATGTGTTCCCGGTTGCAGAGGGGCGAACAGACCCTTGTTCTGGGCGGAACCGGAGCCGAAGTGCGTGACTGGATAGATGTCCGCGATGCGGCGCGGCTGTTTGCAAAGATCGCCGAGGTGCCGCAGCGAGAAAGCTATCAGATAGTCAACGGCGGCTCCGGTCTCGGAACGACCGTCGCCGATATTATTGGCATGCTCGTGAAGAACTGGGGTGGCGATATCGCAGTGCGTTTTTCCGGTATAGTTCGACCCGGAGACCCGTTTAGTTTGCTTGCGGACGACGCCAAGCTGCGCGAGCTACCCTTTGCCTGCCAAATTCCGCTCGACCGGGGGCTTGCCGAGTACGTGCCGTGGTTCAAGGAACAGGCTCGTTGACCGCTCGCGGCCCCTTTCGCGTTGCATTCACCATTATTCCTCGGCGGCTTTGGGCCGGTGGATATAACTACCAAAGCAACTTGTTTGCGGCCCTGAACCGTTACCGCCAAGGCGAGATTGCGCCGGTTGTTTTCGCAGGCGAGCAGGACGATGCCGCCGATCTCGAGGCTCTTGCGCGCATCCCAGGCGTCGAGATCTCGCAATCCGCAGCTTTCGACCGACGCCGCGCCGGTTTCGCTGCAGCCCTTTCACTCGGGCTTGACTATGCGGCGGTAGCTGAATTCCGGGAACGGAAGGTCGACGTTGTTTTCGAATCTGCCCGGTTCTTTGGTTGGCGTCTGCCATACCCCGCGGTGGCCTGGTTTCCGGACTTTCAGCATCGACGACTGCCGCAGCTTTTTTCGCCAGCCGCGCGATGGCAACGCGAGTTCGGTTTTCGCGTGCAAATCGCATCGGGCCGCACCATCATGCTCAGCAGTAAGAGCGCGCTTCGCGACTGCCAAAAGCTTTATCCGGGAGTAGCTCATCGTACCTCTGTCGTGAGGTTTGCGACGCAGCCGCCGCCCGATCTTCTGACCGCAAATCCGTCTGACGTCATCGAGCACTACGGATTGCCGCTAAAATTTTTCTATCTGCCTAATCAGTTTTGGCGGCATAAAAACCATCAAGTCGTGGTCGACGCGTTGGCAATCCTGGTGAACCGCGGAGACGATGTTGTCGTCGCGGCCTCCGGCAGCAAGCATGACGCTCGAGAACCCCAGTATTTTGACATGATCATGAGCCAGGTCGTCGGGCGCGGGCTTGAAAAGAACTTCCGTTATCTTGGAATGGTTCCGCTGCCTCATGTCTACGCTCTGCTGCGCGCTGCTACCGCCCTGATCAATCCGTCGCGCTTCGAAGGCTGGAGTACGACAGTGGAGGAGGCAAAGTCGTTTGGCGTACCAATGATCTTGTCGAACATTGACGTACATCGCGAGCAGACAGATGGGAAGGCAAGCTATTTCGGCATCGACGACCCTTTATCACTCGCCAATCATCTCGCGAAGGTATCTCAGAATCCTGAACCTGCATTGATCAGAAATCTGTTGCCCGATGTCAGCGCTCGCGTGGCTGCGTTTGCCTCGCACTTCGTGGGTACAGTCCAGCGTGCAACGCAGCGTTATCGGCCGACGACTTAATATCGTTTGTAAGCGCTCAGCCAATACCCTGGCTTCGGGGTTGGATTAGATGTGCGAAGAAGCCTCCGGCTTGAACGGAGGTTTGGGATGGGATTGGACGGCAAAAAAGGCGCCCATTTGGACAGCTCATCAGTTGGGTCTGGAGCAGTCAGTCGGCTTGAGGTGCTTGAGGGACCGTCCGGGCGTCGCGTGCGTTCAGAGGCCGAGCGGGCTCGGATCGTCGCCGAAAGTCTGCTGCCCGGCGCTCAGGTAGCGGAGGTGGCCCGCAAGCACGGGGCGACGCGCTGGCAAATTTACGATTGGCGACGACGCTTCCAACAGCGCGGCGAATTGCCGTCGTGCGAGGCTCCGCAGCCGCCGTTCGCGCCGCTGGTCGTGGAGGGGCCGTTTGAGGAGCGTCACGTTCCGACAGTCAAGCTCGAGATTGCGATTGGCGACGTCGTCGTGCGGACGGACGCGGCGATAGATGGGGAGCAGCTATCTCGAGTGATTCGCGCGGTGCGGGCGTCGCGATGATTGTCCCCGGCGCCGAGCTAAAGATTTACATCGCGACGCGGCCCGTCGACTTCCGCTGTGGGCACGATGGGCTTGCTGCGAAGGTGCAGGGAGATGCTTGGTCTCGATCCGTTCTTATGTGTCGGACGAGATTATGTGGCGGAGGCACCCTAACGCCAGCCAGGACCGGCTACGCCCAGATTTCTCCGCCACATAATGATCAGATGCTGTCCAGGAGTTGCAGGACAGCGTCGTTCGGCCGGAAGCGCGCGCTGCGGTCGCCTGCAACGCCCGCCTTCTCGAGTCCACGCCGCATCATCTCGACATCCGCAGCGGCGTATCGGTGGGTTGTGGCGACCTGAGCATGGCCAAGC
This sequence comes from Bradyrhizobium sp. CCBAU 051011, assembly GCF_009930815.1. NCBI lineage: Bacteria > Pseudomonadati > Pseudomonadota > Alphaproteobacteria > Hyphomicrobiales > Nitrobacteraceae > Bradyrhizobium > Bradyrhizobium sp. CCBAU 051011. Next base: position 8,806,478 of record NZ_CP022222.1, on the reverse strand, counting down.
CAAGCCTGGATTGTCAGGAGGTCCACGCCTGACCGGAGAAGCTTCATGGCGAGGGAATGCCGGAAGATGTGCGGCGATATCGGCTTGCTCTCTAAGCTTGGCCTCGTGGACCCGGCCTGGGAGGCGGCACGCCGCACGATATGTGTCGCGCCGAAACGCGTCAGGCGCTCGTTGTGGACCCCGACGAAGATTGGCCGCGGTTCATGATGGGCGAGGCCGCGTTCGCTCAATAGGTCGGTCAGCGATCGCACCAAATCCTGAGGAATGGGAACGACGCGATCTCGGCGTCCCTTGCCGTGAAGCAGCACCTGCGGGCGTCCTCGCTCCAATTGAAGGTCGTTCGCGTTGACGCCGGTCGCTTCGGACACGCGGGCGCCGGTTCTCGCCAAGAAGAGCAGAAAGGCCCGGTCGCGCCGGCCGCGGGGCGTCGTCTGATCAGGGGCTGCGATGATGGCCTCCACCTCGGCGTTGGTGAGGTGGTGCGTCACCTCGATGTGGGCCCGTTTGGTGGGGATCGTCAGAACCCGTTGGGCGACGCCGAACGAGGCCGGATCGGCGGCGGCGACGTGATGGAAGAAGGATCGGATCGCGGCTAGTCGGGCGTTGCGCGTTGCGACGGAGTTGTTCCGCTTCTCCTCGAGCTCGTCGAGAAAGGCGAGAACAAGGTCGCGATCGAGATCCTCAAGGGCCAGCGCCGCCGGCTTCCTCCCCAAACGGGCGGCGGCAAAGAGGATCAGCATGCGCAAGGCGTCGCGATAGCTGGCCAAGGTCGCGGAGGTGGCGTTGCGCTGCTTGGTCAACCGGCGACGAAAGTACGACTCCAGGAGCGGCGCTAGTAGGAGGTGCTCGCTCATGCCGCGCCCCCGTCGAGGAAGGCGCGCTCAGCCGCGATGGCGAGGAGATCCGACGAGCCGGTGAGGTAGTAGGCCGTGTCGGTATAGCTGGCGTGGCCGAGGTAGGTGGCGAGTAAAGGCAGCAGCGCTTGGACGTCTGCGCGCTGTTGGTGCCACAGCCTGAGCCTGGTCACCGCGAACCGGTGCCGGAGATCGTGCGGTCGCAAGGGCTTACCATCATCAAGACCCGCGAGCTTGCGGGCTTTAGCGAAGTTGCTTTGCAGGCCGGTCGCCGACAGACGGCAGCCTCGTGAGCTGAGGAAGAAGGCCTCGTCCTTCGGACTGGAAAACACGTTGTCGCGCTCGCGGGCATATCGACGAAGGGCTGCCAGGGTCGTTGGATGAACAGGAACCACGCGGTCTTTACGGAACTTGGTCTTACGGACGAGGACGACCCCGTTGGTCAGATCGACGTCGCCGCGATCAAGCTTGACCACTTCGCCGGATCGTAGCCCCGTGCTGGCCAACAATCCGATCAGCGTTGCCATCGTGCGGCCCCTGAGAGGGATCCTTGGCGAAATGAAGCTGCATGCGTCGATTAGCGACGCCAGCTCAGCCTCGCTTAGGATGCGCGGCGGCGGAATCGCCCTGGACCTAGGGAAGGCTCTGCGCTCCAAGGCCTCGGTCCGGGGCGCGTAGATGGCCAGGTACTCGTAGAATCGGCGAAGCACGCCGTGACGAACGGCCCGACTGTCGGCGGCGCCGCTAAACGACAGGACGAAGTCCAGCGCCATCGTCCGGTTGGCGGGCGCATCCAGCTGACAGCGCTCGACGTAGCGAACAAAAGCCCGCAGCGTGCCGGCTTGCTTGTTGAAGGCGTAGCCGAGGGAGCGGCGCAGCTCGATGTAACGCTCGACCTTCTCGCCGAGGAATGCGGCGAAGGCGCTCATGCGGCACCTCCCGGAAAGGGGAGCGCGACCTCAGCGAGCTGCGAAACCGCGACCTTCACGTACAGCGCCGTTGTGTTGATGCTTCGGTGCCCGAGAAGATCGGCGACCTCATTAATCGGCCTTCGTCGCCCGACGAGCTGGGTGGCTAGACTGTGGCGCAGGAGATGCGCGCCTGCGACGCGACCGAGCTCGATCCCGCCATGCTGCAACCGCTTCCGCACGATCCTCGAAACAGACGGCGCGTACTTGAACGGTCCCACGGGCGGCGTGAAAGACAGGAACAGATACGGACTATCGACCTTCGGTCGAACCCGCAGGATGTACTCGGCGAGTGCGCCACCGGCCTCCTCGAGGAGCGGGGCCACTCGGTCACGCTTGCTCTTGGTGCGTCGGACAAAAACCTCGCCAGCTCGCCAGTCGATATCCTGGAGCTGAAGAGCGCGCAACTCGCCGTTGCGAATGCCTGTGGTGGCGAGCAGCAGCAGGACAGCTCGATCGCGAAGGTCGATCGGCGTCGCCGTGCCGATCGCATCGATGGCGCGGCGAACATCATCCCACGAAAGCCGGGGCGGTAAATGGGCCAGTCTCCAATATGGCGTTCTTGGAACGACGGGGGCCAGATCCTGCTCGTGGTGGCCACCCCAATGCAGAAAGCGGAGAAACGTTCGGATGTGAGAGATCGCCGCCGTGCGAGTGCCGGAGGTCGCCGAGAGCGACAGCCGATACTCGACAGCGGCAAGGACATGCTCTGCCGTCAACGCCTCGAGGTCTTGGCCAGGATGGCGATGGCGGAGCCAATCCAGAAAGCGCCGCGCGCCCAAGAGAACGCCATCGCGGGACCTTGGCTCAAGGCCTCGTACCCTGCTTAGATAATCCGAAAAGGAGCTCAGAAGCGGAGCGTCCGGATCATTGACTACACCGGGCGCCGACACAATGAATCGTTCGGGCGCCACCCGCCGCGCGTGTTGAAGCGCGGACATTGCCGCAATCCGCGGTGAGTCCGTGCTGAATGTGCATAAATAGCTATCGACGATAGCTTCGCCGATCGGCCGTGAACCGCAATGTGCTGCAGCAAAACGGCCGAACCGCGCGATCCGGCTCAGATAAAGCTTGGCGGATGCTTGCTTGTAACCGAGCGAGAAAAAGTGCCCCGCGATGCGATCCATCTCGGCGCCGAGCGCCCCGTCACGAAGGCGTTTAAGCACCCCGCCGTACGAAAAATAGAACTCGAGCATTGTGCCCCTCCGGCGTTACGGCGCAGGGGGATCCCGCGTCCGCACGAGGGACACAAAATATTATGTGGCGGATGAATCTAGCCGTGGCCGGCCCTGGCTGGCGTTAGGGCGCCTCCGCCACATAATCTCGTCCGACACATAAGAACGGATCTGAGCCCGCATCGCGCACAAGCGCAACAAGGCCATCGATACCCTTGCGGAAGTCGACTGGATGGCTGGCGAGGAACACCTTCACACCCGAGGGAATCATGCCGAACGCACCGCCCGGATCACCCGCTGCAAGTGCGCCTCGTCGACGTCCACGCCGGCACGCACGACCACCTCGCCAATGGCAATCTCAATCACTGTGCCTGCCACAGACGCCACCACACCCTCGCAACTCGAGTGCCGCGAGCGATAATGCCGCTCGGCCCGAGCATCACGGCGCCAGGCGAACAGCTGCGACGGGTGAATGCCGATCCGGCGGGCGATCGCCGAGACGCTCGCGCCAGGCTCCAGCGCCTCTGTCACAACTTGCGCTTTGAACTCGTCCGACCAGCGTCGGCGAAGCTGCCGCGGCGCTCCCTCAAGACGGTCGGCGACCGCTTCGATCATATGGAAGGTTCTAGTTCCAGAACTAGGCGCAGACATAGAAGCTCACATCGGCTCACAAACTCAGCAGCCGATAGCCGATCGCTTACCCACTCCGCCAGACGGGGTTTCCTTGCCGCTTACGGTGCACAAACGTCTCGAGGGTTGCAAGTTCGTGTGGCCAAAGATGGCGAACGGCGTGATGCGGATATCGCCGGCGATGTTCGCCGCGCTGTTCGAGGGCCTGGATTGGCGGTTGGTCCGCCCGGAGGAAGCGCGGCGTCCACAGGTCGCTGGATAAGTGCGGCAGAATGACTCTGTACCGAGTTGGGCATGGCGCCGGCGGCGCAGATGTGCTCGACATGGCGCATGAGCACCGCGACGCTTCGCGACGAGAATGAACGCCTGAAGGCGCTTTTAGCGCAAACGCAGGCAGCATTGAGCGAACATCAAGCGGCGCTGGCAACGTCGGAAGAAGCGCGGCGCCGGTTGGAGGTCATTCTCGGGGAACTACGCCGAGAGAAGTTCGGAGCGAAGTCCGAGAAGCTGCGGCCAGATCAATATCATTTGCCGCTCGAAGACGTGGAGATCGCGCAAGGCGTCCTGGACGCGGCACAGGAGAAGGCTGCGGCGGTCATCAGGGGCCGATCGCGTGCTGGATCGGATCAGGACCGTCATCGCAACCGGGGCTGCTTGCCTGCCCATTTGCCGCGGGTGGAGCGGATCCTTGAGCCTGCGAGCACGTTCTGTCCGTGCGGCTGCGGCGCGATGACGAAGATCGGCGAGGACGTCAGCAAGCGCCTTGACGTGATCCCGGCACAATGGCGCGTGCTGGTCACGCGCCGCCCGAAATACATCTGCCGCCGCTGCTCCGGCCCTGTCGTGCAGGCGCACGCGCCGGAGCATGTCGTGCCTGGCGGACTACCGACCGAAGCGGCGATTGCGCAGGTGATCGTCTCCAAGTTTGGCGACCATACGCCGTTTTACCGTCAGGCCGAGATCTATGCGCGCCAGGGAATCCGGCTTGATCGAGCGACACTGGGCAATTGGTCAGGCCGCGCCTGCTTCCATCTGCAGCCCGTTGCCGACCACATGCGCCGCCATCTGGCAGCGGCGGATCGCCTGTTCATGGATGAAACCACGGCGCCGGTGCTCGATCCCGGGCGTGGTCAAACGAAGAAGGGCTACTTCTGGGCGATCGTCTCCGACGACCGCGGCCATAGCGGCCCAAGTCCGCCGATCGTGCTGTTCCGATATGCCCCCGGTCGCAGCGGCGCCTTCGCTGAGCAGTTCCTGGACAGCTTCAACGGACGCTTCCTGCAATGCGATGCCTATGACGGTTATGATCGGCTGATCGAAGTTGCCCGACCGCAAGGGCCGTGGACGCTCGTACATTGCTGGAGCCATTTGCGCCGGCGCTTCGTCAAATTGGCCCGCAACAGTAAATCGCCGATCGCCGAGGCCGCCGTCCGGCAGATCGCACAGCTCTACGCCATCGAAGCCATGGTACGCGGTTCATCGCCGGTTATCAGGCTGGCCGCGCGCAAGGAACACTCGCTGCCGCTCGTCGAGGCGTTGAAGCCGTGGTTCGAGAAACAGCTGTCGATGATCTCCAGCGGCTCGACGCTCGCTGATGACATCCGCTACGCGCTCAATCATTGGCAGGGGCTGACGCGCTTCCTCGATGACGGGCGTCTCGAGCTCGACACCAATCCGGTTGAAAACGCGATCCGGCCAATCTGCTTGACCAGAAAAAACGCGCTCTTCGCCGGTCATGAGGTCGGAGCCAAAAATTGGGCCTTGCTCGCATCCATCGTGGCGACCTGTAAGCTCAACGACGTCAACCCGGTCGCCTACATCGCCGAAACGCTCACGGCGATCATTGCCGGCCATCCCCAAAGCGAAATCGACGACCTCATGCCATGGCGGTTCCGCAAAACGTCAAGCCAGCATCAATAGGGTTGCGGCTAAGCGCTTACTATCGTTTGCCTCCCGCTGAAAAAGGTCATTGTGCCGGAATTAAGTTGCCGCAATCAGAGCGCTCCGCAAACCTTCGTCAAGGCTGACCTGTGGCCGCCAGCCGGTCTTCAGAGCTTTGGACGTGTCGACCTCCAGCGATCCGGCTACGCTATCATAGGTCTCAGAACGACCGCTGATCCTGAGCACTGCTTTCAGCGCAAACAATGGCAAAGGCACAATACGCGCCTTCTTGCCCAAAGTCGTTGCGATCCGCCGAACAAATTCGGGTGTTGAGACTTGCTCCTCATCGGCCACTAAAAAGATGTCGAACTTGTCCTGCTGATGGGTAAGTCGGTGCACGATGAATGAGGCAAGATTTGCGACGCCTAGAAAGACGCGCCGATTATGGATTGAGCCGAATGGCAGTGGGATGCCGCGGTCGACTGCCGTTGCCAGTAGTCTGAAATTGCCGAGCGCCCCTGCACCATAAATCAGTGGGGGCCGAACCACCGTGATATTCATGTCGGTATCTTTCACCATTGCTTCAAGGCCGGCCTCTGCGACAGCCTTCGACATTCCGTAGACTCCGCGGGGCGCCAAACGGTCGTCCTCTCGAAACGGAGGGCGACCGTCAGTGCTGCTGCCATTAACAAGGACTGTGCTCAAATAAAGGAACTGGCTAACCCCCGCTTTGGCGGCGGATCGGGCAAGGTGCAGTGTTCCTTCCGTGTTGATGGAACGATAGATCTCGGCTGCATCCTCCTCGCGAGGGTGATGAACTCGAGCTGCCAAGTGCACGACTGCATCGACACCGACAAGCGCCGTTTGCCAATTGGTGTGAGGGCCAACAGCATCGATGATAACCGTATTTGCCTCGGACGAGGGCTTTCGCATGGCTTGTCTGACGATCATACCGTTTGACTTTAGTACTGGCACAACGTTTCGGCCGACGAAACCATTGGCACCCGTTAGCAAAACAACAAATCGGCCATCCTTCATTTCTCACTCATCCGCTTTTCAAGATTCTAAAAGAGCTTTGCCATACAATGGTACCCCGCAAGCGACTGTACGAGCCTATCGATGTGTCGGAGCAGAGGAGCCGTTTGCCACTCCTATCGGCGTGATATGAAGGTTGGCCCACTATGCTGTTTCGTTACCTTTTGTGGAGTTTTGCTGATGGTGATCTCGAGAGCGGCATAACAAGGCAACTAATGGATTTATCGCTTTGCTCCTCGCAAAGGCGAGGAGAGTGACGAGCCGTCACCTTGCCGGTTGGATTGGCTCAAGTACGCCTGATAGGTGAGCCTGATGCCATCCTCGAGCGAAGTAGAGGCGCGCCAGCCGAGTTTGGCCAGCCGGCTGACGTCCAACAGCTTGCGCGGGGTGCCGTCCGGACGTGAGCTGTCGAAGCCGATCTCGCCAGTATAACCCACGGTCGCCGCCACCACGCTGGCGAATTCGGCGATCGTGATGTCCTCGCCGGTGCCGATATTGACCAGTCCATCGCTGGAATAGGTCTTCATCAAGTGAATGCAGGCATCCGCAAGGTCGTCAACATAGAGGAATTCGCGCCGCGGCGTGCCGGTGCCCCAGACCACGACTTCCCTCGCGCCGGATTGCTTTGCCTCGTGAAAACGGCGGATCAGCGCGGCGACGACGTGGCTGTACTCGGGATGATAATTGTCGCCGCTGCCATAGAGGTTGGTCGGCATCACGTTGATGAAGTCGGCGCCGTACTGGCTGCGATAGGCCTCCACCATCTTGATGCCGGCGATCTTGGCGATCGCATAGGGCTCGTTGGTCGGTTCCAGCGACCCCGTCAGCATGCAATCCTCGCGCAGCGGCTGCGACGCCAGTTTCGGATAGATGCAGGACGAGCCGAAGAACATCAGCTTCTCGGCACCATGGACATGCGCCGCGTGGATCACGTTCGAAGCGATCGCCAGATTGTCGTAGAGGAACTCGGCGCGCAGTGTGTCGTTGGCGACGATGCCGCCGACCTTGGCTGCGGCCAGAAACACCACCTGCGGACGCTGGGCGGCAAACCACGCATTGACGGCGGCCTGATCGCGCAGATCGACCTCGCTGCGCGTCGCGGTCAAGAGTTCGGCGTTTTCCTGTGCCAGCCGGCGCAGCAGCGCCGCGCCGACCATGCCGCGATGGCCGGCGACGTAGACGCTCTTGCCCTTCAGCTCAAACGGCAGGCCTGCCATTGGCGACCTCCCGCCGGGCTTCCGCGAGATCGCTCGCGACCATTTCCCTGACCAGTTGGGCAAACGACGTCCTGGGCTTCCAGCCGAGCTTGTCCCGCGCCTTGCTGGCATCGCCGACCAGAAGATCGACCTCGGTCGGCCGGAAGTAGACGGGGTCGATGCGCAAAATGGTCTTGCCGGACTTTGCGTCGACGCCGGTCTCCTCGACGCCGTGGCCGCGCCACTCGATGCGGCGGCCGATTTCGGCAAACGCCACCTCGACGAACTCGCGCACCGAACGGGTCTCGCCGGTCGCCAGCACGAAGTCGTCGGGGGCATCCGCCTGCAGGATTTTGTGCATGCC